>JAQZAZ010000035.1 GCA_029239355.1 Sphingobacterium sp.
GTCAGAAAATTTCTGCATGGTTGAGTAGCAGCCGAAAAGATAATTCTCAGCTTCATTCCGGTTGCGAAAAGCATAGTCCAAAGTACCAACATTGTCCGGTACGATATCCAGGTATTTGGAACATGATGTCAACATAGAGGACATCGAAAATGCTATAAATAAAACAGATAGATGTATTTTTTTCATAATATCTGAAGTGATTTAAAAGTTAATATTAATGCCTATATTGAAGACACGCTGTAACGGATAAGCGAAGCCATTTCCTCCCTGTTCTGGATCCCATAGTTTAAATGAGCTGAAGGTATATAGGTTGAGACCACTAATATAGATCCTAAAGCTTTCCATTTTTAATTTCTGCGCAGCTTTAGAAGGTAGCGAATACCCGATCTCCACTGATTTTAGTCGAAGAAAACTAGCGTCACGCAGCCACCAGCTACTGGTCTGTAAATTGTTGGCGATAGAAGTTACATTGGTACCGAACCTCGGATACTGCGCATATAGGTTTTGATTTTCCTCTGACCAGTGACTATCTGCAAACTCTTGCAATACCTGGGTGTTACCATAAATATACTTTTGTGGACTCTGTACAAATGGGCTCGTACGCCAAGGATCTATAAAAAGGGAAACGCGGGTCTGTCCTTGAAAGAACGCGGAGAAATCAAAGCCCTTATATCCGGTGGAGAAACCAAAACCATACACTACTTCAGGAGTTGTCGGATACCCCATAAAGACCATATCTAAGTTATCAACAACACCATCACCGTTCATATCACGATACTTTATATCACCACCTTGAGGCAAGATCCCCTGAATTGTATTTCCCCACTCATCCTGCACTTTCATGGACTGCAGCGGAGAGCTCGCAGCCTCCTGATCATCAACAAAAAGACGTTCGGCGATATATCCGTACTGCCTGCTTATTGGCTGTCCAATAAATTGGCGCCATTTTTCGGCGTAATTTGGTTCCTCAAGGTAACTGTATTTGTTTCTGGCAAAAGTAAAGTTACCACGGAATGAGGCCCATAGCCCATTACTAAAACTTTTGGAATAATCCGCCGAAAGATCAATACCCTTGGAATCTACCTTCCCCAAATTTGTACTTACTGTAGATTCGAGGCCCTCAGTTGATGGGATATAACGGTCCCTCAAGATATCATACCTGTGGTTTTTATAGACTTCTGCAATAATATTCAGCCCCTTAAATAAACTGGCTTCAACGGCCAAATTTGTCTGACGGGAAGTCTCCCAGGTAATGTTGTTATTTTGGTAGCTCCGGATAAAAACACCTTTTCGTTCATATTGATTGGCGAATCCAAATTGGGCCCAGTTAGGCCCATTTGCAAGCTCAACATCGGATAAGTAAAAGAAACGTTGATTCCCAATGGCATCATTTCCGACCAAGCCGTGGCTCGCCCGAATTTTCAACTTATTGAACAGCCCGTCTTTATTCCAGAAATCTTCATTTGATACCACCCATGATGCACCAATTGTGGGAAAGAATCCAAATCGATGTTCTTTAGAAAAGCGTTCAGACCCATTGTATCCGAAATTGAATTCTGTAAAATATCTGTTTTTATAGGAGTATGTCAAGCGACCCGCCAGCCCCATATTTCTGAATGGCAGTGAATACGGTAGGGTATATTGACCTGTTTTTGGGTCCTTGGAACTCGAATATACCGTTTCTTGCATTGTCCCTATCAGGGTTGAACTTATTCCATGTGCCCCAAAAGTACGGCTGTAATCCAAAGCTGTTTGCAGATACATAAATGTATTTGCATTGGGCTCTCCCCTGTTATAATTTAAATATTCCGTAGCAACATTATTACCAGTAGGCCTGGGATTCAACCATAACAGACTATAGGTATTGCTTTGGTCATCATACGTATTAATATTGTAATAGAATGGATTATATGCCAATTGGGAGTCAAAGTAAGAATATCTATTTGTGTTAAATAGCCCCCTAAATTTCAACCCTTCCGTCAAAAATTGCAGATTTTGGTTCAATTCAAATTGTGCAGAAAGCCTGGATTCCGAAGATCTTTTTTGACCGCGTAGTAAATGGGCATATGGATTGTTGTACAGGATGCTGTTGTCATTGGTACCGCCCGCTGTCCCATTGTTACCGAATAAGATATGTTTCGTGTTCATATTGGCTTCGTCCGGTTCGTAGAATGCAGGAAACAATACGGGGCTTGTATGCATAGCTACATTATATAAATCCGATGCAAAAGATCCATCGGCAGTAATTGGCCCTTTATATTCACTAAAATTACCAGAAAGACGGACAATTAGTTCTGTCGTTTTCGTGAGGTTTACATTGACATTAGATCGAAGCTGATAATTTTTAAAATTAACATTATTCTTGTTATTGTTTCTTACGTCAGTCTTAAGTACACCATAATCCTGATTATAACTACCAGCTATAAAATATCGGGCGACATTTCCACCGCCGCTCACACTGATATTGTTGCGATGAGTCATTGCGTTTTTCTTAAATAGCATATCTAGCCAATCTACAGCCGGATAAACAAAAGGATTACTTCCCTCATCCCCTTTCATTGTAGCCTCTGTATTGCTAATCTTTGTGGGACTGAAAGGTAAGGGCAATGAAGGATCCCTGGTAAGCGATGCTTCGTTGTAAAGACGCATATAATTCAGAGGATCACTCAATTTAATAGTGCGCGCGGATTGTGATAAGGAAAGCTCCGAACGGAAATTAATCTTCGCGCGACCTTCCTTTCCTTCTTTTGTACTGACTAAAATAACTCCGTTTGCTCCTCTTGCCCCATAAAGTGCAGTTGCACTTGCATCTTTGAGAATGACAAAACTGGCTATATCGTCAACATTAAGGCGTGCCAAATCATTTGTTGATAATTCAACGTTATCAATTAGAATCAGGGGTTCCGTACGGTATCCGAACGTCGTAACACCTCGAATAAAAAATTGCGAATTATCTTGTCCGGGCTGCCCGGAACGTTGGAAACCAATGACTCCGGCAATCTGGCCAGCAAGCGCATTGGTAAGGTTACTTGCTGGGATCTTGAGCTTCCCCGGTTCTACCGACGTTACTGATCCTACAACTGCTTCCTTGCGCTGCTTCTGACTAAAGGCCGTAACAACGACTTCGTCAACCTCTCGGGCACTAGTGACCAGCACAACATTCAGGGGGTTACGGTCCTTCACTTCCACAGTAACACTTGTGTAGCCGACAAAAGAAAAAGTTAAGGTTGATCCTACGTTTACCTCCAGAACAAAATTACCATTTTGATCGGTTCGGGTCTGTCTCCCGCCAGTTCCTTTGATACTGACACTGACACCTTCTATCTGTCTTCCTAGTGAATCAGAGACGGAACCTGTAAGCGTAAATTTGTTTGTTTGTGCAAACAGATGCCGAGATTGTATCTGAAGTAACATAAGAAGACAAATACAACTCAAATAATAATAAATTGGCTTCATAATTTGTTAATTGGTTATTTCATTGGTCATAAATCCTTCCCATTAAGCTACCTATTGATTGCTCACAGTGCTCAGATGAAAAGCTCAAAATTGGTTATTATCTTGTTATTTCAAATAGGAAATTAACACAATCCTGTTAATTCAAATTTATCCAATTATACTTGCGCCTAGAATGAACGATCTGACGGTATTGATGGATTATTTTATCACTATAGGTATATAGCGTATATTTTTTCCCCTAGAAAATGCACAAAAAAAAAGGTCGAATATAATTCGACCTTTTTTATTCCAATACAGCTTTTAATTACTGATATCCGGGATTTTGATCTGATTCATTGATCTGATCGTTTTGTTTTATTTCTGATTCCGGAATTGGGTAACGATTGTGGAACTCCTTTATAGAACCGCTTTCCTTCGCCCATGGATTGCGTTGTGAAACGTACTTCACTAAGTTTCCTGTTCGGATCAAATCCATCCTCCGCCATCCCTCAAAACCCAGTTCACGCATCCGCTCATCCATGATAGACTCGCGCAATTGTTCCTTACCTAGCCCTGTCCAACGATATTCTGCAGGTATATTGCCCTTAAATGCACGTTTCCTAACGGTATTGTTAATAAGCTGCACGGCCTCCTCTGTTCGCCCCAGTTCGTTTAGGCATTCGGCCTTACAAAGAATAATGTCAGCCAGTCGAAGATAGTAAATCAACCCACCCGAATACCAAAAATTTTGCTTTCCTTGTGTGCGTATATCTTCAAATTTTTTGGTATGTGGCTCCAGCTCATCCTGCTGCCCCGTCCAGGTAATTTTAGGTACTCGTCCATCCGGAAGTGTAAAATCATATCTTATACTACCTAGCTTACGCTTATCTCCGGGCTCCCAAATTCCGCCCTTTGACTTATCATTATAATAATATGCAGTAGGCATAATAAGATCGTATCCACCGAAGTAACAATTGCCATCTAAATCAGCAACAGCTCTCGACCCAGCATGATGTTGCGCCATATTGTTATCAGGTGAAATATTGATAAATTGAAAAGCATAGATAGATTCACTATTGTTTTGATTAGTCGTCGTGTTAAAAAGATCTGAATAGTTTTCTACCAGCTGATATTTCGGGATAACTTGATCAAAGCAATCCATGGCCTTTTCATAGTCACGAAGTCCTGTTGCTGCGGGAGCAGATAAATAAACTTTCCCCAACAAGGCCAAGGCAGCTCCTTTGGTGGGTATCTTTTTATCTGTTTGACTTTCAGCGAGATTTTTACTTGCAAATTCAAGGTCTTCAATAATAAGTTCAAACACATCTTTTTCAGGCTGGCGGGCCTCCCGCATTTGATTAAGGTCAATAATGGGGATAGGTCCCCATAGCATCACAAGTTCGAAGTTCAGCGTTGCTCTGATAAAGCGAGCTTGCGCCTGTAAGGATGGTGTTTTGGCGTAAAAGACAGCTTTTGCCGCAGCTGTTATTACTGGCCAGCGTTTATTCCACTGTTCGGTCAAGGAAGTATTTGCAGCGTTTAAACCGGAGCTATAGGTATCCAATGATCCTTGGACGCTACTTTCCCGCATTTGCTGACTGCCCTGTTTGGCCTCATCAGTCCCTAAATTGAACATAAATCCGCCACGATCTTGTTTGGTATTTCGCCATTGTGTATATAAACCTGACAGGAGTAGTTTAATGTTTTCTTCGTCTCCATAAACCTGTTCCTCTGTCAGTGCTGTTTTGGGTGTTTCATTTAGCGAACAGCCATTAAGTAACAAAGCCATCAGGGCTAATGATACTGATTTTAATATTTTATTATTCATCGATTTCTTTTTACAGTTATAATTACAGGCCAACATTTAAACCAATGACAAAGGTTCTCGCAGTTGGATACCAATCGCCGTTTTCGGGATCATAGCCTTTATACTTGGTGATATTAAATAAATTATTTCCCGAAACATTCAGTCTAAGACTATGCAAGCCTACCGTTTTTAATAAGACCTTTGGAAAATCATATGCTAGAGAAAGTGTTGCCAAACGCAGGAAGGAAGCGTTCTGTACTCCCCAAGATGTTTCACCACTACCAAATCGCAAGGAATTGTCATAATTTGCTCTCGGGATAGTCGTACTCGGATTATCTGTTGTCCAACGATCTAACATATCCTTATGTGCAGCTCCATAACCTGTTCCCGACATAAGTCCCTCGTAAAATCCGCTTAAGGCTTTGGCGCCATAACTATAGACAAAAACCGCATTCAAAGCAAAATTCTTGTATGCCCAATTCGACGAAAACCCACCATAGAATTTTGGATCTTTTTTGCCCACAATCACGCGATCATTTTGATCGATAATACCATTCCCCGGCAACCCTGCCCCCTGCTGATCTTTCGGTAAGATATCGCCTGGTTGCAACTTTTTACCCGGTAGATCTAAACTGTTGACATAAGGCATATCGGATTCCTGAATAATACGGTCAAACTCCAACATATAGATTGTATTTAAAGACTGTCCCAAGAAGAAATTTCCTTCCCTTTGGATATCCGTGCCGGAAAACCCACCAAAATTGTAAACAGCATCTACATCACCAAATAATTTTGTGATCTTATTTTTATCAAAAGAAATATTTGCACCTAAATTCCATCTGAAATCATTTTGGTTGAGTATTTTAGCATCTAGTGTAAACTCCATCCCCTTATTTGTCATCTCACCAATGTTGACTATGGCTGAGTTATAACCTGTCAATGTCGACAAAGACCTTCGCATCAATAAGTTAGAATTAACAATATTAAAGTATTCTGCTGTCAGATTAATCCTCTTGTCAAAAAATGAGGCATCAATACCTACATTAAGCTGTTTTTGTTTTTCCCAGGTTAAATCTGTCGTACCCCGTTGACCGTTTGAATTAAATATCACATTGCCAGATGTATATGAAGGATAATATAAACTATAGAAAGCATAATCTGGAATTCGTTGATTTCCAACTTGTCCATACCCAAGACGTAGCTTAAGCAGATTGACTGTGGCATTATCTTTTAAAAATGACTCTTGCGAAATATCCCAGGCTAGTGCTACCGAGGGAAATAATCCCCACTGTTTCCCTTTCGGAAATTTGGAAGACCCGTCGTACCGGCCCGTGACCGTAGCGTAATACTTATTATCATAATTATAATTGAAGCGTGTTACATAGGACATAATCTTGGAGGTAATAAAATCGGATCCCAAGGAGAAATTTAACTTGTCATATGCTGCACCAAGATTATAGTATCCGAAATCATCTATCGGAAAATCACGGGCAGTCACGTTTGTATAATCACTGGAATTTTGGCTGAAATTGGTCGCAACCATGCCATCAATATGGTGTACACCCAAATTCTTGCTGTAGGATATTGAATTATCCCATTGGAAATTATTGTTATGATTAAAATTATGGCTTGCTTTTCCCCTGTAAGAATCTCTCTTAGCTTGCTGAATATCACTTGGAATATACTCATAATATTTACTCTGTAGTAAATCCATTGAAAAAGTTGACCGTATATTAAGGCCTGCAATTGGAGAAATATTCACATAGTTTGCTGATAATAGCTTATTTCTAAAACGATCTTTATCTATGCGCATGGTATTCAACGGATTTTCGAGGTTTACATCCCAATTATTACCCCAGGCTAAAATCAACGAATCTTGATTGATGGGCAAAAGCGGATTGGCATTTTGTGCAACCTGAAATACTTTTCCATCTACGTAATCATCCTTGGTGGCCGTAAAAGAAGTGTTGGTTCCGACTTTTAACCAGGGTTTTATCGTCCTTTCAACATTGAGACGGCCGGAATACCTTTTATAATTTGATGTTTTAACCAGACCTTGTTTATTATTGTAGCCAAAACTCAAATAAAAAGATCCCTTGTCATTACCTCCGGAAAAAGCAAGTGAATGGTTGTTTTCAATTGCGGTACGTGTCACTGCATCAAGCCAATTGTAAGATCTTCCCTGACTGTAACTTTCTTTCTCGTAATCGGCAAACCACATTTTACCCGGGCCGAAAAGTTCTTTATCAATAAAATCCTTTCTACTTGCGCCTGGATTATTTTTGTAAAATTTTCCGCCCACTGATTCGGCATTCTCAAGTGCGTCAATTCGTAATTCATAGATATCCTTGGCTCCCAAAGTGAGATCTGTATTAGAAAAGTTTTGAAAGCCAACCCAAGTATCGTAACTGATCTGTCCTTCCCCCTTGCTACCTTTTTTTGTTGTTATGACTACGACGCCTTGTGCGCCGCGCGAGCCATAAAGTGCGGTGGAAGATGCATCCTTCAAAACATTCACAGAGGTGACATCATTTAAGTTAAGCATATTAAAATCAGACTCCATGATGATCCCATCCACGACATAAATTGGATTTCCGCCATACTGCATTGAATTATTTCCCCTGATCTTTATACTGGCATCTCCGCCGGGTTGTGGATTATTCTGAATAAAAACCCCGGCAGCTTTTCCCTGTAAAGCTTCATTGACACTAGTTACTGGTCTTTCATTCAGCGCAGATTCCCCTAAACTCGCTACTGCGCCAGTAAGATCTTTTTGTTTCATAGAGGTTCCCACGACAACAACCTCATCCAGTCCAATATTTGTAGACGCCAGCTTTATGTTGAGCAATGATCTATTGGCAACAGAAACCGTCATTTCTTTGTACCCAACACTACTAAACAGTAAACTTGCCTGTGCTGGTACATCTATTGTGAAATTGCCTAACCTATCCGAGGAAGCTGCTATTTTTCCTCCAACAAGTCTTATGCTTACATTTGAAACTGGGTTATCAAGACTGTCCTTGACAGTCCCCTTTACATTAATCGTAGCACCTTGCTGTCCGAGGACCTGCATGGCAAATGAAAAATATAACAGAATAGTTAATAGTGTACCAAGGATACCCCAACTTGGTTTAATTTTGGTTTTAGTCATTTCATTTGGTTTAATAAATTCCCTAGTTATTCAGGTTGAAAGGTAGATTGTTTTTGAAACCTGGAAATAGACTATATTATTGTTAAAATGGAATTATTGATTAGAAAATGAACTCACCCCTTCAATTTTTGTATTCAGGTTCTTTTTTTCTTGCATGGTATCCTATTGTGGGTACTTGAGCCAGCAAGAATTTTAGCAGAATATTTCCAAAAACAAAAAAAAAACTCTATTTTCAAAAGCTATTTCAGATTGTTTTTATGGTTTATGAGTCACCTATTAAACTTCGAAAAATTAGTAAACCGAATAGTACTCCGTAATCCATCCAGAATAATTTTTCTATAAATAAGAGGTTTTTACCCAAAATATTGATATATGGAAAGTGTTGAAAAATTAGAAGGTTTTGAAGGTCAGGTTAGGATTGTAATCCCTCCACTGATCATAAAAGAAAATATCAAAGACCAGCAGTTTAATTCGTTCTACCTTACTGATATAGGCTATTATCCCAAGGCTAAAAACCACTATTGTGACCGACCGAACGGTTGTGCTGAGCACATACTCTTACATTGCGTAGGCGGTAGCGGAGTCGTAAAAATCGACAAGAAAGAATACCTTTTAGAGGCAAATGAATTTATCTTGATTCCCGCAAACATTCCTCATTTTTATCATGCAAACATCAATATGCCCTGGACAATATATTGGATGCACTTCTATGGGAGCCATACCTCTTTAATTATTGGAGAAATCTATAAGAAAGTTCAAAATGAACATAACAAATTGACTTTTGAAGGCGAAATGGTGAATATATTCAACCGTTACTGCAGATTATTGCAGAAAGGTTACAGTAAGGAAATTGTCAAATATATTTCTATGAGCCTTCCAAATTTTTTCAGTGGTTACCTTTTTCCTGATTTATTCAAAAACATAGACAATACAGATACGGATGTAGTTGATAAATCTATTTCATTTTTGCAGGATAATATCGGTAATAGGATTGGTCTAAAGGAAATTGCGGACAATAGCAATCTATCTGTTTCTCATTTCAGTAAACTCTTTAGGAACAGAACAGGTTATTCGCCCATTGAGTACCTGAATCATCTCAAGATTCAAAAGGCCTGCTATCAGCTACAGTTCACCGAAAAAAGAGTTTCAATCATTTCATTTGAACTGGGGTTTGACGACCAATATTATTTTTCCAGGCTATTTAAGGAACATATGGGTGTTTCCCCTCTTCATTATCGAGATAGTGTAAAAACTGATAATAAAAAAGTCCATTAACTAGCTACTATTATACATCTTAATGTAAAATCAAGACAATAACTTTAAAAGCTATTAATACTTAACACTAATTCAAAAGCGGTAGTATGGTTTTTATATTTTGTCATAAATTTCCCCATGCCAGCCGCTCAACGTGAGGTTAATACCAGCATATCTTGAATTTTTAACCATTAATGATGACTATACATTGTACTATGTCCAACCACAGGATCTTATGTTTTGGAGAACTATTGATACGACTCCAATCCACATCTAAAGGATTTTTTGAACAAAATAATCTGAACGTCTATCCGGGGGGCTCCGAAGCCAACGTGGCTGCGGCCTTAGCACAGCTCAAAATCCCGACCTGTTATGTAACTGCTATGCCAAGAAACTCTATGACCCTTGAAATTCAGCAAATTTTAACTGATTATGGAGTAGATACTTCCCAAATACTTTTTCAGGGAGATCGACTCGGAAGCTATATGCTTCTCTCGGCGAATGGCCTGAGCAATGGTGAAGTGATTTATGACCGAAAGTATTCATCATTTAGTCAGATTCAAGTAGGTAGCATCGATTGGGAAACCATATTTGATAATATAACCTGGTTCCATTTCACGGCCTTAACACCAGCATTAAATCCTACATTGGCAGAGGTATGTCTTGAAGCGCTAAAATTTGCCAGCAAAAAAGGAATGAAAATATCCGTTGACCTTAACTATCGGAGTAAATTGTGGCAATATGGCAAAGAACCCATTGAAGTCATGCCCGAACTATTAAAATATGTAGATGTAATAATGGGTAATATTTGGGCTGCCAATAAGATGCTGGGGACAAAAATAGAAGCACACTTTGACAACAACACCCCTAAAGAGGAGTACTTTGCGCACGCAAAAAAAATTTCAAAAGAAATCTTTGACAATTACCCCCGATGTAAACATATTGCAAATACTTTCCGTTTTATGGAAGACGTCAACCACAACCTCTTTTATGCGACCTATCATACAACTTCCGACCATTTTGTCTCCACAACTTATGAAACAAGATCACTCATCGATAGAATAGGGAGTGGAGATGCATTTATGGCCGGATTAATTGCGGCGATTTCCAGCGACCAACCCGAACAGCACGTAATTGATTTTGCCACTAAAATTGGCTTTGATAAATTGTTTGTAAAGGGCGATTTCATTAAATTATAAAATTCACATTATGCAAAAAATACTAGATAAAATAACAGAAAATCCGATCATCCCTATTTTTTATGATGAGGATCCAGTACGATGCCTTGATATTTTACAACAGTGCTACGAGGGAGGTGTCCGGGTTTTTGAATTTGTAAACCGTGGCCCAAAAGCTTTGGAAAATTTCAATAAGTTAAAATCCAATAAAAAAGCGGATATGATTTTAGGAATGGGGACAATAAAATCTCCGGAAGAGGCACACATTTTTTTGGATGAAGGTGCCGATTTTATAGTAAGTCCAATTATTGATCCACAAATTGCTGCCGTGAGCACAGAAAAAGGAAAGCTGTGGATCCCAGGATGCATGACACCGACTGAAATAAACTTAGCCGTGAGATGTGGCGTTCCACTAATAAAACTTTTTCCTGGAGATGTATTAGGCCCTAATTTCCTAAAAGCGGTAAAGCCCCTATTTCCAGATGTCCAGTTTATGGTCACCGGAGGCGTAAAGCTAGAACCATCAAATCTCAGCAGCTGGTTCAGCAATGGTGCTTCAGCGGTTGGTGTAGGCTCTAGCCTATTTAATATCAATGAAATACATCCTGATCTAACTATTGCAAGTCAATTGCGCAATTCGTTTTTATTTCTTCATGAAAAACAATAAAAAAGAGAGACTAATAAGTCTCTCTTCACTTGTCAGATAATTGAGCGTGTTGATCAGGTCGAAAGCTGATGAATAATGGTTTTGCTTGCCTCCTGAATAATTCCAACATCGACCGAAAATGAAATATAATCAACTCCCAGATCGAGCCATCTCTTGGCATCTTGGATCTTATCGGTAAAAACACCCGATTTAATATTTTTAGATTTACATTTTTCAATTACATATTGCATTTTTTCCAGCACAAGTGGGTGATTGATCTGACCACTCACCCCTAGGGCCTGTGATAGATCATATGGCCCCAGAAAAATCACATCAATACCTTCAACAGAAATGATATCTTCAAAATTCGCTATGGCCTCTTGTCCTTCAAGCTGTAAAATCAGAAATTGCGCGTTTGCTTCCTGAAAATAAGCAAATCGATCTTTATTCGAAAATTCTGCCGCACGTACAAATCGGCATACTCCACGCATCCCCAGCGGTGAGAATTTAGCGTGAGATACAGCGGCACGCGCTTCCTCCGCAGTTGTTATCTGTGGGACCTGCACGCCTTTAGCGCCGATATCCAATGCTTTTCCTATATCAGTCGCGGTATTGTCTGCAACCCTAATTACCGGAAAAGTCCCCGACACCTCAGCGGCGCGGATAAGATTTTGCGCATTCAGCACAGTATTTGGTCCATGTTCCAGATCGATGATGATAAAGTCGAAACCGGCGTAGCCCATAGCCTCGATCATCGAAGGATCTGATGTCTTGGAGAAAGGTCCCAGTACCGATTCTCCTTTTTTAATTTTTTCTAAAAAACGCATAACTTTATTTTTACCATTCTGCAATTGAATTGTCTCTGTGCCGCCAGACAGGATTATGCCAGTTATGACCAACCTTTTCCATTGCCTGCACATATTCTTCGTTGACCTCTACCCCGAGGCCACTACCCATGGGAATAGATACCATTCCATCTTGATAATTAAAAATCTCCGGATTCTTAATATAGTCAAGCAAATCATTAGATTCATTATAATGAATCCCCAGACTCTGTTCTTGTATTGCGGCATTATAGCTCACTGCATCGATCTGGAGACAGGCCGCCAAAGCAATTGGCCCCAAGGGACAATGCGGAGCTAAGGCAACATCGTATGCTTCGGCCATTGCAGCAATCTTTCTACATTCTGTAATCCCTCCTGCATGCGATAGATCCGGTTGGATAATGTCCACAACCCCAGATTCCAGTACTTTCTTAAAATCCCATCGCGAAAATAGACGTTCTCCTAGTGCAATGGGTATAGCGGTGCTTTTAGCAAGCTCAACAATTCCCTCGAAGTTTTCGGAAAGTAAAGGCTCCTCGATAAACAATGGATTAAATTCTTCCAATTTTTTCACCAGAATTTTGGCCATTGGCTTATGTACACGCCCATGGAAATCAATACCTACATTAATCTCATTGCCAAAATATTCGCGGATAAGCGACATACGCTCCAGTAGGTTGTCGATTTCAACAAAGGAGTCCAAGTATTGCAATTTCCCAGTACCATTAATCTTCACTGTATGAAAGCCCCTATCAACGACTTTTTTGATCTCTTCAATAATAACCTGTGGTTCATCACCGCCCACCCAGGAATAGACATCCATTTTATCCCTGCATTTGCCGCCGATCAGTTCATGAACAGGTGCATTAAAATATTTTCCCTTCAGATCCCAGAGCGCCTGATCGATTCCGGAAATTGCACTCATCAAAATAGGTCCGCCCCGATAAAATCCTCCCCTATACATCGTGTTCCAGTGATCTTCAATAAGACGCGCATCTTTATACAGAAGCTGTTCCATCAATTCTTTAACGGCGGCCATAACAGTATCTGCCTTGCCCTCTATAATGGGTTCCCCCCAACCGACAATCCCCTGATCAGTCTCTATCTTTAAAAATAGCCATCTAGGTGGCACTTTATACAATCTGAATCCTGTGATTTTCATACTTAAAATTTATCCGAGTGATATAGTCTCGCCGTTAATCCTCCATCGATCAAAAAGTCACTTCCCGTAATATTCTTACTGCTGTCTGTCACCAGAAAGAATACAAGTTCAGCAATATCCTCTGGTGTAGAAATCTTACCCAGTGCATGCAGAGCAAATATTTCCCTTTCGGTGCCTGCGGGATTTTCCTTTTCGGATAACCACCGTTGATAATGATTTGTATCCGTAAAGCCCGGACAGACCGCATTCACCCGAATTCCGAATTTTCCCAAACTAATTGCCATACTTCTCGTCATGGCATTAACCCCGCCCTTAGCTGCTGCATACATCTCTGTATCGGGGAGCGTCCGGTAGGCATGATTAGAAGAAATATTGACAATGCTTCCACCGTCTACATTCTTGACCATTGCCGCAGCAACATATTTACTGCATAAAAAAACACCTTTCAAATCTGTATCGATAACCTTGTTCCAATCAGACAGCGTGGCTTCTAAAATAGACTTGAAAATCGTAATACCCGCATTGTTGACCAAGACATCAATTTTGCCAGTAATGCCAAGAACCTCTTCCACCATATTTTTGACACTTTCCTCATTACTGACATCAGTCTGCACATAACGCGCCCAGTACCCCATCTCCTTCAAATTATTTTCAAGGGCACTCCCCTCATCGTCATATTTTGTTGCCAAAATAACCTTGGCCCCTCTTTTTGCCATCAATTCGGCTATTCCTTTGCCGATACCATTTCCCGCACCGGTCACGACAACAACTTTATTATTGATATCTTGCATTATATATTATTGTTTAGATTGTTTAAATAGAAAAATTTTAGAGCTTATTATTTTTTGTTTCGGGAACTACCGTTATTAAGAAGATAAAGTAAAACGTACATAATCCTGCAAAAGTCAAAAATGACTGGAAGGCGCTAAATTGATCTATCATAATTGGGAAAATATAAGTAATTCCAAAACAGGCGGCCCAAAGAAATGCAGAGGCAATGGCCATTCCTTGCTCACGTATTTCCATTGGAAATATTTCAGAAATGATTACCCAGGTCACAGGAGCCAATGTAGCTGCATAAGTACCTATAAACAATAACACCAATGCACCGGCCAACGATTGGGGAATATAAGTCCCCTGAAAGGACAAACCTATAAGCACAAGTAAAATTGCCATTAACCCAGCTCCGGTGACCATCAGTTTTTTACGCCCAACTCTGTCAACCAACCGAATAGCCAATAGTGTGAAAACCAAATTAACTGAACCTATAAAGATCTGGATGATAAGCTGATTATTCACATTCATTCCAACTTTATCAAATATGATCGGCGCGTAAAACAAAACAGCATTAGCACCCGAAATCTGTTGAAATATGGCAACAACGATCGCAATGACCAATAATAAGAGATACGACTTTTTTGAAAAGATCAACAATACCGATTTTTTTATGTCCTTTTTTTGCTCAGGTTCTCGCAGCGATTGTATTGCCTGAATCTCCTCATCAACATTACCATTCCCCATAATTTTTATTAGCTCTCCCCTTCCCTTTTCGATTTTACCTTTATATATCAACCATTTAGGACTTTCTGGAAGAAAAAATGCGCCGATAATAAAAAGTCCCGCAGGTAAACAGCCGCTCATAAACATCAGCCGCCAGTTGAGCTCAAGATGTGATAAAAAGTAATTCGAATTGTAAGCCATCAATATGCCGATTACGATGGCCAGCTGGTTTAAAGTAACCATCTTTCCCCTAATTTGTTGCGGGCTTATTTCAGCTATATATAATGGTGACAGTATGGACGCTCCCCCGACACTAATACCCGCAATAATACGCCAAAGGATCAACTCGCCGACGGTATTTGCCATACCCATCAAAATCGAGGAAACAATAAAAACAATGGAGACCAGCACAAGAGAATTCTTTCGGCCTATGTGTTCGGTAATTTTTCCAAAACCGATCGAACCGACGGCGCAACCTACATATAAGCAACTGGCCACCCAGCCCAGCTCCCCCGGTGAAAGATTAAAAAAGGGTGTGATAAACGGAATAGTGCCAGAAAAGATGGCAATATCAAATCCAAAGAGAAGACCGCCTAATGATGCGATCAGACTGTAAATAAAAATATTCCTGTATTTAGCTTCTATCATAATATTGGTTTTTCAATGGTGCTAAGTTAGCTTCAAACACCATTTTATTAAATGTACTAAACAGGCGTATTAATGGACTTTATTATTCTATTGGAAATCCTCCACGGCAGACTTACAGGAAAATAATAATATAATCCATTTAAATGAAAATTAACTCTATCACAAAACACCTCCCCTTCTAGTAAATTTGTACAGTAATGACCAATAGCAAAATGCTGCATAAATAAACCAGCAGTCATCAAAAATCAAATTATCAATCGGAGCTAAAAAAAGAGCATTTACATATGAAAAGTTTTTTGATAAAAAACAAACGTAATATGCGTGTTGAGATATTGGACTGGGGCTGTAGAATTGTCTCCATCCGTGTTCCTGACAGGAATGGAAAACTCATTGACACCGTGTTAAAATATAAAAACATAGCTGACTATAAAAAGGATAAACATTACCTGGGCAGTACTGTAGGGCGTTATGCTAACAGAATTGAAAACGGGAAGTTCAATCTGCACGATTCTGGGATCCAACTCTCCCAGAATGAGTCGGGGAAAAATCACCTTCACGGTGGATTTATAGGTTTCGACAAAAAGTATTGGAACTTAACCAGCCACACAGAAAATAGTATTGAAATGCAGATACTGAGTCCTGCAGGTGATGAGGGATATCCCGGAAATCTTACGGTGGATGTCCGTTATGAGGTTTCTGAGGATAATATCTTGACAATAGATTATCATGCTAAGGCCGACGAAGCTACCCTTGTCAATATCACAAACCATAGTTACTTCAACCTCTCTGACAATAGAGATTCCATCGATAGCCATGAGCTACAGGTAAATGCTGAATACTATACGCCGTTAAGTGATGGCCATCTTCCTGTCCCTCCCTACAGGAAAAAAGTTAAAGATACGATTTACGACCTCACAGAACTTCGACCTATAGATACACTGAAACAAGAAATAGGAAATATAAACTATTGCATGGATCCCAGCGACGAAATCAGGCGGGTAGCAACCATAAAGGACATTGAAAGCGGCCGTAGAATGACAATCTCCTCAGATTATCCGGGTATACAGGTTTATTTCGGAAACTACCTGTCCGGGGATTTTAAACCTTTTCAGGGAATGTGCTGTGAGCCCCATTACTTCCCCAACTCTCCAAACATAAACATATATCCTTCAGCACTTTTATTACCTGGAGATCATTATGAACATCGCATAAAATATAGTTTTGAAAATTTCTAATCCAAATGACATGAAAAAATACACGCTCTTATTAGTCGTAGCCCTATTCGCAGAAATAGTCAAGGGACAACAAACGCAACTTATGTTAAAAACAATGAAAAACATCATAATGGAAACAAAAGATTTGTCGTTGGTATTGACAGTTGAAGAAAACAAAGACGTCAATATGGTCTATCTGGGAAAAAAACTGCAGGACCATAATGAATATAGGCAATTGAACGGTCAGTACAAACAAGGTCATGATTATACCAATATGTACCAATCGGCCTACACCGCATCAGGCACAAGAAACCTTCTTGAACCTGCCATTAGTGTCGAGCATGCAGACGGTAATCAGGCATTGGATCTAAAATTTGTAGGCCAAGAGTTAAAAACAATCGATAATAACCGAAAAGAGCTTATCATTAAGCTCAAAGATGAGCTATATCCTTTCCATGTTGAACTTCATTACCTAAGTAACTTTCAGGAGAATGTCATTGAACAGTGGGCAGTGATAAAGCACAACGAGAAAAAAAATGTAAAGCTCATCAAATATGCTTCAGCCAATATTAATCTTAAAGGTGAAGATTACTATCTAAGAAGTTATCACGGTGACTGGATCGCTGAAATGCAACGTGAAGACGAGAAGCTTACCCACGGGATAAAGACCCTTGACAGTAAACTGGGTACAAGGACAAACCTATTTAGATCCTCCTATTTTGCCCTTGGCCTCAGCAATAAAATAACTGAAAACCAAGGAACTGTGCTTTTGGGTGGACTGGAGTGGAGCGGCAACTTTCGCGTGGACTTTGAAAAGGATCCACAGGATAATTTGAGGATCATGGCCGGCGTAAACAATTATGCATCCCATTATTCGCTTGCCGCAGGCTCAGAGTTTGTCACGCCAAAATTCAGTTTTACGGTATCTACAAATGGACTTGGCGAAGGAAGTAGAAATCTGCACGACTGGGCCAGGAAACAAAGGTTAATTGATGGTTATGGAGAGAGATATACCTTGCTGAATAACTGGGAAAGTACCTATTTTAATTTTGACGAGCAAAAAATATCCCATTTACTGGACAACACAAAAAAACTTGGTGTTGACCTTTTCTTATTAGACGATGGTTGGTTTGGCAATAAATACCCGAGAAATGCAGATACCTCAGCGCTTGGCGATTGGGAAGAAAATAAATCAAAGCTACCTAACGGACTGCTATCGATCGTTAAGGAAGCCAATAAAAAAGATGTCAAATTCGGTATTTGGGTTGAACCCGAAATGGTTAGCCCAAAAAGTGAGCTGTATGAGAAAAAACCACAATGGGTGGTAAAACAGCCAAAACGGGATGAATACTATTTCAGAAATCAGCTTGTGTTAGATCTGTCTAATCCCGAGGTACAAGATTTTGTATTCAATATCTTGGATAACCTTTTTCAAAAAAATCCAGGATTAGCCTACATAAAATGGGATTGCAACGCGGTGATCTATAACGCGTATTCATCCTTCCAGAAAGATCAAAATAATTTTTATGTAGATTACACCAAGGGACTGTATCGGGTGTTGGATCGCTTCCGCGAAAAATATCCAACAGTCCCAATGATGCTGTGCTCAGGCGGAGGTGGCCGCATTGACTACGGATCCCTACAATATTTTACAGAGTATTGGCCCAGCGATAACACTGACCCTTTTGACAGGATCTTTATGCAATATGAAAACTCTTTGTTCTTTCCCTCTATCGCAAGTGTAAATCATGTGACAACTTTCGGGAAACAAGATTTAAAATTCAAGATAGATGTTGCCATGATGGGAAAAATGGGATTCGATTTAAACCTGGAGGAGCTGTCTGCAGACGAACTGAGCTTTGCACAACAGGCCGTAAAAACCTATGATCAATATAAGCACATTATTTGGCATGGAGATCTATTTCGGCTTGCGGATCCAAGAAAAGACAATCATGCCAGCCTCGCTTATGTCAGCAAAGACAAATCGCAAGCACTGATGTTAAACTATCTTGTCCAATACAGCCAGGTTTCCAGTACATCAGCTCCAATACGGTGGTTGGGCTTAGATCCAAATAAAAAGTATAAAATACAGGAAATCAACTTACATGGAACAAACAGTTGGATACCATCGGAACTTATCCTCTCAGGTGACTTCTTGATGAAAGTAGGCTTGAACCCCATACTGAACAACAATAGAAAAAGTGTCATACTGGCATTAAAAGCCATCAATTAAAAACGAATAAAAATCAAGTAAGAAAGTGGAAAATATACTAGAATTACGCACTGTGCATACCGGTTCACTGACGTTGGGTGAGGGACCTATCTGGGACGAAA
This sequence comes from Sphingobacterium sp., assembly GCA_029239355.1. GTDB lineage: Bacteria > Bacteroidota > Bacteroidia > Sphingobacteriales > Sphingobacteriaceae > Sphingobacterium. The sequence continues at coordinate 19,154 of JAQZAZ010000035.1, forward strand.
GAATCCAAACATTATACTTCGTTGATATTCTCCAGAAAACACTATACCGCTGGAACTATGCATCCAAAGAAACAAGTTTAAAAATATTTGAAGAATATATCAGCTGCATCGCTTTATCAGAAAATGAAGGGCTGATCCTAATAGCGCTTGAAAGTGGCGTTTTTAGTTATGCGCTAGACACGGAGTCACTTTTATTTATATGTAAGCCTGAATCACAAAATAACTTTAGATATAATGATGGCCGTGTAGATTGGAACGGAAGCTGGCTACTCGGGAGCATGAACAATCTCAATAATGGCCCGGATGCCCCTCTACTTCCCGATGCGACGCTCTATAAGGTCGAGGGAACAACTGTAACTTCTTTATTAAAGGGTGTCACTATTTCAAATGGAATAGCATTTCGCAAACCCTATATCTATTTTATCGATTCCAAACTAAACTGCATCCGTAAGTTTGTTTATGACCAGGAACAATTTACATTCATCAAGGAGATTTTTAAACTTGAAGACGGAACAACTTTGGACGGTATGTGCATCTCAGCGGACAACAAGCTTTTTATTGCTAATTGGGCCGGATCTAAAATAATCGTGTTCGATCTTTTGAAAGAACATGTCATAAGTACAATACCCTTACCATGCCTAAACCCCACATCCTGTACTTTTGGAGGACCAGACATGAATGAGCTGTTTATCACTACCGCATCGATAAACGAGAACAATACCGCTGTAGCGGGAGTTTATGTCATCAGGCTAAATGAACATGGTGTCCCAGAAAATAAAATAAAACTAAAGAACCTAAAAAATGAAAATTAAAAAACGGTTAAGTTATATCTTTTTTGCATTCATATCCCTCCCATTGGCTGCGATATGTCAAAAAGGGGATCCGAACTTGAGATTGTGGTATAACCAGCCAGCTTCTCAGTGGGAAGAGTACCTACCCCTGGGAAACGGTAAAATGGGCATGATGCCAAATGGAGGGATCCATAAAGAGAATATCACCCTGAACGATATCACTTTATGGTCTGGCTCCCCACAGGATGCTAATAATTATCAGGCAAACGAACATCTACAGGAAATCCGTTCATTGCTGCTCGCTGGCAAAAATGAAATCGCACAGGAGTTGATCAATAAGCATTTTATATGTACGGGACCAGGATCTGGAGGGGGCCAATGGGGCTGTTTTCAGACTATGGGCGATTTAAATATCGACTATACCCTCAATAAAAATGTAAAACCTTTAAATTATAAACGCGAACTTGATATCCAGACAGCAACGGCTTCGACATCATTTGTGATTGATGGGACAAAATACACCCGGGAATATCTTACTAGTTTCAATACCGATGCCGGCTATATCCGTTTAAGTGCAGATAAAGCAAAAAGTATATCCGTAGAAATCAGCCTAAACCGACAGGAGAAAGCCTCATACCAGATCCAGGGCAGCCAATTGACCATGTATGGTCAGCTGGACAACGGTACAGACGGTAAGGGCATGAAATTTATTACGCGGGTATCGGCCAAAGTCAAAGGAGGCACTGTGTCCTACCTAAATGACCGAATCATAATTAAATCTGCGAACGAGGCCATAATTCAAGTGGTTACGGATACGGATTATAAACAAAATGACCATTTGACCAATAGCGACCGCGTAATGGAAAAAGCGATATCGACCAACTGGAATCAGGAACTAAGTCTACATAGGAAAAAATATGCAGCATTGTTTGACCGTTTATCTTTATCATTTGGAGCCTTTAAGCAGCTACGGACTCCGACCAATGAAAGACTAAAAAACTACCAACACAATCCGTCAGCAGATCCCGAACTGGCTGCATTATTTTTTCAATATGGGCGATATCTCAGTATAAGCAGTACCAGATTGGGATTGCTTCCTCCAAATTTACAAGGGCTTTGGGCCAACCAGATTCGTACACCATGGAATGGTGATTATCATCTTGATGTAAATGTACAAATGAACCACTGGCATCTTGGACCAGCCAATTTGAGCGAACTTGAGCTGCCGTTGACTGATCTGGTAGTAGGCTTGACTAAAAACGGTGCGAAAACAGCCAAAGCATACTATAATGCTCCGGGATGGGTAGCGCATGTGATAACCAATATCTGGGGCTATACCGAACCCGGAGAGGCGGCCTCCTGGGGGATTGCCAATGCAGGATCTGGGTGGCTTTGTAACAACCTATGGAATCATTTTGCATACACACAAGATCTTAATTATCTGAAAAGTATATATCCTGTTTTACGTGGTGCAGCACAATTCTACAATGCAGCACTCATGTCCCATCCAACAAAAGGTTGGTTGGTGACCGGTCCATCGGTTTCGCCTGAAAATGCTTTTTATCTTCCAAATGGAACACATGCAAATGTTTGTATGGGACCTACCATAGATAACCAAATTACAAATGAGCTATTTAAAAATCTAATTACAGCGAATGAGCTTCTGGAATTGGGAGATCCATTCTGCGATACTTTACAACAAAAGATACCACTGCTCGCTCCAATTGCCCAAGTCAGTACAGATGGCCGGATAATGGAATGGCTCGAAGATTATAAAGAAACAGATCCCCAACACAGACATATTTCTCATCTATATGGCTTATATCCAGCCAATCAGATTACAGTCAACGGTACACCGGAACTTGCCGCTGCCGCAAAGAAGACCCTTGAAGTACGTGGTGATGATGGTCCAAGCTGGGCAATTGCGTACAAAATGATCTTCTGGGCAAAACTGAAAGACAGCGAGAGGGCTTATAAATTGTTCCGACAACTGGTTATTCCTCGAACAGATACGCATATCAATTATGGTGCAGGTGGAGGTTCTTACGCAAATCTTTTAACGGCAGGACCACCATTTCAGATCGACGGTAATTTTGGCGGCACCGCAGCAATAGCCGAAATGCTAATTCAAAATAATAAAGATTATATAGAACTACTACCCGCTCTACCCAAAGACTGGTCACATAAAGGCTACATCAATGGTTTAAAAGCAAAGGGAGATTTAACAATAGATATGCAATGGCAAGACGGGCAAATTACAATAGTGAAAGTATATAGCAAAAAGAAAAAAGCAATACATGTAGTATATAACGGAAAGTTACATAAACTAAATACCATTTTGTTAAAATAAAGGTTTATTTACCCGACCAAAATTAATGTCTCTAAACTTCCAGACAATTGCTCTCAGCTGATTATATTTTCCAAATAAGCGTCCGTTCAAAAATACGGACGCTTAGGTTTAAACAAGATATCAAAAGATCATGAATATTCAAAACATAATACTTGATATAAATAAAACTCATTTAAACCTAATAACACAGCTAGTTGAACTAATCCTAATGAAAAAACTAAGATTCAAGATGTCTATATATACTTTGATAAAAAACAAGTTTTTTATCACTTTTTCTGAAACTTGATTTTTGACAACGCGTAGTGGCTGCTTCGCTATACTTTTTATTATAACCATTCCAGCCAGGTTCGTCCTCTTCTTGTCATACAAGGTTAAATCCCGATGAATAGACACTTTGGCGTCACAAAGCCGGACTCCATTATAAGTAGAACAATTGCTGGCGTCCCAGTTTCCCGGCAAAGAACTGGTCTGTATAGGCAGTTCGGATAAATATATCAGCATCTGTTATGTAGACCCCAACGTTCGGCAGGAAACGATCAAAGAATTGCTGTCTAAGCGGGTGCATATCCTGCCCCAAGTGATCCGTTTTCAGCAGCTGCCCGCGATCTTGCGGACCAGCAATGGAAAAATAGATTATCATGCCATGACAACGCTGATCAGCGAGTCCAGTGCACTGGTACAATGATGATAAGTCCGGCACGCTGTAGGCCACGTGCCGGACAATCCATTGGCATTTTATTAGTGCCTATCAGCTTTGTCCCAAAAAAAATAAATGATAAACCAATTATACCAAATTCAAGCTGGCGTTTTGGATAAAACAACAGATGAATCTTGCGTATCTTAAGGTCGTAACCCAAAGAACTTTGGAATGAATATGAAATTTTCGCAAAAGATTCATACTTATTTTATTAAAAAGTTATATTTGTGTTATTAATTGATGAAGTTCGGCAAAAAAGACAGGGTCTAGCTTCTGTTATTCACCTTAGAAAAACGTACCTAAATACAACATGCAGGACAGCGATTACGCCATACTATCTGATGGAATCTTGGTTGATCTGATTCGCCAGGATGACGAGAAAGCTTTCTCAGTCATCTACCAGCGATATAGTATGCCTTTGTACGTCCATGCCAACAGATTTATCCGTGATCGCGAGGAGACAAAAGATATCCTACAAAAAGTCTTTGTCAAGATCTGGTCGATACGCAACAAGTTGCCGACAGACATCAAGCTTTCCTCCTACCTTTATCAAATCGTTAAAAATGAACTGATCAACTATATTTCACATAGCAAAGTTGTTGATAAATATCTGGAAAGTATGTCCTCTTATGCATCCACCTACATATCGGACACCGATCATGTCATCCGCGAGAAACAATTGCAGGACATCATCGAGCGAGAGATCCAAAATCTACCTGAAAAAATGCGTGAAATATTTCAGTTGAGCCGCAGGCAGTATCTAAGCCACAAAGAGATTGCCGAAAAACTTGGAATCAGTGAAAAAACAGTAAAGAATCAAATATCAAATGCACTCAATTTGTTGCGCCACAAGTTACCCTTACTTCTGTTTATCCTTGCTTTTTTTCCGGACCGACCCTAGTGGTCCAAGTTTTTTTAAAAAAAAAATCATTTTGATCTGGGACCTGTGGCCGAGTTAACTGTTATACTCCAAAACAACAACACAACAACACGTGAAAGAACCATTAAAAGTAGATCGCGATTTACTAAAAAGATATACATCAGATCAATGTTCGAACCGAGAGAGAGCCTTTGTGGATGATTGGTATATCAGCTATGTAAACCAGCTGCCTGATTTTGAGCTGACAGCCGAAGAACTACAAGCGGATCTTTCGAATGTATGGAACAGCATTGATGCCGAAATCCAGGTACCGCAACCATCCAAATATCACTGGAAGAAATGGTTTACAACAGCAGCATCAATTTGTGTTATTGGCTTTTCTTCCTATTATTTCCTTATACACAATTCCTCCACTGCCCCCAAGGGCATTAGTAGCAGGATACAATCTTCAGAAGTTGAAACAGGTTCATCTTCTAAACAAAAGATCCTCCCGATCCCAGCAGCAATCAGCGGAGCCATCTTGATTTTATCGAACGGCGAGCAAATAGCACTGGACAAAAACGGTGGATCATACAGTCGCAAAGATCACGACATCCTTATCGATTGGAGCGATAACAATCAGCTTGTTTACCAAGCCGACGACTCAAAAAGTAACAGTCAAGCTGTACGCAGCAATACACTTGTAGTACCAAAGGGCAATACCTACAAAATTCGGCTTGCGGACGGTACGCAGGTAACGCTCAATGCGGATAGTAAATTGACTTTTCCGGTACAGTTTACAGGTACAAAACGCGAAGTGACACTGGATGGTGAAGCTTACTTTGAGGTCAGCAAACGGCAGATCAGCGCCGGCAGTAAAATGATCAAGCAGGAATTTATCGTCCACGCCGGCCAGAATGCCATTCAGGTATTAGGCACAAAATTCAATGTCAAAGCTTATCGTGAAGACAAACAGCAAAGTTTTACCTTGGAAGAGGGGGCCATTGCTTTAAATAATCCTGCCAATCCTGCTCCTATCCTATTAAAACCTGGTCAAAAAATCATACAGACAGGCGACGAATTTACGCTACTGGAAGTTGATCTTTCCAAGGATCTCTCCTGGAAAAATGGCGATTTCTACTTCGATTCGGCGACCGTACAAGAAATCATGGCCCAAATATCACGATGGTATAATATTGAAGTGGAATACCTCGGTCCCATTAACAATCAACGATATATAAGCAGCATATCTCGCAAAAAAACATTACAGGAAGTCCTTGAAATATTAGAGACCACCACAGGTATCAAATTTGATATCCGGATAAAAGGCAAAGAAAGGAGGTTGATGGTAATACCCTAACGAAAGAAAAAAAACGATTTCAAAAAAAATCTAGAGGCGTTGCACCGCCCCTAGAACTGATTTTTGAATTCACGCCTAGCATTTATTACGAAAATTATGAACTGCATGACATGTCTCCTTGTCTGGAGGGACATCCATGTCCAAAAATCAACAAACAAATGTATCAATATTTTTTTGCTAATGAAAAGTATCAGGTAAATCAACCGACCCAAAGACCACCTATCTTTTCCAACTTTATAATCAAATTGCTTATGCGATTTCAATTATTCTGCATTTTGTTTTTGGTTTTGTTTTTACAAACAGCCACAGCCCTGCACGGCCAAAACAAAATTAACCTAAATGTCAAACGTGCCAGCCTCGAACAGATCCTGCAACAGGTTCGTGCGCAGACGGGATATGATTATGTGATCCGTCCCGAGCATAGCAAATCGTTCTCAGCCCTAACGATCAACTTAAGTGAGCTTGAGCTTAACGAGCTGCTCGCACTTTGCTTCCAGGGACAATCCCTGGGCTTTATTGTGCGCAACAAGACCATTATTGTCACGGATAATCAGCAGCAACGCACGATTAATGGAATCGTTACAGATACGCAGCAAAAGCCCCTCGCCGGAGCAACTGTACGGATCAAAGGCACCAATAATCAAACCCGCACAAATGGAAAGGGAATATTTGTATTGTCAAATGTACCCAGCGATGCGATACTCGAAATCAGCTACTTAGGCTATGAATTACGGCAAATAGACCTCAGTGGTACACCAGCAAGCAACCTAGGACCGTTATTTGTACTCAAGCAACAGATTTCTGCGCTCGACGAAGTATCCGTGATGGCAAATACAGGATACCAAAAACTAGACCCCAGCAAGGCTACGGGTTCGCTCGTCGTCATTGACGAAAAGAAAATACAGGAAAGTCCGGCTTTGAGCCTGATGGAGCGATTGGAAGGTCAAATTCCTGGCGTTCAATTTGATACCCGTACCAATAGGATCCTTGTCCGCTCACCGAATACCTTTTCCAGCACCTCCAGTACTCCACTGATTGTCATCGACGGCTTTCCGGCAATGGAACAACAGTTGAGCAGCAATCCAACGGGCTCCGGTGATCGTCTTTCCGCCACAAGTACAAGTGCCGGAATACTCAATAACTTCAACCCGGACGATATCGCCAGCATTACGGTACTGAAAGATGCCGCCGCAGCCTCTATCTGGGGATCAAGAGCTGCCAATGGCGTTATTGTCATCGAAACAAAGGCCGGCAAATTAGGGAAAAATAGCATCAACTTCTCTTCTACGCTAGGGACCTCTGCCCCGCCCAACCTACATAACTTACGGAGCATGAATGCAGCGGAGTATATAGATTTTGAGAAAGAACTCTTTGACAACAATTTCTTTTACGATCCTACATCCGGCTGGCGCGCGCCAAATCGATCCGATGCCATCATGACAATGTTCCGTGCTAAACGCGGGGAGATCAGCCTTGCCGAAGAAAACAGCATACTCAGCCAATTGGGGCAGGTGGACAATCGTCAGCAAATCCGTGACCAGTTGTTGCAGGCAGCACAAAGCCAACAATATAATCTATCTTTCAATGGCGCAGTGCAGGGAGCCCGCTATTATGCTTCGGCTGTATATTCAAAAGACAGACCGATCTACCGAGAAAACGACGCCAATAATATGTCCTTGACATTCAATGTCGAAAACAATTATTTTAACAACAAGCTAAAAGTATCGTTAGGGCTCAACCACATTATTCAAAAGAGTAAGGTCAATGGCGCTGCTATCCGTGCAATCAGTCCCGGTACTTTTGGGCTCACACCATACAACCTGTTATTGGATGAAAACGGCAATAGCATCAACCGTTATTTTGCTTTCACCCCTCAGGTCGCCCAAGAGCGCTTTGAAAGTCAGGGATATCTACCTTGGTCCTATAATCACATTGATGAACTTAGCCTGAGCAACGATCGGTACGACAATAACCTAACGCGCTTCACCGGTCAACTGGCCTATCACCCGCTTAGCTGGCTGAACGCATCTTTATCAGGATCCTATCAAAAGGGCCTGCGTAATATGGAGAGCCTCCGCGATCGCGACAGTTATGAGATGCGCGACCTGATCAATAGTGGTACGACAATAAGCAGTACAGGAAAACTCATCTATGGCGTCCCCTTAGGTGGCAAATATATCACTTCCAACAACAAAACAGACGATTATTCCCTGCGTTTCCAGTTAGATGGATCCAAAAAATTTAATGATATCCACCAGATAGACCTATTTGCCGGCAGCGAGATCCGCCAAAGCCAGATGATCGGCTATCTGCAGACACGCTACGGTTTTGACAAAGACACTTATCAATCTACCGTCATCAATCCGACCGTTCCATACAAGGATATCTATGGAGCCAACAAAACATTAAATATACAGGATGCTCCGATCAATATAGACCGTATACGCTACCTGAGCTATTACGCCAATGCCGGCTATACACTCCTTGAAAAGTACTTTTTAACAAGTAGCTTACGTTTTGATGACGCTACGATCATTGGTGTCGACCGGTCAAAACGTGCCAAACCCTTTTGGTCTGCAGGCATGCGTTGGGACCTACACAAGGAAAACTTTATGCGTGCGCTGCCCTGGATAAATGCACTTAGCTGGCGTGGGAGCATTGGTACGGGAGGCTCAGTACCGCGTGACGGCACGTCATACACCTTGTACTCAGCTTCGATAACCGATTTCTACACTCAGCTTCCTACCGGATCTATCAGTATTCCAGCCAACCAACTGCTGGGCTGGGAAACGACACGCACATTTAACACAGGACTGGATTTCAGCGCTCTAAACAGCCGACTGACTGTCAACCTTGATTATTATACAAAAAGATCATACGGAATTGTTGCTTCGGTCCCCTACAATTCAACCTATGGATGGTCAAGTCTGTCCTTCAACACCTCCAATATGAAAAGTCATGGTATTGACCTGAGTATTCAGGGTCAGCTTATACAGGGAGCAAACTGGAAGTGGAATAGTGCTTTAAACATCGCTTACAGCAATAACGAGGTGACTGACGACCGCTTCCCAAATACATTGAAGACACCCGGCCAAACCTCCACTCCGATCGAAGGCTACCCCATTGACCAGATCTTTGCCTACCATTGGGCAGGGCTCGATGACAAAGGGAGATCCTTGATCCGCGATGGTCAGGACAATATTCTGGATTCAGAGGCCTCAACTGATGATTTTCAACCCGATGACCTACGGTATATGGGACGCATGAGTGCCCCTTACTTCGGTGGCTGGACAAACACGGTGTCGTACAAGAACTTCAGTTTAACGGCACGTATGACGATGAGTTTTGGGCACAAGGTGCGTTGGAAAGAAGTGAATTCCACACAATATCCTACAAATACAGCAGGTTTTGATGGCTACCTTCCCAACAGCAAGGCTTTGGTTGACCGTTGGCGCAAACCCGGAGATGAGGCGCATACTGACATACCGGGAGTCATCAATACCAACCTTAACAGCATACAACGGTTTGAGTACGCCGACATCAATGTCATCGATGCTAGCCATATCCGCCTACAAATGCTTGCGTTGAGCTACAGCTTTCCAACGAGCGTATTGGGCTATAACAAGGCCATCAAATCTTTGAGCATAGGTGCTACAGCAACCAATCTCGGACTTTTATGGAAGAAGACAAATCGGGATATCGACCCAGATTATATGTTTGACGGCAGTTATGGCAGCATGCCACCCGTTACGAGCTATGTTTTCCGCATCAATATGGGATTTTAAGAATTATGAACATGAAAAACAAGATTATCACCTTCAGCCTTGCCACCATATTCGTTTCCAGCCTGGTTTCCTGCCGGAAGTTTGTGGAGATAGACCTGGTCGGCAAACGTGAACTAAAATACACTCAGGACTATCAGAGCCTGCTTAATAACAGTACCTCAGTGGAAAAATCGTACTACTGGCCTGTATTGGCCAGCGACGATATCTATGGATCGGATGAGGCCTATCTCAATACACTTTTACTGACCGACGCCAATGCCTATTGCTGGAAAAGTGATCTTGTGGGAGACAATAATGAGGATCCAGACTGGGCGGACCAATACCAGCAGATTTATCTCTTCAATCAGGTCGCAACCGAGATTATGGACAGTCAGGGCGGAACGGATGCCCAAAAGAAAAATATATTGGCCCAGGCTAAGGTACATCGTGCACTCAATTATTTCAACCTTGTCAACAGCTATGCAAAGCAGTATAACGCTTCAAGTGCCAATACCGATCTGGGGGTACCCCTATTGACGAGTCCTGATCTTTACGCCAACCTAGCCCGTAAATCGGTTGAAACAGTATACAAGCAGATTATTGAAGACCTCAGTTCGGCTATTCCGGACCTCCCGGAACAGGCCAACTTTAATATACTCGCATCCCGATCAGCTGCTGAAGGCATCCTGGCACGCGTTTATCTACAGATGCGCAACTATGGGAAAGCCCTGCAATATGCCGATCTAGTACTTGCCAGGCCACACTATAAACTGATTGATCTCAAACAGTACAAAGCGGCACCAAACAGCTACCCCAATATCCTGGACGATACGGAAGAGATTTTTATAAAAAGCTTACGTAATTCATTCCCCACATTGTCTTTAAACCCCGAGTTACTGGCGCTGTTTGAGCCGGGTGACCTCCGTGCTACCCTCTTTACTGTTGACGGCAGCGTATTCACATGGACCCCATTTCAGGGCAAAGCCTACAACAAACATCGCATTATATCGGCCAATGCTAAAATTACCAATGGCCCTACGCTTCCAGAGATGATGCTGATCAAAGCAGAAGCCTTGGCCCGGGATAACGGTCGTTTTGCTGAAGCCGTGACAGTATTGAACAACCTCCGAAGCAATCGCTTTGAAGACAAGGCCTATAAACCGTTACAGATTACCGATCAACAGGCTATCCTCAAGCTCGTCATCAACGAACGACGAAAAGAACTGATGGGAAAGGGTTTACGCTGGTTTGACCAGAAGCGCCTCGCAGCGGAACCTGGTTTTGTCAATACACAGACACGTACTTACAAAGGCGAGTCATTCACCCTGACACCCAACAGCAATCGGTATGTCCTGCCTATTGCATCCAAATACATTGTTTTAAATCCTGAAATCATTCAAAATCCAAGGTAACAAAAGCATTATAAATATGATCCCCTACTGCTAACGGGCGTACGAAGTATTTCCGCTGGTAGCAGACACGGTGTCCATGGCAACAGAAACACCGTGTCCTGGGATTACTCATACCAAATTTAACGATAACATGAGCACAGCAAACGACACTCCCATTGTTCAGGTAGTAGATCTTTCCCATCGGTACAACGTCCAATGGGCTATTCGGGACATTAATTTTGAAGTACAAAAAAATGGCATCTATGGACTATTAGGAGCCAATGGAGCGGGAAAATCCACGACCATGAATATCATGTGCGGGGTAGTGAACCAGTCCCATGGTGAAGTCTATATCCGGGGCATCAGCATGGCACAGAACCCTGTAGAGGCGAAAAAACACATTGGCTTTCTTCCCCAACAGCCACCTTTGCTACCCGAGTTGACAGTAGAGGAATATCTGAGTCATACAGCCAATTTACGTCTGATGGCACCCGAAAAAATCCCTGCCGCCGTCGAACGCGTACTTTCAAAGTGCAGCATTGCACATTTCCGCCATCGGCTGCTTAAAAACCTGTCCGGTGGCTACCAGCAACGGGTAGGAATAGCACAAGCGATTATCCATGAGCCTGATTTTGTGGTACTGGATGAGCCAACCAATGGCCTTGACCCCAACCAGATCCTCGATATCCGGCACCTGATCCGGGAGATCGCAACAGAACGAACCGTGGTGCTCTCCACGCACATCCTCCAAGAAGTACAGGCCCTCTGTGACCATATCTGGATGATTCATGAAGGCCGTATGATATTTTCGGGTTCACTTGAAGAATTTGACAACCAGGTTGCTCCCAATAGCGTTGTAGTCAGCCTAATATCTCCGCCATCCATAGAGGCATTTCAGCAACTTCCCGGTTTTGTTGATATGGAGCCATTGGGCAATATTAAGTTTCGAATACGCTCGACCAACACACAGGAACTCGTCGAAGCGTTAGTTGAAAAAAGCGTACAGGAAAAGTGGAATCTGATCGAGATCTATTCTGAAAAAAGTTCGCTTGAAACCGTATTTGCCGAAATGACCCGAAAAAAAAGAAAAGTATAATTCAATCCAAACATGAAAACGACGTTAAAAATAGCAAAAACAGAGCTACAGGTACTTTTTTACTCACCTGTCGCATGGCTTGTCCTGATGATCTTTACCTTTCAGATAGGCTATTTATTTTCCGCCTCCTACGCCGGCATGGTCCAACTACAGTCGATGAAAATTGACCTTGTCAATGCAACTGAAAGCCTATTTTCATCTGCTTGGGGCGGTATCTATCCAAAGGTACAATCCTATCTCTACCTCTACATGCCTTTATTGACCATGAGCATTATGAGCCGGGAGTATAGCAGTGGTTCCATCAAATTATTGTACTCCTCGCCGATCACCAACAGTCAGATTATTCTCGGCAAATATATTGCGCTGCTACTTTTTGGGCTTGTCCTCACCCTATCGGTATCAATTCTGGTCTTTTTTACAATGGGTACCGTGGTTCATGCTGATATCGGTCCAATGATGACAGGCCTACTTGGGCTTTTCCTATTGTTGTCGGCCTATGCTGCCGTGGGTCTTTTTATGTCTTCATTGACCAGCTATAACATTGTCGCTGCCATTGGTACACTCTGTGTATTTGCGATGATGAACTTTGCACGGGGCCTATGGCAAGACATTCCCTTTGTTCGTGAGATTACCTACTGGCTGGCAATCAATGGTCGGGCTGACACCTTCATTGCAGGTTTGATCACGACCGAAGATATACTTTACTTTATCCTTGTTAACATACTGTTTGTTAGCTATTCTATATTTCGGCTTCAGGCCATCAGAAAGAAGCAGTCAGCAGGCAAAAACCTGCTAAAATTTGGAGGTATCACCCTTGCGATATTCTTTATCGGATACCTAACCACCCTGCCTTTTGTCAAATTGTACTATGACAGCACCTATCGAAAGAGCAATACGCTGCGCCCTAGTAGCCAGGCCATCATGGCCAAACTGAATGGCGGATTTAAGATCACTACCTACGTCAATATGCTGGATGGAAACAGTTTTATCGGCTTACCTTCCTCGTATAAAAGCGACGTCGGTTCATTTGAAAAATATATCCGTTTCAAGCCCGAAATAGAAATGGAATACGTCTATTACTACCACCAGACCGAAAACCCCATTCTTGACAGACAGTTTCCAAAGCTCAATACCGAACAGCGCTTAGACACCTTACGGAAATTCAATAAATGGAATTTTGAGATCCTACCCTACGATGCGATCAAAAAAGAGGTAGACCTCTCTTCTGAAAACTATCGTTTTGTCCGTGTACTGGAGCGTGAAAATGGGCGAAAGACCTTTCTACGTGTTTACGATGACATGCAACGCGTTCCGTTCGAATCCGAAATCAGCGCAGCCATCAAACGTCTGGTCATGGATGAATTACCGGTGGTGGGTTTTGTAGCAGGCCATGGGGAGCGCAACAGCAATTCTACACAGGATCGTGGTTATAAAACCATCACCCAAGAAAAAACTTTCCGTTACTCAATGATCAACCAAGGGTTTGATTTCAAAGAAATTGACCTTTCAAAGCCCGTTCCCGAAAATATCAATATCTTGATTATTGCCGAACCACGCCAGGCCTATAATGACCAGGAGTTATCCAACCTTCATTCTTATATCGCCAGCGGCCGCAATATGATGCTTGCCGGAGAGCCGGGACAGGAAGCTATTTTCAATCGCATCGCATCACCATTGGGCGTTACGTTGGAACCTGGCGTGCTGGTCAAAAAGCAAGACGCCCTGCAGCCAGACCTGCTGACACTCAAACCAACCAAGGCCGGTGAGGACTTTTCCTATTACCTTAAACCAATGACCCGCCGCGAAGAAGTCGTCACGATGTCCGGCACCGCTGGTATCCTGGTATCGCCACAGTCAACATTCCAATCCAAAGTGCTCTTTGCCTCGGATAGCACGGGCAGCTGGAATGAGCTTGAAAACCTCAACTTTATTGATAGTACACCGTTGCTCAACACAGCCGTTGGAGAGCGTGAAGGAAGCCGCCCAACTGTGGTGGCGCTATCCCGAAAAGTAGGTAAAAAGGAACAAAAAATACTGGTTACCGGAGATGCGGACTGGATCAGCAACAGCGAGCTGTTCATCAAACGCAATCAGGTCAATGCATCCAACTTTTCTTTGGTAAGCGCAGCTTTCTCCTGGCTTAGTGATGGCGAAGTGCCTGTGGATATGCGCCTACCCGATTCAATTGATAAAAGCCTACGGATTGGCGAAAGCAGCTGGACATACTTCGAATTGCTCATCAAATGCATCATACCACTGGGGATGTTAAGTGCCGGTATCATTATCTGGATCAGAAGAAGGGGGCGTTAATTATGGGATTATTGATAGACAAACAGACCCGGGACGACCTCTCGATCTTTGCCGCTAGAGGAACAGAATCCATCTTTGGCCTCTATAACAAAACGGCCACCTCCGGCGGAGCCGAACTACTGGAAGAATGGTTCAATTATCCACTTTCAGATGCTAATGCCATTGGCAAACGTACTGCTACCATCCATTATTTTATGGAGCAGGCAATGCAATTTCCTTTCCAGTCCAGTTGGTTTGACGAGGCTTTATTTTATCTGGATATGGCCGATGAACGTAGCCGTCTACAGACGGGAAATCTGACTTTGAAAGAACGTTTCCAGCAATTTGTCGGTGGCGATACCGATTACAAAAAAGTGGTTTCCGGGATAATTGCCTGCAGCAAAATCATACACTGCTGGAAAGATCTTATGCGTTCCAGCACGGGCACTGAAATTAGCTTTCGAGAAGAACAAAAAACATGGGCGCTCAAATTTGAGAACAGTGGGATTGACCAGATCCCGCTGCTCAAAGAAAAAGAGCCGCTAAAGCGTGAGACGGTCATCCAGTATGACACGATCCTCCGCTTCGAAGAAAAAGACCGCTTACTGAATATCCTTCGCGATATCTATACCTTTGATGTTTATCTCAGTGTCGCCCAGGTGGCCAATGAGCGACAATTCGTTATGCCCCTTGTCGACAGCAGTATCGATCAACAGCTGATCTATGAGGGTGTCTTTCATCCACTGGTCAGGAATGCCAAAGGCAACGACCATAAGATGGACAGTTTACACAATATCACCTTCCTGACCGGAGCCAATATGGCCGGGAAATCTACCTTTATGAAATCTTTGGGTATCGCACTCTATCTGGCGCATATCGGTTTTCCGGTGCCGGCAAAACGGCTCGTATTCAGTCCCCGGGACGGGATTTTCACCTCGATCAACCTGCCCGACAATATCGCGATGGGCTATAGCCATTTTTTTGCCGAGGTGCTGCGCATCAAAAAGGTCGCTCAGCAGCTTGCTGAAGGGCGCCGGCTTTTTGTCATTTTCGATGAGATGTTTCGAGGCACCAATGTCAAGGATGCCTTTGAAGGTACCGTTGAAGTGGTATCGAGATTATACCATCACCCAAGATGTCAATTTGTGCTATCTACCCATATTCTTGAAGCCGGCGAGCAGCTGATGCAGGGATATCCCGATATCAAATTTGTCTTTTTACCCACAACCATGCTACAAGGCAAGCCAAGCTACAGCTATCAGCTGCACCAGGGTATCTCGGCAGACAGGCACGGCATGATCATTATAGAAAATGAAGGCATCATTGATTTATTAACCTCTCAAAAACAAACGGGCGCATGAGTTTCATCATTGATAAACAAACACTTCAGGATCTCAATATTTCCGGGAAATATAAACGCGATTCCATCTTTTCACTTTACAATAAGACCGAGACCTTTGGTGGGGAGCTGCTGCTAGAAAAACTGTTTCAGCAACCTTTTACCAACCCTGATGCCATTGATCGACAGGCAGCGCTGGTTTCATTTTTCAGGAGTTTACAGCACACCTTTCAGATCAACGCCGATGATCTGGATATTGCGCAGAGTTTTACCAACAGCTATTCAGATCAGGGCTTTGCCTTGACCCTCGCCTATGCCGGCCGCCGCAAGCTGCTGGCCAGCCTGGGTTTAAAAGAAGAAAAAAAATACCTGGAGTCCGGTATCCGGGCCACCCTACGGATTATGCTTCATCTGGCCGGTTATCTATCCGAACTTCAACAGCAGGACAACCGGGGCCAGCTCGTAGGAAGCATCTTTGAGCAATCGTGGTTGCGCGCAGAATATGAACAGCTGTTGCAGCTACAGCAGAAAATCGAATCCCATCCGGAGGGTATCCCCCTTACTTTGGCCGCTAGCTGTGATTATCAGTTGCGGCACAAGTGGTCCAAAGAGATCCAGCAAAGCCTCTCGGCCATCTATCACATCGACCTTTATCAATCCATTGCCTCCGTGGCCAATGCACGGGGTTTTGTGCGGGCCGAAGTCCTTCCAGCAGAAAGACAACATATTCTGCTCGAAAACGTCTATCATCCAACCATTCCCAATGCTGTTGGCAATGACCTGCTGTTTGATGCCGAGAAGAATCTCATCTTTCTAACCGGAGCAAATATGGCGGGCAAATCCACCTACATGAAGAGCTTTGGCATTGCCATTTACCTTGCCCACCTCGGCCTTCCGGTACCTGCCAACAGGATGCAATTTTCCGTGAAAGAGGGCTTGTACAGTTCCATCAACGTATCTGACGACATCGATATGGGCCATAGCCACTATTATGCAGAGGTGCTCCGCGTCAAAAAGGTGGCCGAGTATGTCAACCAACGTAAAAATATGGTTGTCATTTTTGATGAACTCTTTAAGGGGACGAATGTCAAGGATGCTTTTGAAGCCACCCTGACGGTTACCCGCGCATTCCAGCAGCACCACAATTGCCAGTACCTGATATCCACACATATTGTTGAGGTAGGCCAGCAGCTACAGCAGGAAGATGGTACGGTTCAGTTTGTCTTTATGCCTACCCAGATGCGCGGACAGGTCCCCTATTACACTTACCGGTCCGAACTAGGGATCAGCAGTGACAAACATGGTATGGTACTGATCCAGAAAGAAAAAGTACTTGAATTATTAGAACAAAACAGCAAAAACAGTTAAAACATGCGACATAAAACCTTATTTTTTAGTCTTCTGGCCTTATCTATCGGATCGGCTGCGCCAACATTCGCCTATGCCCAAAAGGCAAAGACCGTTCGGTCGGTCAGTTCCAACAGTCCCATCCCGCTCGATCCGGCTATTAAGGTTGGAAAACTGGCCAACGGTTTCCAATATTTTATCTTACGGAATAGCGAACCCAAAGAACGTGTGCTGTTTTACCTGGCCAACAAAGTAGGCTCGTTACAGGAAAACGAGAAACAGCAAGGATTAGCTCACTTTTTGGAACATATGAACTTCAACGGCACAACCCATTTTCCGAAAAATGCGCTCGTAGACTACTTACAAAAGTCAGGCATACGTTTTGGTGCCGACCTCAATGCCTATACTGGGTTTGAAGAGACCGTGTACCAATTACCCTTACCGACAACAGATCCGGCACTTTTGCGGCAAGGTATCCTGATCATGCGCGATTGGGCAAATGGCGCGCTACTCGAGGATGATGAGATCGATCAGGAGCGTGGGGTGATCCTCGAGGAGAAACGGCAACGGGGCGGGCTGTCCCACCGTCTCCAGGAAAAAACATTTCCGCTATTGACCAACCAATCGCGTTATGCATCTCGAATGCCGATCGGAACCGATGAAGTGCTCAATAACTTTAAGCATGAAGAGATACGCAAGTTTCACAAAGACTGGTACCGTCCTGAGCTACAGGCGCTGATCGTCGTTGGCGATATCGACGTCGATGCGATCGAAAAAGAGATTATTGCTCAGTTTTCGGGGCTGAAAAACCCCAAGAACGCGCCACAATCCAAAAGCTATCCGATTTCATTAACAGGAAAAAACCAATTTTTGGCCTTTACCGATCCAGAAGTCACACAAAGCTCCTTACAGATTTTACATAAACAGGAAGCACGCAAAACACGACAGCTAGGCGATTATAAAAACTCCTTGGCCAAAGATTTCTTTGTCCAGCTCTGCAATATGCGTTTGGCGGAACAAACACGAAAATCCACAACGCCTTTTCTAGCAGCATCGTTGAGTAATGGCGCACTTGTCGGCAATATTGAAACAAATGGCATTCAGATTATGCCCAAGCCCGACAGCTTACAGTCCAGTATCAATGCCGTATACTACACGTTGGGCCAGGTTGCCACACATGGCTTCACCGAGGCTGAACTCGATCGATTGAAGTCCGAATATCGTAGTATGCTCGTACAGAGCCTTAAAGAATATGATAAGACAGATTCCAAATCCTTTATGGATCAGATCCTCGCCCATTACCTCAAAGGAGAACCCGCACCTTCTTTACAATTTCTGCAGCCTATCCTGCTCAATGCACTAGAGGAAATCCGCATGGCCGACATCCTGACCTATGTTAAAGAATTTAAAGGTCATCAGAATCGCGACATGGTATTGGTTTATAATGACGATATTAAATCCGTTCCCAGCGAGTCCATCTTAAGCGGCTGGATCAGTGCGGCCTCAAAACAACAGGTAAGTGCCTATCAAGAAGAACAGCTCGCGGATCAATTATTGCCGGCTTTACCACAGCCCGGGCAGATCATCAAAGAGCAGGAAGATAAACAAGTAGGCACGCAGACCCTTTTGCTCAGTAATGGCGCCAAGGTTATCCTAAAACCTACAACATTAAAAAACGATGAAATTCTGCTAACTTCCTATAGTCCTGGCGGATATTCCCAGTATTCACTTCAAGATTTCCAGTCCGCAACCAATGCTGTCAATATCGTCACCAATAGTGGCTTAGGTCCTTTTAATTCGCTTCAGCTCTCCCATTACCTCAATGGCAAAAATGCTACAGCCAGCCCTTTTATCAATGAAATCGGTGAAGGCATTAAAGCACAATCCAATCGTGAAGATGTTCAGACTGCATTTGAGCTCGTATACGGCTATTTTACAGTGCCTCGTCTAGACAAGGACATCAATAAAACCAATCTTGAAAAAACAAAACTGTCCCTCAAAAACAGGCAGCAACAGGCCAGTACCTTTTTCACTGATTCTATCGCTGCGGCTTTGTACAACAACGATCCACGTAAGACGGCGCCAACCCTAAAAAAAATCGAGGAAATTGATTTTGACCGTTCCTTCGAAATCTATAAAGACAGATTTGCGGACGCTTCGGATTTCACCTTTGTGATTGTCGGAAATTTCGACCGTGCCTTTATAGATCCCTATATCAAGCAATATTTAGCCACCTTACCCAATATCAAACGCAAGGAATCGTTTGTGGACAATGGTACTTATCCGCCACAAGAGGGTATTCACCGCGCTATTTATAAGGGGAAAGAAGAGAAATCCACTGTAGCAATGGCCTATCTGGGCAGCTATGAAGATTACAGCGAATACAATAATCTGCTGATGGACGCACTATCAAGCAGCCTAACGATTAAGCTGACAGAGCGGCTACGAGAGAAAGAAGGCGGTATTTATTCTATTAGCGTATCCCCTTCACTTGCCAAAAATCCACGGAAGCGGTTTGGCATGAATATATCGTTCACCACAGCCCCCGGGCAAGTAGACAAATTGGTGACCGCCGCCCTCGAAGAGATCGAATTGATCCGTAAGAATGGGCCATCGCAGGAAGATATTGATAAGTACATTGCCGAAAAGCTTCTGAGCAGCAGTCAGCAGCTGCAATACAATGGTTTTTGGCTATCCTACTTGTTGAGCAGTTCCATTGATCAGCTCGACCCGGCACGCATTTTTAATGAAAAAGAACAGATTAAATCCATAACACCTGCGAAGGTAAAAGAACTGGCGCAAAAATACCTGGAACCAAACCATCTGTTTCAATTTACACTCTATCCAGAGCAATAATTCGCTGTTGTTTATTTTATTATATCAGTCATCTCCGGGTGACGGAGCCGTTTGGGAGATCTCAAACGGCTTTATTTTTACGGTCCCCATCTATTTTGAATCTCGCAAGGTGGATTTTAACTCATCAAAGAATAAAGGTTTTACAGCGATTCAAGAACATATTCGTTATCCAGAACGTTTGACAATCGCTGTCATAGCGGAAAGATTTGATCTTTCTCCAACTTATTTGGGAAGCTATTTTCGTAAACAATGCAATGAATCCCTTCAGCAATATATCTCCTCGTATCGAATCAGGCTTATTGAACATCGCTTACGTTTTAGCGATAAAAGAGTGCACGAAATAGCGGATGAATTTGGTTTTGCAGACGAAAGTCATGTTAATAAGTTTTTCAAGCGACACCAAGGAATGAGTTTAAAGCAATACCGTGATTCAGCTACTAAAGTTGTTGATTGATACCAATAAAGCGCACTTCAGGAGTGCGCTTTACTCAGTTAATCCCATTCTGTATCATTTTCGCCTCCTGTTGTTCCATCTGCCAATCATGCGGCTAGTCAGAAAACTGACCAGCGTACCCAGCGCAGCTGTCAATATCGTCTGCAGCACATCACCCAAGGAGAAGCTTGCCCAGATGGAGCAGATCGTGCCCCCGAGGGCAGAGATGCGCATATCATTGATTTTCATCTGGCTCCCTCCTTTCCTTCATGACAGCACGGCTTGGATCAGCTTTGGATTCAGGCCGATCCAACCCTTCTGGCGGCGGCTTATCCTCTTCTAAAACCTTCTCCACAATCCCCAGCCCTAATGCAATGTACTTCAATATATTTCCGGCCTTAGTCGGCAGCTTGACCGGCGCTGCGAGGACCACCTGCAACACCTGCCCGATTTTGTTTAAGATTTTTTTCATACCTATTAGTTTTTAAAGAGACTGGATGAACGGTCAAAGCCTTATATTCCGACTGCAAATTGATGAAGTACAATGGCGTTAAAAATGAATTCTTGTCTGAACGCAATTGTACCAAGGAATATAGCGGTAGACCATCATCCAATCATCCCCCTTTACATTCGAGCAATAAAGGAGGACAAAGAATTGAAAGCATAGCATTTCGACTCCCCCCTACACAACAAGCTTCGATAAATATGAAGAGCCTATTCCGGCCCTTCATTTATCGAATATTCAAATAAACCTCTGCACCTTGGTCCCACAAGCTATACACCAACGCCTTCAACTTCGCCAGCGCTTTACCACTGTGATCGCCTGTACCTTCACCTGTTAAGGTGGTGACCGGAGCGATACAGCCCTGCAATTCACGCAATGCGTTGTTGGCCGCATGGATCAGGATCGCTTCGCGGCCGAGCACCATTGGAATACCAATCTGCTCGCCATGTTTTGGGTAGCGGCGCTTTTGCAGTTTATACTGCCCGATAGGAATACAGCTGATCCGGGGGATATTATTTCTATCAGGGAGTTCAATCGTATGGCAGATTTCTTCGCCCTGATACATAATGGTGCCGTTAGTTCCCCTTGCTCCATATTTCCGTTGGAGCAGCAGGATATGTTTCGTTTTCATTTCGTTGAATACCCCAAATACAATGAGCGTGAATACTTTGAACCCTTCCTGTTTGAGACGAGCAAATAGAGATGGAATCCATCGTCCCGGAAACCTTCCGGGATCGGAACGACGACCTTCCCCTCCCGCCGTTGCCAGATCTGCTCATTGACAAAGGCATAGCCTTTCTCTACTTGGTAAGCACAGAGGATCAGCCGGTCGTCATGATTAACTAAGCTCGAGAATTGCATTTCATGGGCCACTTCAATGCGATCGACGTAACGATGCACCTGCCCATTTACGACACCCCACAGCGAACCTTCACTCAACCGCACCAAAGCAGGATCGACAACCGGACCATCTGTTTCATATTTAATTGCCATTTGCAATGTATAGCCCAGTGCGAGTCCCGATGCAAGTGAATTCTTTCGTTTAGCCATTTCGGCAAACCCTTTTTTGATCAATCCATTTAAGGGTGCCAGAAATGCAGCCCCCACTTTAAAGGCAGCCCGTACCCGTTGCTGAGCAGGACTGATAGTTTTATTAGCCATAATACGTGGTATAATATGGGCTGAGCCAGCATGGCCCAACCCAGTTTAATTTAGATAAGCTGTACCTCGCCTAGATACACACTTTTGGACACCTTGGTTTTCGACCGATTGGACAAAAACAGCCAGGTATGTACAGCACCCGTCGCCAGATGCTCGGGCACTGTAAATGACACCGTACCAGCCGAACGGGAACTTGGCGTAGGTGTGGATATAAATTCGTCTTTCTCGGGATGATAAGCCAATACATAGACAATATCATCTTCAAAAGTCTCGAACGTCTCGCTTGCATCTGTACTCCAGATGAAGGTGAGGTCACCCGCGTCATACGACACGCCAACAGTTCCGCCGCCGTACAGGCCACCATCCGAGATACTGATCTTGGAATAATCCAAGGTATAGTCCGGATAGACGCCGGCGATTGCCTGGTTCAAGTTAAATTGAAATGCCGCATTGATGGGCGTCAATTTTTCCGTATTTTTACGGCCAAATCCGATCTTTAAAAAGAAGTTGATGGGTAGCAGAAATCGCATCAGCGTTTTGAATTTTTCCTGCTGCATCATCTGTGCTTCTGTTGCGGGCTTTGATCTTTTTTTATAAAGCCCCTTAATGTAGTTGATACTCTTCCAACTACTTCCGATTATTGAGCCGGCTTTACCCTTAAAGCCTCCATTTGCTCCATTTACAATAGTTCCCATTTGTTTAAATCATCACTTTTACATACCGGTACTTGTGATTGACATAACAAACATAAAACACTTTAAATCAGAAACAAATAGACATAGAATGGTAGACCGAAGACTGACCGACGGGTATCGGAAAGTAGACCGAAGACTGACCGACGGGTATCGGAAAGTAGACCGATCACCGACCGAATACAACGAAATATGACGGCTGTTTTGAAGCACAAAACTTGAAAAAAGAGCGCAAGTTTTAGCGGTATTGGAGATGAATCAACAGGCAGTTAACTCCCAATCAGCTCCCACCTTTCATCGGGCTCTCATCGAATTTTCATCGGGTTTGGTTGCTATTTTTCCGATGAAATCCCGATGCCATTTCGATGGAAATTGCCGCAAAGGCAGGAGTTGGTCAGGAGAAAGTCCGAAGAATATTGGGCAGTCGGGCGAATAACCGAAGAGTTGAAACTATTACGACAAAACCATTCATTGAGCACCGCTGGTATCGGGTGATCCAGCATAAAAAAACCGTTTCACAAGATGTCAAACGGCTTATCCATTTATTGTGTCAGTCGGATTGTCTCCGTTGGGGAATACAAGCATCCAACCGACATTTTTATCAAGTGCACATTACCATGGAATTTCACCCGAGCCAGGGTTCGTTTCCTCGCTAAAGAATCTGCCGGAGGGGCCATGTTCATCGATCAGTGCATATTTGATGATCCTGCCAGCGGCCTGCTCAACCTCACCCCCGTTATGGCCTGTGAAATCCGTTTTTGTATACCCCGGGCATACGGCATTGATCTTAAAGCTTGTATTACGCAGCTCATAGGCCAGGTGTATGGTATACATGTTTAGCGCAGCTTTGGAGGCAGCATAGACGGCATACTTCGCGTAGTCATAGGCAGGCCATTCCGGATTGCTTTGCAACGAAAGCGAGCCAA
Source organism: Sphingobacterium sp. (assembly GCA_029239355.1). Classification (GTDB taxonomy): domain Bacteria; phylum Bacteroidota; class Bacteroidia; order Sphingobacteriales; family Sphingobacteriaceae; genus Sphingobacterium. The sequence goes on from JAQZAZ010000035.1 coordinate 43,010, forward strand.
CACTGGTACTCACATTCACAATACGGGGTTGATCCGATTGTTGCAGTAAGGGAAGGAAATGCTGGGTAACCCGGGATACGCCAATGACGTTGGTATCAAAAGTCGCCAAAAACTGATCCTCGCTAGCCTCCAAGGCGGTGTAGGGCGCATCCCCATTAATCCCGGCATTGTTGATCAATATATCGAGCACTGGTGTTTTTTCAGCGATCTGATCACGCGCATCCTTTACTGAGCGCAGGCTGGTCACATCCAGTGCAATAGCCTCTACATGTGTAAGTCCTGATGCAGCCAATTTTTTTACGGCATCCAGCCCATTTTGTAAGCTTCTACTCCCCAAATAGACGTAAAATCCCTGCTCCAGTAATTGCCGTGCTGTTTCAAATCCAATGCCTTTGTTGGCACCTGTAATAAGTACTGTTTTCATCTTTTTTATATTTAAAATCTGAAAGCAATATTATAACAGTCCCCAAAATATTTCTTTACCAAATGGTAAAAAATGCATCAAGTGATATTTTTACGTATTCTGCTCAGGGATTGCTGCGTCACCCCCAGATAAGATGCAATATAACGGAGTGGCACACGGAGCATGACATCAGGGTAATTTTTCAAAAATTCAAGATAGCGGGAAGAAGCATCCTGCGATACCACGGGGCCTTTTCTTGATTTTTGATACATACAGAGTTGCACCATTTTATTTTTTATGCTGTCCCATCCGGCAACGGTATGGGATAATCCCTCCCATTGTGCTTTTGAAAAAACAATTAATTTGCAGTCCGTACAGGCCTGAATATAATCGGTCGAGAGTTGGTGCGATTCCAGATTCAGGTAATCCGCTGCCAGGCTATCTTCAGCAATAAAACAGCGTGTGATATCTTCTCCTGCCTGATTATAATAACAGCCCCTTAGCACGCCCTGCACGACAAAGCCCACCTGTCTAGGCACTGCCCCGGCCTCTGAAAAATATTCTCCCTTTTTCAATTCTATTTGCGTAGCACTTGCTTTGATTGACGCGATCTCCGAAGTATTGAGATGACCAAATCGCAAGATATAATCGATTAAACTATCCATCGTTAGCATTTGATAGGTCAATTTACAAAAATATAATTTATTCAAAAGCCGCTATAAGGTATTGCCCCCCATTGCAGAAAAATATTCATTCCTAGCCCAGCTGACCATAAGGGAGGTTACATCGCAATAAAAAAACGTCTCCCCGACCAGAGAGACGCCCGAAGAAAGTAATCCGCGTACAGGTAAAAATCAATTGATCGAGGAGTACCTACAACCCGCGGTAGCTAAGCCGTAGCCGTTCTACATCCACATCCCGATAATAACGCTTATTGCGTTCCCGTTTGGCTATACAGATATAGCCATCGCGCTGGAGCCGATAGAGTGTCTCAGTTGAGATACCGACATGCGATTTGACATACTCCGCATCGCGAAGCACGACATTTTCCGCTTCTAGCTGCTCCCGCAAGTCGAGATAGGTAGCCAGCTGACGTTTTACTGCCAGTAGTTCCAGCAAGATCAATTTTTGGGCAAAGGAATGCCCGGAGCTTATGGAAAAGCCCCTGAGGTACTGATTTTTACGCATACAGATTTATTTAGGGTTTATAAAAGACGGGTTATTCAGCCGATTTTCCCATTCCAGCAATATTTTTTCTGCGCGTCCTACTGATTGGAAGACTAACTTTTTCACCTTCAGTGAGCCATAGCTCGGCACCCTCAATGTTCTTGACAAAATTGAAGTTGACAATGTATCCCCGATGGATACGTGCGTAATAAGAAATCGGCATATTTTCTTCTATCTCCTCCATGGTAATTCTGCAGATCAGCCGCTCATTGCGGGTCACTATCTCCACATAATTGTCTATGCTCTGGATATAGACGATATCCCGATATTTCAAGACTCTTTTACTGCGGGAGTCTTTGACTTCGTAGACATAATATTCGCGCTGTACCGCAGGAGCAAGCATGATTGGCGCACCTAATCGTTTTAGACATTTGTTTAATGCAAGGAATATAGCTTCAAAACTGACATTTTTCATGAGGTAATCGCAGGCATCCAATTTGTAGCTATCGAGCGCAAACTCAGCATAGGCCGTAACAAAAACCAGTGCCGGACGCATCTGTTGCGGCAATATCTTATAGAGTTCAAATCCTGAGAGCTCAGGCATCTGTATGTCCAGAAAGAGAATATCCACCTTATTGCGCATCAGGTAGTTGAGCGCATCCTTTCCATTCTCAAAAACTCTGACATCTTCAAAATCCCCTATTTTGTGGATATCTTTTAATTTTAAGATCTGATCGACAACCTTGTTGGCATCCGATCTGTCGTCGTCGACCACGACGATACTATACTTAGGCATAATTAATTCATAAATTTTAATTCCACCACAAAATACTTTTCCTCCTCAATACGATACGCAACATTTACCCTGTCTTTTTGTAAAGACTCAAAAAGACGATTGACCAATTCAAGTCCCCTGCCGCTTCCCTTCTCCTCGACACCGCCCGCAATACGATTACGCACCTTAAAAATAGTTGCATCATTTTCTTGTATCCACTCGATGACAAT
>JAQZAZ010000196.1 GCA_029239355.1 Sphingobacterium sp.
TTGTAACTGCTTTAATAAAATTGATGTTGATACAATGAATCTCATTTCCTAATTACTAATTATTATGTGCAATAATACACAAATTAATCAATATTTTTCCGTTTTGTAAGCGCCTTTCTTTCCACATGCAAAGATTTATAGCACTTAATTAAGCAATTGTATTTCAATTTATAAGCACGCTTTCAAAAGTATAGAAAACAAATACGCCAGGATAAATCACAATATTTATTACATTTGTATAATAGCAATAGTGTATGCAGTTTAAAGATATCATTGGGCATAAAGACATCAAAGAACATCTTGTTCATACGGTTCATGAAAACCGTGTGAGCCATGCACAATTATTTTTGGGTCCGGAGGGTTCAGGAAGTCTTGCGCTGGCCTATGCCTATGCTCAATTTTTAAACTGTGAAAATAAACACGCTACGGATAGTTGCGGCGAATGTCCCTCTTGTCGAAAATATAGCAAGCTGATTCATCCAGATTTGCACATGTCTTATCCGTTTATTGCCAAACACAAAGAAGATACAGCAGCTGACTACGCTGAAAGCTGGCGAAAGTCCTTTTTAACCAATCCTTACATGGGATTGGAATACTGGCGAAATCAGTTGGACGCGGATAATAAACAGGTTAATATTAATATTGCCGAAGCACATGGTATCATCAAGAAATTGAGCCTTAAAGCTTTTGAGGCTGAATATAAAGTTTTGATCATGTGGTTGCCCGAATACTTGGATACCCAAGGCAACGCTTTATTAAAATTGATTGAAGAGCCACCTGAAAAAACCTTATTTATTCTTGTTGCAGAAAATCAAGATAAAATTTTAAATACTGTTATTTCACGGACACAGTTGGTCAAAATAAAAAAATTAGACCATGCTGAAGTCGCACAATATTTGAAAACGACGCATCAACTTTCTGATCAGGAAGCATCCGAAATAGCTTTTATAGCAGATGGAAACTTGCAGGAAGCACTTAATCAACTAAGTACACAGACGAATAACCATTTTGGAATTTTAGTTAACTGGCTGCGATTTATCGTATCAGATGCTGGTACAAATATGATCTCTTTAGTGGAAGAGGATTTATCCAAAATGGGTCGTGAAAATCAGAAAAGCTTTCTTTTTTATGCAATCAGCATGATGCGACAGATTCTTTTGATTAAGGAAGGTCTCTCCAGTCTTGTATTTTTACCTGTAAAAGAATTGGATTTTGTCCAAAAATTTGCAGTACATTACACAGTAGAACAAATTGAAGCAACAATAAATCTATTTGAGGAAACGCACTATTTTGTAGAAAGAAATGCAAATCCCAAAATATTATTTTTAGATTTATCTTTGCAGTTAACATTAATATACAAATACAAAACGTTTCCGAAAGGAACTCAATATATATAAATAGAAAACTATGGGATGTGGCAGTTGCTCATCCGGCGGAGGTTGCGGTACTACCACGGCAAGTGGAACACCGGCAGGATGTCAAAATAATGGCTCTTGCATGACTAGCGGATGTAATAAATTAGATGTATATGACTGGCTTTCCGATATGGATATGCCATCAAACTATAAACCATTCAATATCGTAGAAATACGATTCAAGGGATCTCGAAAAGATTTCTTTATTAATGTAGACAACCTATACCTTGAGATGGGAGAAATGGTCGTTGTAGAGCCCTCAACGGGAGGATATGACGTTGGCCACGTTTCTTTGACGGGTGAATTGGTACGGCTGCAATTGAAAAAGAACAATGTTACCGCAGAATCGGTCACAAAAAAGATCTATCGGAAGCCAAATGAAGTGGATGTAGAAAAGTATAATGCAGCAAAAGATCTTGAATGGGAAACCATGCATAAAGCACGTAAGCTTGCTTTGGATCTAGGCTTATCAATGAAAATTTCTGATGTAGACTATCAAGGCGATAAAACAAAAGCGACGTTCTATTATACCGCCGAAGGCCGTGTGGATTTTCGTGAATTGATCAAGAAGATGGCCGAAGCATTCCGTATACGGATCGAAATGCGCCAGATTGGTATGCGTCAGGAGGCAAGCCGTCTTGGCGGTATCGGATCCTGTGGCCGTGAACTTTGTTGTTCTACCTGGCTGACGGATTTTAAAACCGTATCCACCTCAGCAGCGCGCTATCAGAATCTATCGTTAAATACGTTAAAGCTCGCTGGGCAATGTGGTAAATTGAAATGCTGTCTCAATTACGAATTGGATAGTTATATGGATGCGCTGAAAGATATTCCTAACAATATTGACCGTATTGAAACGCTTAAAGGTGTAGCTTATCTTCAAAAAACCGATATCTTCAAAAAAATGATGTGGTTTTCTTTCCCAGGGGCAGAAAATTGGATTGCACTGCCAGTTCAACAAGTCAAAGAACTTGTCGAAATGAATAAGCAGGGCATTAAACCAGAAGCCATATCAAGCGTAATAGAAACCGAAGATATCCGGGAAGAGAAAATTGTCAATTACGACTACGAAAATGTAGTCGGCCAAGATAGCTTAACACGCCTGGATGACCGGAACAAAAGAAAGAAAAAACGGAAAACAAAGGGCAATAATCCCAAACCGGAAAATAAAGCTGGTCAGAAAAATGATAAAGCTGAACAAAATCAGCCAAAACAGGCGGTAGCTAAACAGCAGAGCAATCCGGACAGTACAGTTATGGCAACGGCGGGCAGAGAGAATAAAGAAGGGCAAAATAATAAGCCTAAAAAACGCTTTAATCGGCATAGAAATAAAAACAGAGGAAACAATAACAATACTGCCTCAAAAACAGAATAAAACGAATATGCCTAATTTTAAAATGTTAGGCATATTCTATTTATATAGATTTAAAATGAAACTAAAGGCTTTTCTTTTTGGAATTTTAAGTATCGGTTTATGGGCATCTTGCGACCAGACCGCTATTTTAAATGAGAATAAACCAATCGAAAATAAGATTTGGTTATACACCTCACGTCCAAGTTTTCAATTTCATATCAGTGATAACACGAAGAAATACGATGTATTTATGGATGTACGCCATACACCTGAATATGCTTTTTCTAATCTCTTTGTGTTGATTTACCAACAGACGCCTAATAAGAAAACACTTACTTTCCGTAAGGAAATTAAATTGGCAAAATCCGATGGGAAGTGGTCCGGAAAATCATCAGGTAGTCTTTACAATCAGCAAGCTATCATCCATAAAGATTATGTATTTCCAGACACTGGTTTGTATACGATATCCATTGAACAGAACATGCGGGAAAATCCATTGCAGGAAATTACAGATATTGGTTTGACAGTAATACCAAAGTAATGTGGACCTTTTTACGATATCTCCTCCTTCCTTTTTCCCTGATCTATGCTGTTGTCGTATGGTTAAGAAATCGGCTCTATGATTTTCACATACTACCGGTTCGATCTTTTGATATACCTACCATTATCATTGGCAACTTAGCCGTTGGTGGTACGGGAAAAAGTCCCATGACTGAATTTGTTGTCTCCTATCTTAGCGACAGGTATAATGTCGCAATCCTCAGCAGGGGCTATGGCCGAAACACGAAAGGATTCCGGATGGTAGAAACAGATTCTTTAGCGCTAGATGTAGGCGATGAGCCATTACAGTTCAAAAATAAACTTCCAAATGTCACCGTAGCCGTATGTGAAGATCGATCTACAGGCATAGAAAAACTACAGGCAGATCATCAGCTTATTATCTTGGATGATGCCTATCAACATCGAAAATTATCGCCTTTATTTAATATCCTCTTATTCGATTTTCGATCTTTTTCACAACCTATGTTTGTATTTCCTGCGGGAAATTTCAGGGACTTACTTATTGAATCTAAACGGGCGCAAATCATTGTCATTACAAAGTGTCCAGTCAATATTTCCGATGAACACAAGGTTGATATTGAAAAAAAACTGCGCCGGTATAACAAAAAAGCCCTAATCGTATTTAGCCATATAAGCTATTTTGAACCAGTTAAAAGTGATGGAAAACATATTAATATCGAAGGTAAAGATATCGTTTTAGTGACAGGGATTGCCAAACCGCGGCCATTAGCAGACCATATTACTAAAAAAGCAAAGTCAGTCAGCCATATTTCTTTTCGGGATCACCATACATTTACCGACGCAGACATTGACCGCATCATTAAAACATTCCAATCCCTAAATAGTACCAATAAAATAATATTGACCACGGAGAAGGACTACCAACGGCTAAAACCATATAAAGATCGTTTCGATACTATAGAACTCGTCTATTTACCAATAGGACTTAAATTTAATGATCCAGAACAAAGAGATCAATTTTGTAATATTATAAGTGATACAGTCGCATTAAGTGTTAATCAACCTTAAATTTTGTTAAGGACTAATATTTTCGTAAACTTTTTCGTCAAATTTATATTCAAAAGGAAAGTAAACTTAAAATATAACACGATGAAAAAGAAAACTTTAATGGTAATAAGTGGCCTATTTTTGGCGACAACCGTAGCTTTTGCGCAGCAGCGCCAACAACGTAGTCCCGAAGAACAGGCGAAGAAGCGTGTGGAGCATCTGGACAAACTACTTACACTTAATCAAGTGCAAAAAGATTCCATCTATAATCTTACATTAGCCAATGCCCAACAGCGCGCAACACTAAAAAATGATGGTGGCGACCGAAAAGCCAATATGGAAAAGTTTAAACAGCTCCAAGAAGCGCAGGCAACTAAAATAAAATCCTGGCTCACTCCGGATCAAGTAAAACTATTCGATGAACAGCAAGAAAAAATGAAGGATAGAATGTCTAAACGTTCAGCAAACTAGTTTGCATTAAAAGGTCGGATAGGAATAACCGACCTTTTTTTATGGATTTATCAATTAATATATGCACTGGCTATTAATCTCCCTCACATATTCATAATGTTGCATGACCATAGACATCCATATTAAGCCTTGTAAGCGCATTTCTCCAGCCAATCGACCATTGTGATTCCTCCTCTGTATCTATACTTGCGCTTATTTAAAACAGGCAGTATTATATCTTACATAAAAAAGACATATACAGCTGATCTTAAATTATTTATAAGATGAATACTGTTAAAAGTTTGTTAAAGTAACATATTTGATACAATATAAATTCTTTTTCATAGTTTTTATATCAAAACACTGTAGTGTAACTTTTTAAATACAATAGATATGAAAAAGCTAATTTCAACAGGTATAGGATTTTTCTTGGCACTGAGTCTAACATTTGCTCAACAGGGTACAGCTGAGGAAACCGCAGCAAAAGCCACCACCGAACTGGTACAAAAGCTGAATCTGAACGATGAACAGAAGACTGCAGTATCGTCTATTCTATTGGACCAGGCAAAAGCTGAAGAAACAGTCCTAAAAGATAGTACTGCTACTGCCGCTGCAAAAGGTGAAATCCTAAATAAACTACAAGCTGAAGTGGACAGCAAAGTGAGTCAATTACTGACAGAGGATCAAAAAAACATCTATCAAAAATTAATTGCTGAACGCCCGGCAAAATCGGCTCCAGCTCGTACTGAACCTTCTAAAACAGAGCCCGGTACTAATTAAACAGCTAAAAAAACAGACGTTAATAAATTCATTGAATAATTTCATTTAAAATTAAACATCATGAAAAAGTTATTTTTAACCGGTTTAGGATTTTTCCTAGCGATGAGTCTAACCTTTGCGCAGCAAGCGACCCCAGAAGAAAATGCAACCAAAGTTGTGACTGAATTGGTAACGAAGCTTACGCTGAACGACGAACAAAAAACAGCCGTATCAACAATTGTATTGGATCAAGAAAAGGCAATAGCGGCACTTATACAGGATTCTACCACAACTCCTGAGGTAAAAAAAGAAAGCATTACAAAACTCCAAGGTGAATCAGATAGCAAGATCGCTCAATTATTGACTGATGAACAAAAAGCAGCCTTTCAAAAATATATTGAAGAGCGACCAGCAGTAAACATTCCCGCAACTCCGACACCACCAACAGAACAGAAGGAAAACAATAACGAAACCAGCAATCAACAACAATAATCATTCTATTAAAACGGAATGTACTAAACCTCTGGATATGCTCAGGCATATTCAGAGGTTTTTTATTATATCAGTATTCATGCAACAAAAAAGGCTGTCCAAATAGACAGCCTCCCTAATTTTAACTTGATATCAATCGACATTAAGATTTTAACTTCTTCATAATGTCGCTGACATAAGTCTTAAATTTCTTGTCAGTTTCAATTAAATCCTCAACGGTTTGACAGGCATAGATGACTGTTGAATGATCTCTTCCTCCAAAGAATGCGCCAATCGATTTAAGTGAAGATTTTGTGTGGGCTTTTGCTAAATACATCGAAATTTGCCTGGCCTGCACGATTTCACGTTTCCTGACCTTTGACTTTACCATGTCTACAGGAACTTCAAAGTATTCACAAACTAGTTTCTGAATAAAATCCATTGAAATTTCCTTGTGTGTATTTTTCACAAAATTCTTCAACATCGATTTAGCCAATCCCAAATCAATTTCCTTTTTGTTCAATGTTGATTGAGCCAATAGAGAAACCATTGCCCCCTCCAATTCACGAACACTGTTATCGATCTGTGTTGCTACATACTCCACGACATTTTCGGGTAACTCAATGCCATCAGAATACATTTTTTTCTTCAAAATCGCCATTCTTGTCTCAAGATCCGGAATTTGAATATCTGCAGATAATCCCCATTTAAAACGGCTAAGCAATCGTTCTTCTAAACCAGCTAAATCTTTAGGCGCTTTATCAGAAGTCAAAATGATTTGCTTCCCAGATTGATGCAAATGATTGAATATGTGGAAGAAGATATCCTGCGTTTTCTCCTTACCAGCAAAGTTGTGCACATCATCCATGATAATCACATCCATTGCCTGATAGAAATTTACGAAATCATTGATAGTATTGTTTTTCAATGAGTCCACAAATTGTTGACAGAATTTCTCACAGGACACATAAATGACCAACTTATCGGGAAGATTTCTTTTAATTTCATTACCGATAGCTTGGGCAAGGTGCGTCTTTCCCAAACCTACATCACCATAGATCATTAAGGGGTTGAATGAAGTACCTCCCGGCTTGTTTGCTACAGCGTAGCCTGCAGAACGAGCAAGACGGTTACACTCACCTTCAATAAAATTCTCAAATGTGTAGTTTTGATTCAATTGCGGATCAACCTGCAATTTCTTTAATCCAGGAATAACAAATGGATTTTTGATATCTCTATTCAAAGATACCGGCACAGGAATAGATTGCCTCTTACCCTCTGCCCCATTGCCATTCGATGGAAGATTAGTCGTATAGGGATGAGAAGCCGACGACTTCTCAACTACAATATTGTATTCCAATCTACCTTGTTCTCCCAGAAACTTCTTTACGGTCTTACGAAGAATACCTACATAGTGTTCTTCCAACCACTCGTAAAAAAATAAGCTAGGTACTTGAATAGTCAAAACGTCACCCTCCAAACGGACTGCTTTCACAGGTTCAAACCAGGTCTTGAAACTTTGCGCTGGTATATTATCTTTGATAATCGAAAGACAATTATTCCAGACACTTGAATACGTTTTTTCCATTCTAAAATTGTTAATAAGTTGATTTACAATACGC
>JAQZAZ010000197.1 GCA_029239355.1 Sphingobacterium sp.
TTGCATTGATTAATCAACGTCCTCGCAAGTGTTTAGACTGGAAAACCGCACAGGAATCATTTCAGGATGAGTTGTTGCACTTGGCTTGACAATCCGCCAGTTCATAAAAACCCTTAGACATAGATTCTGAATCAGAACCATTATATTCGTATAGAACTGGGTTATCCGTATCGCTGAATTTAAATCCATCAAGAAATGCTAGAGGAACATGTGGAAAACCTAAATAAATTAAAGAATTACTATTTTTTTCTCTCTTCTTTGCTTTCTTTATCGTTTTATTTTGCTTTTCTATAATTTTTTCGAGATTTTCTTTTGTTATCGATCCATTATTCTCATTAAATAATTTTTTTGTTTTTAATTCTAAACAAAGGAAACCTGGATCCGAATACATTTTTTTCACGGATGAGAAATTGGCTTCCTTTTTGGAAAAACTTGCAATCAAAATATAATCCCTTTTTGCAAGGGGCAAAATGTTCATCAAGCAGTTATAAATAACTTTAATCTTACTTGATTTTTTATAAGAAAAAATTGACCCTAAATACGCTAAAACCAATAAGATTAAAAGTACGATAATGGTAGTAAAAATATGCTTTGATGCAAAATGAAGTAAGCTTAATAATGAATTAATATTTTTAATCGAACTCACCCCTATACACTAGCTTTAATTTTTTGTTTTTTCGATTTCCAACCCAAATTTTAAAATAATGTGTTCCTGAAATCAAAAATAATAAGTAACCAGAAAAAGTATTTGATTTCTTCAATAAGTCATTCCAATTCCTAAAATCCTGACTTGAGTAATTAGGGTCCACCTCTGGATGAGTGTGCCACTCTCCTAAATACATAGTTGTTCCGCCACTTTTTATCCATTTATTCCTCAGCAATTTATTATGATTTTTATTCCTTATAAATCGAGTTCGGGTTTGAGTATCAGTCTTCAATGGTAATGTAAAATCATTAATGACTAAAATATCTGTACCTTCTTCAATGCAGCCTAATAACATACCTCCAGATTCAAAATTGGAAAATAATAATTGACGTTTTTCTTTAATGAAACTCAAAATATGGTCTTCGACTTGAATTACATTTCCGGAAACTTCTAAACTGATCATAAATTTACCTCAACATGTTTTGAACAAATCTTACATTCTGGATCGATATAGTCGTAGTTATCATGATATAAAGTTTCGAAAGGGACATTTTTATACCGATCAGAGGTTTCGAATCCTTCTTCTAGAAATGATTTATCGGATCCTTTCCAAGATAATAGCGGATTTCCACTAACCTGATTTTGAATATAACGCATGGCAAGTCTGGGTGCCTTAAGTGCTGTTTCCATAGAGTCCATACTTCCGTAAGGAGTATAAGACCCTGCGCAGCCATTAAGATTTTTTATAAAAGGAACATCGCTTTTACCTGCAAACGAAGAGGAAAAACTTAAGTCTTTTTTATTTATTAAGCATTCATAACAACCGGATCCTTTATTGTTCGTCATCAGTGCGTGTCCTCCTAATCCATATGCTTCTGCCCATGTAAAAATAGCTGGAGTGTTTGTTTCATGGATCAACTCATTCAACTTTCTTTCCACATTTGGGTTGCCAATAGCTACAATAATTAAGTCATAATCGTTAAAATTAATTTTATCGTTTTTGATAGCCGATAAAATTTCACTTTCAACAGCATTTATTTGGATGTTTGGATATCTATTTTCAAGTTCTTTTTTTAATAAAGAAACTTTAAAATTGGACATTAATGATTTATCCATTCCTAAAAAATGCTTGTAGGTATTTTCCACCGATAATTTGTCGTTATCTACAATGGTAAAATTCTTCAATCCAGACCTAGATAATAGAAACAAAAGGTCACTTCCAACTGAACCACACCCAATAATTAAAACCTTTTTGTCGCTTATTAAACCTCCGCCTCTTTTAAGCAATGTGGAATCATCTATACGCTTAATTAATAATGGAACGATATTAAATTCTTCCGCGCTGCTTTCATCAATAACTGGATTAACTTTATGAGAAGTCGAAGAACCTTTTCTTTTGTACCAAAGTCCAAATATAGCCTCTTTACCAGTTAACAAACGAATTTTAACTAAATAAAAGAATTCTTTCTTATTTAATGTAAAGTTTTTAACTACTGAATAAGCTTCTTCAGCAGAATGACTTTTAATGATTTCAATTATTTCTTTGCTTGTCCAAAATTTTTCGAATTGTGGAATATAGCCCTCATAAGTTTATTCTAAAGGAATATACAGAGCTTTGTTTAGATTCTGTGATGATAAATTTCTGTTAAGTTGTTTTTTAAAAAAAGATTCCGATTGCTCGTTTCTTTTCAAAAAAAGTAATGGTCCGTTTTTGGTAGATACCAAAGAAATTTCTTCGGGCTCATCACCTAGAGATACCATTGACCATGTCACTTCAATTTTGGTCAAGCTTCCAAAGTAATAACTAAACTCTTTATGAAATTCTAAAAGTGGTGTATTTTCGAGCAACACGTTTTCTACTCTGTCAAAAATAAAATCAAGAACATCTTCAGGGTTATCGCTCCAAACAATTCCTTCTTTATCCAAAAAACAAATAGTACCACTTTTCAATACATGAGGTATCCTAGGAATGATATGTGTTTTTTCATTTATAGAAACAAAGGGAAGGTTTGCGGGATAAAAATCATCAAAAAAGATAATAAGAGGGACTGAACGACCGTCCCTCATTATAAAATCAAATGTATACTTATATTCATTTTCTGATGTTACGTTATTTAAATACTCTTTTTGTGACAATAATTTTTCGAAATTAATTGGCATTTGCATTAATCCTTTGCTGAATTTGAAGATGGAGCACTAGATAATCCTACTTTCTTATACCGAGAAGAAACGGATTCAGGTACTGGGAATTTGTCGCCTAAAAACTTAGGCAGATCTTTGCATGCATCATGAGGATCGGTTAAACTTTGAGCTTTAGCTAATGCTTCATCAAAATCATTTAGTTTTTCATAAAAAGCATTCATTTGGATATCAGTCATTTTACAAAAAATGTCAGTGCAAGGTGCAACTGGTAGATTCAAAGAAATTACGTATAAATATTTTTCTCTTTCATAATTCCATTTAGGAACAAATTTATCTTTTAGATTGTAGGTAAAACTTTTTAATGCATCTAAATCACAATATTTATCTTTGTCTTCTAGATAATCGTGTTTCTTTGACGGCGCGAACAACTGATCAGCAAAAACAGAGATACCTACACTAGGTGGTCTGGAAGTACTGTCATCGAAAAAACAAATATCTTTCCACTTTTTCATATACCTTACAATTCTCTTAAATTGTTTTTTATCATCATCGGTGAGTGCAGCAATTGGTGAAGATATATAGGTTTTTAATCCTTGAGGGTCAGCTAATTCCCAGTATTTATTTTTTTTTTCGGAGAACTCTTTTCCTCGAGCCAAGAATACGCTGCTATTTTGTTTTGTTTTAATATATACAGGGAGATCTACATGATAAATAGGTTCGTCATCGAGGGAATAAGTAATAGTTACACATGGATTCTTGATTTTTGGAGGAGTGTGAGTATGATTCTTCATGATGTCTCGAATCAATTTTTTAAATTGAACGCCGTCTGGATAGTCTTCTTTATATAGGTGGAAAATGATGCCCTCATCAATGTCGTAATTATTATTTTCTGGAATTATGCCTAAATCAACAGAATAGCTTCCTTGATCAATAAATTCTAGTTCAGGAACATCTTCATCTTGCTCTTCGAAATGTGATTTAACTCCGTTTTTTATTTTGTTTATTATAATATCTCTTTTTTCTCGTAACGTTTTATTCTCTATGAACCGTTTCAACTTTATTTCGTCATGAAATTTTTCAAATTGTTTTTGAATATCTGCCATTTCTTAACCCCCGTAGATATTTGTGTCTTAACAAATAGTAAAAAAACAAAACATTCACTTAAATAAATATATTATCTATATATAGTGTTGTCAATAAACGATTGATACAATATATATAGATATATCATCATTTGAATCACATTAATCAATTGAGTTGAGGACGTATAACCTGGATTAGCGTTACACATCACTAGGTATCGGGATATCGAACACTGCATAAATAGACTTTTGAGCGGTCAAAATCTCATCCACTCTTAATGCATGACCTGGGGATTCAAAAGCCTCGATCACATCTAATTTATCGAATAAAGATTGGAGGTGTAGTCTTTGAAAAGCTTCCGCGCCTGCATTTTTATCTTAATATACGCAAGCAAAATCAAACCAACAAAGCTTACAAAAGGTTTCCCATCTAAGGCTCCTTCTGATGAAACCGACATGCGACGCAAGTTCTGCTGCTCTTTTATATTCCCAAAACACTTCTCAATGGAATCTTTCCTTCGATAGATTTCGAGCGCTTGAATTGCATTCATTTTTTCATCTGAGCACCCCGCTTTGGTGTTAATTTTACCGTGAAATACTTTTTGTAGAAGGCTTCATGTTCCGGAATGCGTTTGCCGGTTTTCAGTTCCTGATGATGGCGCATCAGCCTGCGATCAAATTTCTTCTGATCTTCGGCCGCTTGATCAACATTGTAGTACAGATGCAGATAGACGCGGCGCTTCTCTTTAATGGTATCTCCTTTATACGGCCGATCCTGAGTGTAGTCCCCAACCGTCCTCACTGTCACAGCATAAAGATCATACTGCTACTACTATTCATATTCCCCTAGAATAACCAACCACAAATCAAACAACAAATACTTTAGCAGCCACACTTTCAATAAAATTGCTAACTCTATGTATTTCATCATGATTGTTGAGTACTTGGTTACTACTCTGCTCATTGATTGAGCAAGCTTCTTTCTTATTTATTAGTCTCCCCATACCAACACCTAAACTTGAAAACAACATTTTGCCTCTATACAGGGAATTATCTATTTCAAAAAGCGCGTCAATTTTACTATGCTCATCAATTTCAACAATTCCATCTTCTGAATTATTTGCATTTTCAGGAATCCAAGTATTAAAATTGTCCGCTACGATTTTAAAAGAATAAATAAACTTAAAGTCTTTATCATTTCTGGACACAATTGATCTAATTTTATCACCATTAATGTAATTGTTGGTGTCCTTGTTAATCTTCAGATACATTTTCTTAAACATAAGCTCATGAGAAATTAAATCTTTCACACATTTTTTAACAATTGGATTTGAGTTAACTCCTACTTTTACTTGTTTTAATTTTTTGATAATATCAATACAACCCGCAAAATCTGCACACCAATAATGCAAATTTGCTGAATTTAATAATTGTAAAACATCATCTCTGTTCATTTATAGAACATCCCCTCAATCTGATTCAAATCAATTTTTTCAGCATATACCTGATCGTGAAATTTTTTCAGAGTGAATTTTTTGTTTTTAAGATAAAGAAAAAAGTTAATCTCTTTTCGTGACAATTTAATTATCGCAATGATCCCATATCCAACTAAATTTGGTGAACCGCTATTTGCACATTCTTCCCAATAATCATTAAGTTGTTTGAAGGCTTTGCTTGAATAAGCATTATTTTTCTCTAAGTAGGTCTTTACTTCAATCGGCCAATCAATGTCAGGAACATACTTTTTTATACCATCCCCCCATAGTCTAACAATATCATTATTGCTGAGCGAAACTAAATAATCTGGGCATTTCATATTATGAGCCATGATACGATGAAAGCTTATATCATTTGAAGTTTTATAAAGTGCGTTGGACAAGCTAGGAATAATTAACGCTTCTCCAATATTGCCGGAAATGTCTGTGGACCTGTGTTTCTTAAATTGACTATTAATCCTTCCTATGTTTATTGGAAGATTATCTGTACAATAATAGTTGTACAGAAAGTAATACCTATCCGGATTTACATAAGGTTCGTAATGTTCTCCTAAATGTCTAACAAGTGTCCCTTCATATAGATCTCCGAATATATCTAGAGTTCTATCCGATAAATAAATTGTATCTTGATTTACAGAGTGCATGTTAGTTCTTAACTGAAAATAAAAATTAATCGTAAAGTCCATGATGATTTTCTCCTCTTCCCAAACAAATAACAATAACCTTGCGTGATCAATTAATAACTACACACGCTACTTTAGAACTCTTTCACTTCCCCTCATAAAATTTTATCAACGGCTCCACAATTAACTCTCTCACCTTTTCCGCGCTTGAAATCTCTTCCAACAGCAAAAAATAGTTGATAATCGTTAGATCCGGATAATTTGTTTGATACAGTTTTGGATACTGATCACTTAATGTACGGGAATTTTTCTCCCAACCCGCCCATGTAATTCCATTGTATTTAACCAATGCTTTCCATCTTTACGCTCCGCAACTGCACATGACAGGGTCGGATAGGCAATCTGATGATCTTCGTCGAGACCGTCAAAGAGAATGCTAAATGCGACGCCTCTACTGGTATTGTCTTTTATGTAGACGCGCTGCATGAAGTAGGGCAGCCAAAATTCCGAGGATTCAAATCTGGATGAGCGATCCCAAGTGACTCCATGGTCGCCTGCTGTCCAGCCTTTTTTGGCGAATTCGTCTTCGATGATTGAGATGAGTTTTCCGGTTTCTGTATAGATTTTGACCATCTCGTCATAAACGTGCTTCATTTCTTCTCCGATGCTCATTGTGCGTCCCTCCAGAAATAGTGTTCCGGCTGAATCAACTTGGCCGGTGGATGGAATCCTTGAAAGGAAGTGAGTCCCTTTCGCTGCAGTATGTCGTGTAGATCTTCAAGCAAGAAACGAGATCCGCTGTCGAGTACTTGTGTTGTAAGCGCCTCTTGGCGACGTCGTAAGCCGCTTGCCAGTTTATCCAGTAAAGTGAATGCGCATCGCGGTCATGGTTAGGCAGTTTATTGAGTGAGTCGTCGGTTATTTTTCTCGGCAGCGCATCGTGTGCGGTGACAAAAAGAAGGAATCGATGCTCGGCGTGTGTCAGTAGTTGCATGTGTTCATAGTTGAGGTCGAGCGCGTTGTTCTTTAAATCTATGTACTGCTCGGCCAATTGATCGCCATCATAGGATTGGAGTTCCTGCTCCGCTTGCGTTCGGTTGGAGTCATGCCGTCCTCTGTAAGATTTTGCTTCTATTATAATGGCGATCGGCGGCTTTGTTTTGCGTGTAATGAGGATCAGCACGTCCGGCTCGCGTTTGTAGTGCGTTGTTTTCGGCCAGAAGAGATAATCCGCCGTCAGGCAATCCGCAAAAATGTTGCTGATTGGTTGTCCGGTTTGAGTATTGATTGCTTTTCTGAGAAATGGGATGAGTCCTAGATTGACAGGCAGATAACGAAAGGTGGAGAAAACGTCCGAAGTCAGCAGGTCTTCTTTGGCTTCTAATGTGGGCAGTTTTCCATGAAGCTCGGCAATAGTCATTAGATCACTACTTTCGTAGGATATGGTTTCTCCTAACATTCTACAAGTTGTGACTTTATTCCTGCTTATTTTACAAAAAATAGGGTTATATCCTGCGAATTACCTACCATTTAAAGAACATCGCATTAATGATAAACTGAACGAAAGGATTGTATACGGATGGTGACCGGTGTGAAGGTTTTTATTTACATTGTTGTGCTTGCAGCCTTATTAACATTCCTTCCTC
>JAQZAZ010000198.1 GCA_029239355.1 Sphingobacterium sp.
ACCATGTCTTTGCAATCTGATTTTAGTTGCCATTTCTTAATTTTATTTTATGTATTCAACATATCCCCCGAGCTTCATACTAGAGGGGATGCAAAGATAAACATAAAAAAAGGAAAACGAAAACAAAACAGCTAAATTTCAGAATACCAAAGCACTAAGTCTCCTCGCCAGAAATACCAACATACTAACCATCCTACTTTAGAGCCAATTCGCAAACATTAACCTATCTTTTCAAAAAGGTATTACAAAATCAAAAATTGCAAATACGTCATCAACTGACAATCTTATTGTTCAAATCAGGCAAGTTCAAGTCGAGTAATGACACTCCAGCCGGATACACATAACAAATCGCTTTTCTCCAAAGCATTTGCCAATTCACATTTTACTTTCTACCTTCATTCCATGAAATCTGTTGCGCCATTAAAAATACTGAAAGCTTCGGCCGGTTCCGGGAAAACCTTTAGCCTAACACTGCACTATCTAACCTTACTGCTATCCAATGAAAATAGCTATAAGGAGATACTAGCTGTAACATTTACCAACAAGGCTACAGCCGAAATGAAAGAGCGCATACTATCAGTACTCCACGGTCTAGCTATTGGGGATTCCAGTCCAAAAATCGAAGATTTTAGAAAATTATTGCTGCAACAACAGCTCGATTGGACGCCCTATCTGATTCAAGAAAAATCACATCGTGTATACCGTCAGATCTTACACGATTATAGCCATTTTACCATCAGTACAATTGATGGTTTTTCCCAAAAAGTCATCCGAGCATTCACTTATGAACTCAATCTGGATGCGGCATACAAGATTGAAATGAATGTCAATAAAGTAAAAAATGATTTGACCGTCATGCTCAATCAGCTGCTGGACGAACGCCCTGATCTGCTTGACTGGATCATCACCTATGCTGAAAAAAAAATAGCCAAAAATGAAAACTGGAATTATCGACAACAATTGATGGGCCTCGCCAACGTTATCTTCTCTGAAAATTTCCAGGAATTTGACAGTTATATTAATTCAGCCAATCCCAGAGAGGTATTTAATCTTCTGAATCAGGAGATCGAGCAAAAAATAAATGCTTTTACAGAAGCACTTACCCTGACCATCGAAACTTTTAGTGAAGCATTCAAGAAGTTCAACATTGCCGAACATGAGCTTAAAGGAAAATCCCGCAACAAGATTATTTCCGCTAGCAAGACCAGCAAAAAGACCGACAAGTTAAGTTCTTCCGATATAGCCAAAATACTGGACAAATATGTACAATTAATAGACAATGAAGACGCATTTACCGACAGCGATAAGAATATACGCTATGATCTTCTTTCGGCACTAACGCCTATCCTTCTATCTTTTCAGAAGCTACAGGAGAATCTACCAGCCTATATCGCTTATCAGGCTGTACAAAACAATCTCTATTACTTACGCTTGCTCAAAGAAATGAGCGACTTACTTACCCAATGGCGTAAGGAAAACGGTGCTCAGTTAATCTCCGATTCCCAGATCCTACTAAATAAACTCGGAATTGATGAGAATAGTGATCCGACATTCATCTGGGAAAAAATAGGCAATCGCTTCAATTATTTTTTATTCGACGAATTTCAGGACACTTCGCGGATTCAATGGAAAAACTATAGCCCACTACTGATCAATGCGCTGGCAGATGCCGAAGGAACACTAAGCGAACATCTGATTGTCGGGGATGTCAAGCAAAGCATATACCGCTGGCGAAACGGAGATTGGCGCATATTGCTCCAACAAGTCGAACAACAAATTGGCCATGCATTCCATCTGGATGAAACGGCTAAAACAACCTTTATCGAAAATGGAAGCCTTGACATTAATTATCGAAGTCTCCCAAATATCATCAAGCTAAACAACTACCTCTTTAACAGTATTCCCCAACATTTACAAGAGGTTCTCAATGAAAAGGTAGATGAAAACTTAGATGAAGATGGAAAACGTTGGTGGGCCGCTTCCGGCAATAATACGATGCTTATCAAAGCTTATGAGAACAGTCAGCAGGAGGTCCCTGCACATAAAAAGGATGATCCCGATAAATTAGGCTCGATTGAGATTTCGTACATCCCAGTTTCAGATGGACGCTATCGAAGGAATCAGGTCATTGAGGAATCTCTCTTAAGGTTATGCGGAAAGATAGGCGAATGGTTTCGTACAGGCCGATATCATGCCAAACAAATAGGTATCCTTGTGCGTAGTAATGCGCAGGCTAAATTCGTCATCCAAAAACTAATGGATTTCAAAAAAGAGCAAAATCTTAGTTTTGAGGTTATCTCTGGAGATGCCCTATCACTGGCGAGCAACGATGCCGTACTCTTGCTGATAGAAACATTAAAAGCACTCGTATACAATTCGGATAAACATAACATCCATAAGGCAAAAATGGTCTATCTCTATCAGACCATACAGCAAAATATAGTTAGTCAAAATACTTGGTTAAAATTTGCTTCGAACGATATTCATGCGTTGAAAGATGCTCTTCCCCAAGCCTTGATCGACTCCTGGGAGATCTGGCAGAAACAGCCATTGGTTCATTTGATCGAAAAACTCATCGAGATCTATGGCTTCACAACAGAACACAACATCCATCTGCCTTACCTGCTGGCTTTTAAAGATATGATTTCGGCTTTTTCGACCAACGGTGAACGCGGAATAATCCAGTTTCTGGAATTTTGGGAAGAAGATGGCAATCGGGCTGTATTGCCCTCCAACGGCGAAATCAATGCGATTGAGGTAACGACAATTCATAAATCAAAAGGTCTTGCCTATGATGTTGTCATGCTCCCCTTCTGTTCATGGGATCTCGATGGCATGATCAATGGTGATTTCTGGATCGACACCTACGATACCCCATTTGCCCAATTGGGAAAAATTCCCATAAAATATACAACGACAGTTGGAAAATCAGTATTCTTCAAACAATATTTTGAAGAAATGCTGTTCAATTACATGGATGCATTGAATACATTCTATGTGGCAACAACACGTGCTATCGAACATCTCTATATTACAGCTCCTTCATTTAAAGAGTCGGTCGACAAAAAAACCGGCGAAATTACTGGCCATGATATCAAGAATGAATATATAAGCGATATACTCTATCAGGTTTTAGATTCGCCTGCTGCCCCATTTATACTTGAAAACACCCAAATACAGATCGATCAGACCATCGAACGAAAAGATCAGCAAATCCAAACGGACAATATCATTTCGCTTAGCCATTACCCGATTTCTAAGGAGCTGGAGATGGCCTTAGAGAAGGCCAGCACACGCACGATCAACGATATTATGATGCTGGAAAAAGCAGCACAATATGGAATTTTGGCTCATGAAATCATGTCTCAGATCGCGAACGAAAAAGATATTGCTAAGTTAGTACGTCAGCTGATCCACGAAGGTATACTCGCAAAAGAAGAGGAACCTTTCCTGATGCAGGAAATCAATCAGATCTGGAATCATCCTATCATCAATCAGTGGCTTACCGGTAAATATAAAATCTGGAATGAAGCCAGTATCATTACTGCTAAAGGGGAAACCATCCGTCCCGATAAAGTATTTACCTCTCAAGAAGAGACAATTGTACTGGATTTCAAATTTACACAAACCGATTACATCGGACATAAATATCAGGTCGACAATTACAAAAAAAACTTAGAGAACCTAGGCTATAAGAATGTTAGGGCCTACCTCTATTATGCCAAGTCAAATCAATTAATCGAAGTAAAATAAAGAATCACGATGCAGACAGCTTTTTTAAAATTAGTAGCAGCAGATATTCAACAACGTTTTGGTAACGATTTGAGTGAGATTGCCATCGTGTTTAACAATAAACGTCCGATTACATATCTCAAAAAACATCTTGCGGATGTCTATGGACAGGCAATCTGGTCACCCCAATTTTTCACCATACAGGAATTCTTTAAACTATCAACCAGCGATGCAGAGGCCAGCCCACTCGGACAATTTTTTCAGCTCTTTCAACTTCATAATGAACTTTTGGCAGCAGAGGGTAAGGAACCCGAAACATTAGAAGAGTTTTATCCTGTTGCCGAGATTATATTAAGTGACTTCGGACAATTGGATTATGATCTGGTTCCCATCGATCAGATCTACATGGAACTTTATGATAACACCAAAATTGATATAGCTTTCCAGCATCTCACGCAGGAACAGCAAGGATTTATCCGCCAATTTTGGCAATCATTTTCCATCGCTGGCCATAGCGGGGTCCAGGAGCGCTTTTTACAGTTATGGAAGAGACTTCCGATACTATACAAGAGATTTAAAGAAACGCTTAAAGCCGCGGGCCAAACTAATTATCCGACGATTTATCGTGATCTGGTTGAAGGCAGGGCTACCAATCCAAATTTTACTTCATCCTTTCAACAAATTCTATTCGTAGGTTTCAATGCTTTAAATAGAGCCGAAGCTAAATTATTCCGTCAGTGGCAGGAAGAAGAACGGGCTCTGTTTTACTTCGATGCAGATGCTTATTACCTGGAGGACAATATGCAGGAAGCGGGGCTGTTTATTCGTCGCAATATTTTTCAGACTGGGCTTGCAAACGCACTTGGCGATAGCCCTAACATTATCGGCAATAGGACATCAACCGTCAACCTATATGCGAGTACAGGAAAAATAAGCCAGACAAAATTACTTTATGACATTCTGGAAAGGAAGAATACGACAGATCAAACGTCGGCGATTTTATTAGCGGATGAAAACCTATTGGTTCCTTTGTTGCAAAGTCTTCCCGACGTTAACCCCAATATCACGACCGGATATCCCTTAACTCAATCCCCAATTTATGGCCTATTGGACCTGTGGATGGAAGTGCATTTGGAAGTATCACAGTTAAAGCGACGCAAGCTATCCTACCAGACTATTGAGACCTTCATCAATCATCCCCTGACACAGGTCTCCCTAGAAGATAAATTGCAAATTCAGAAAGAGATTGCTGATAAGCAATTATTTGAAATCGCGTTAGAAGAGCTGCATTTCAAAAGTTCCCTGCCTCAGTTTTTCGTTCCGATTGAGCATGCTGCTCAATTAATACCTTCGCTCATCACCATCGTTGATGACTTACTGCACAGTATCTCCTCGCATGAACGCATCCGTCAGATTGACAACAATCTGCTGGTAGAAACCAAGAAAACACTCAACCAGTTGTTACTGGGATTGGAGACCGTTGCTCCATTGAGCATCAGCTTCCAGATCGGTTTGATCAAGAAAGCCATATCGCCGATCAATTCGGCGATAGAAGGAAATCCACTAGAAGGGATCCAGATTATGGGACTTTTGGAAAGTCGCTGTTTAAATTTTGATAACGTGTATATTCTTGGGGCAAACGAAGGCATCTTACCCAAAACATCCAATTCCCCAACCTTTATTCCCAATAGTCTCCGGAGAGCGTACGGACTTCCAATATTGGAAAATCAAGATGCACTATCCGCATACTTGTTTTATAGACATTTTCAATACAGTGAGGGGATCCATATTTTTTACAATGGACTGGTGGACGAAAGTTCAACAGGAGAAGAAAGTCGCTTCATCAAACAGCTGGAGTTTGAAAGCAAATTTATTTTTGAACGGAAAATTCAGCAACAAACAATCCAGTTTGCCGACAAAAGCACGGAAATTATTATCGAAAAGCAAGGCGAAGTCTGGACCAAGATGTATCAGGACTTTATTATCGATCAAAAAAGAATATCAGCAACCGCACTGACAACTTATCTGCAATCTCCGTTACAATTCTTCCTCAAACATATTGCAAATATCAAAGAGCCGCCCGCTATCTCACAGGAATTTGAGATGAACAAACTGGGGACGGTTATTCACAATGTTATGGAAAAGATATTCCTGCCATTCAAAGGCCAGCAAAACTTTACACCAACAAATATCCTGCAGCAGCAATTCAATCAGATCGAATCCTACATTATCCGGGAGATAGGTTTTCAATATCAGGTGGAATTAAACTCCACAAGCGATTTAAATAGCCTCCAACGCATCATGCTGAAAATCGCCTGTGAATATGTCAAAATGTACCTTGAATATGATATAGCCAACTATAAAGCTTTTCGGATTATAGAGCTTGAAAACGATACAGACTATACGCTTCCATTTACCATCGAAATAAATGGTAAAGAAGAGCAAGTTACTTTATACGGCATCATTGACCGTGTTGACGAAGTCATCACGCATGATGATCGGATCATCAGCCGGATTGTCGATTACAAAACAGGAGGTGATTCTGTTATTTTTAAAGAAATAGATCAAGTTTTTGCCCCTAATACGGAGAATAAAGCGCTGATACAAACGCTTTTCTACGCCTATGTATTTGAGCAAAAGACTGGACGAAAACAGCTGGAACCACACCTATATGTTGCTCGTAAAATGCGTGAGGAAGGAACGTTGTTTAATGGAAAAGAAGGCGTATTAACCGCGGATTTTTTGGCCTTCCAGAAAGAGAATTTTGTTAAATTTTTAAGGAATATATTAAGTGAAATTTTCAATCAAGAAGTTTACTTTAGACATAATCCAGATGCAACCATCTATCCTAGTGACCCTTATACTCTATTTTATAGAGAAGCTAGCAAATGGGCGGAAAATGAAGAGTCAGTATAGGAAAGACCTTCATTCCGTTAGCTCAAGTGCTTAAAAAAATAGGGGGACACTCGTGAGTGTCCCCTTATTTTTAGCGTTTATTTTTTTTTATCGCATTATTCGCGCGTCGCTTAGCCGTATTTATCTTGTAATGAAACCAATGGTTCTTAAAGATCTTGCGCATTGTATTATCAAAATGTCTTGTTATAAAAAGGTTACGTGCTCCCTTTAATTTTTCACTGATCGAATTCGCCAACGCCCTTACTGAGATAGAATATCCTTCCGTCTCATATTGTATGTAGTGCCACCAGCCGGCTGGCATATAAAGCGTTTCTCCTGGGTGGATTACCGCTTCGTACCCCTCCAGATATTCAATTCCTGGAAATTCCTCTACGTTACTATATTTTGGATTAGCGATGCTATGGAAGTTGTACGGTAACTTATACATCAGATCAGATTGATCATTTGGAAAAAGCCAAATACGCTTAAGCCCCTGAAATTGTGAAATGAATACATGAGACATATCGATATCAAAATGATTCCGTGTACTTGATCCTTCACCACCAAAAAACATAAATGGTAACCACTGCAACACTTTCCCTCCTGTCACATCATTATAGATAACATCCTGCTTCAATTCAGGACGTATCTTAAGCAGATTGAACAGAAATAACCGCAACTCGGTAGGTTCTTTGGTAATGAGATCCAAATATTCCGCAAATGTCATCTGCCCCACAGGAGCACTGGCAGCACGATCCATAGAATCTTCTTCTTTTCCATAGACATCGATCTTAATATCTCCGGCTATTTCCTTAAAGTAATCATAACTCCATTTCTTCCATGCAGGACTATCAGCACTAATAAAATCTGTTATAATCACCGGAAACCCAGGTTTCAGATATTTTTTTAAAAAGTCTTCTGATCGAATGCCCGAAATTTTATCAACTTGCTTTAACTTCACGACTGACTAATTTTGCTTAATTACAAACATAAAAAATATT
>JAQZAZ010000199.1 GCA_029239355.1 Sphingobacterium sp.
CCATCGCTAGCACCTGTGAAGATTTTCTACAAAAAACACTAAGCTACTGGCAACGTTGGATAAAAAGGTGTAGTATTCCAAATATTTATCAAAAAGAAGTGATTCGTTCGGCGTTGGTGCTCAAATTACATCAATATGAAGATACCGGGGCTATTATTGCCGCATCAACAACGAGCCTTCCCGAATTTCCTGGTTCTGGACGAAATTGGGATTACCGCTATTGCTGGGTACGCGACAGCTATTATGTATTGACAGCATTGACACATATTGGACAATTCGAAGAAATGGAGAGCTTTGCTAATTATATTGCCGGCATCACACACCACAATCCTGGAAGACTACAGCCGCTATACGGGATACTTGGAAACACTGAGCTAACCGAACACATTCTTCCTGATTTAAAAGGATATCAGGATAGCGGCCCGGTCCGCATTGGAAATCAAGCATTTGAACACATCCAAAATGATGTATATGGTCAGGCGATGATTGCTTTGCTCCCATTGTTCACAGACCAGCGTTTCAAAATCCACGAGAACAAAAATGTATTGGGTTGGGTAAATTTTATACTCGAAAAAATTGAGGCAACGATAGATGAGAAAGATGCTGGTATTTGGGAGTTCAGAAATTTTGCCAATCACCATTGTTATTCAAATCTCTTTCAATGGGTCGGTTGCAAAGCCGCTTTACTTATTGCCCGCCAAAACGGTTATCAAGATATGGAGCAAAGAGCAACCGTTTTACTTGAAAAGGCAGCTGCGTATATTGAAGCCTGTTATGACAACGAAAGAAAAGTATATCAAAATGCGTTGGAAAGCCAAAATTTAGATGCTAGTACCTTACAATTGATTGTGATGGATTATTTGGATCCCAAATCAGACCGCGCCCGGCAACACTTGGAAATGTTGGAAAAAGAATTGAAAGGTGAAAATGGGCTTTTTTATCGCTATAAACATCAAGATGACTTCGGAAAACCCAAGGCGACCTTTTTAGTTTGTGCATTCTGGTATGTAGAAGCCTTGGCTTGTGTAGGGAGAATTGAAGAGGCAAAAGAAATACTGGAGAGATTACTTACCTATAGTAACCATCTAGGTTTATTTAGTGAAGATGTCACTGAAGATAACGGGAGCCAATGGGGTAATTTTCCTCAGGCCTATAGCCATGTAGGATTAATGAATGCCGTTTATCGGCTTGCTATAAAACTAGATAAACCAATATTCTCCCTTTAAAATAAAAAATGCTGTCAATAAAATATTGGCAGCATTCCTTCTCATGTGTAAGTTTAAAATTTAATTAAACTTCTACATTTTATCTAACCAGTCTTCCACTTCTTCCTTCGTCTTTCCAGTTTTTTGCTGCAATTTACCCAACAATTCGTCTTCCTCCCCCTCAGCATATAACAGATCATCATCAGTTAAGTCAGCATATTGTTGCTTGACTTTACCTTTTAATTCGTTCCAACGTCCTTTCCATGTTAAATTAGCCATAATATTCTTTTTTTAGTTAAAAATGATGTATTATATTAAAGTTTCTTTATACTCATCAAAATGATCACAAATTTCTTCCATCCCAATATTCTTACCCATTAAATCAATAAATCGATTTTTATAGAGGGAAAAAATATATAGACCCGTAGCAATGTTTCCAATGACGAATATGCCTTCCAGCTCATTGCTCCTAACGATTTTATCTTTTAGGTGACACTCCTTTAGCAACGGAATAGTATAAGAAGACCATCTTCCCATCCGATCTTTAAGGATCAATCCTATATCTTTTGTTCTCATTGTGTTATAATCCTTTCCAATTATAAAACAATAGTTAAAGAATAAATGTTTCGAAAATCAAACTTCTAAGATCAGAATAAGTGTTTAATCCGCAAGGCAGGTATTTATACGTCGTAGCGAGAAATTGACTGATAAATTATATTAATTCTATAACAGATGTTTCATTCAACAGTTGATTTATTATTCGATCGTGCGTTAGTACAGTAATAGGATTGTCCGAATCAATATCAATCGCTGGCATATTTCACAAAAAGACAACCATTCTAATTTTGTAAGTGTTCTCTCTAAAAGGAATTATGAGAACAACAATTCAACTTCGTAGCGGGATTCCAATGACATTCGAGGATGCGCTTATTCTTTTAAACGAAATAGATCCAACTAATCCGGGCACAGATGACGGTGCACCTACACGGAGAGCTCCAAGAGTTCCTAATTTAGAGGAAGTGACACCCGACAAATATTATCCTGAAAGTGCAGAAGGTCCCGATCCAACTGAGGAAGAACAACGGGATAGAGATAAGATTCCCAATAATGATCCAGGCAACGATAAAAACCCAGAGCGTCCGGATCATGAAGAAGAGGACATTTATAGCCCTGCTTCAGATCAGGAGGAAGATGTGGAGGAGAAAGGCTTATAATCATTCGTAAAAAATATAAAAAAAAACGATATGACTAAAAATCATGGCAAACAGGTCAAAGATGATGCAAAATATGAAGCCTTGCGTCACGAAGGCTACAGTAAAGAAAAATCAGCGCGTATAGCCAATACGCCCAATTCAGGAAAAAAAGGCGGAAAAAGCTCAGATTTAGATGAAAGAAGTAAAACTGAATTACTTTCAGAAGCAAAAAAAATTGGAATAAAAGGTCGCCATAAAATGACTAAAGAGAGACTAATCAAAGCGATTCGGTCATAATAGTTAAAACTCCCTTTATTGTAGGGAGTTTTAAGTAAATATTTCTGGTTGGAGTATTCAGTCAACACACTAACCTTTAAGGCGTTGAATCCTGTTTCGTTGTATCGGCTAAGGTTGTATCTTTTTGCATACTCATCTTTTGTTGCTCACTTAAATTATACCTTGTCTCATCCGCATCACTCGGGGCTATGTTATCTGATTGTCCGCTTCCTTCTTTACTATTCGAAGAATTTTTACACGAAAATAATGTTGTGCTGCACAGTAACCCAATACTAACTATAGCGATCATTTTTTTTATCTCTTTCATATTTAACTTATTTTTATGTTCCAATCTCTACTAAGGAACTAATTTCGCGATACTTTAGTTCAATAAAAGTGAAAATCTGTTTTAGGCTGCCTTCAAATCTATACAGTCAATATAGTGTATAAGAAATCATCAATACCGTAATTTAAACATTTCTTTAGGGAATAAATACCCGATCGAAACAACAAACATAGAAGGTATATCGATGTCTTTAAATTTGTTTTTTTTTGATCAACCACCGCTGCGTGTCGCATTTCAGCTACAATGTATAAAATATCGGGAGCACGTATTTTCCACATTCAGTTGTTTGAACAGCGGTTACCAGGCTAATTCCAGCAAAAATTAGCACTTTAATTGTACTTACCTATTCAAAAATCAATCAATTTACTAAACGAAACGAGATATATCATGAACAATTCCAATTTAAACTTACTAGTTGAAGAAAAAAGAAGCTTATTGAAACATTTCGCAGGAAAATTCACCACCGATCCCGAGGAAAAGGAGGATTTGATTCAAGAGACGCTTATTCGTGCATTGAAGTCGATCGATGATTTTATTAAGCATCCCAAATTAATGTCTTGGCTGTATGTGATTATGAAGAATGTCTATATTAATCAATACCGCAAAGCCAAACGGACCAGCGATATTCATGAAACCTACATCGATCTAGAATCCTACAATACAATAGAAGCAAATAAGAGCGAAAATAAATTCGTATCAGACGATATTGAAAAGGCAATGTGTAGCCTTTCAGAGGAAAATTATCAAATCTTTCGGTTATTCCTAGAAGGTTACAAGTATCATGAAATTGCCTCCTATTTTGGAATGCCTGAAGGAACCGTAAAAACGAGAATACATATGACGCGCAAGAAATTACAAAAGCAATTAAAAGTATATCGAATTCTATAAACCAAATAGTCTTTCGAATGTTTACCCAAGACAGTTTTCGCAATAATTTAATAACACACTAAAAAACAGATATATGAACACTAAAAGTATAAAACTCAATCAACACTATTTACCAGTGTTGCTGATTATTTGTGGTGGTCCCATTCAAAAAGGGAATAACAAAACAATTGCTCAGTCAAACACGGCCAACGCAATAAACAAAAAACAGACTAAAAGCAATGTTGAAGAGGAAAAGATACCGTCTTACTTAAGTAAAACAAAGTAACATGCGCTTTTAAACAAAAGGAGACCACTTTATTTTAATAAGCGGTCTCCTTTTGTGTGAGCGTGTTATGAAAGGACAACGGTTATGCTGATATACGCTCCCAAACTTCACAATTAAATATACTTTTCGGTTTGAAATAGGAGTCACTTGCGTCATTTGTAAAAGAGTAGAAATTCGTATCCTGCGATTTGACTAAACGGAACAGCTCTCGAACAAGTTCTACGATTAAAATCGAAAAACTTAAAAACTAACTAAATGGACACAATAAATGATAGCACGCTAATTAATGATTTAATACAAATCAACAATGACCGTATTGCTGGATATAAAAAAGCGCTTGAAATCGCGAAACGCCTTCATATTAACACATTAAATAATATTTTTTTCGAATACATGCATCAATCCGAACGATTTATTCAAGAGCTTAAACCCTACTTGCAACCACAAACTAGGCCAGCAAGTGATGGTACAATGATCAGCGGTAAACTCTTTCGATTATGGATGGATTTTAAATCCGCTGTTTCAGGAAACGATGAGAAAAGTCTGCTTGCAAGCTGTGAACAAGGTGAAGACGCTTTTACAAAGACTTATAAAGATGTCGTAGATAATCAAGATTGGGAAATCACACACGACCTTCTCCTACTGATCGAAAAACAGCTCTCTATACAACTCGAAGCGCATGAATACATCAAAACATTACGAGATAATGTAAAATAAATCCAAACTCCTCTCTACTTGAGCTAAAACTCCTATTTATAAATAAAAAAGAGAATTTCAATCACACAACAAAATAAGCCCCGGGAATGTTATGCAATATAAATTACTTATATGAAGATTAAGAATAGAAGAGGATACACAAGACGGAAGATTAAGCAAAATTTTAAATATTTTGATAGCTCGGACAAAGAGGTTACAGAGCCAAAGATATTAGATAGAATAAATGAGTTGGTCATTCCACCAAATTGGAAAGATGTTTGGATTGCAAAAAATGCACAAAGCGATTTACAAGCGTATGGATTTGACCAGAAAGGACGCAAACAATATATCTATCATTCAAAATTTGTCGTCCGAAGACAAAATGAAAAATTTAGGCATATTCTTTACATGGGGCAATATCTTCAAGATCTTCGGAAAATAGCATCCCGTCATTTGAAACATCGCGATTGGGACATGGAAAAATTATGTGCAATCGCCTTTAAAATAATGGATAGCACTCTTATAAGAATTGGAAACAAACGCTATACGCTAGAAAACAAATCTTATGGACTTAGTACTCTTGAAAAACGCCATGTCAGCATAGCAAATAATACGATTACACTCGCCTATAAGGGAAAAAAAGGAGTCTTTCAGGAAAAAACTTGGCAAGATAAACAACAGGCAAAATTACTGCTAGAACTGCTAGAGATGAGGGGAAAAAGTATTTTCCATCTTAACAAAACTATATGTGATGGTGTATTTTGTGGACGTACATTCAACAATTATCTACGCAATCATTGTCCAGGTAAAATCAGCGGTAAGGATATCCGAATCTGGGGAGCAAGCAGGGAAGCATTTCACTTATTAGCTCAAGTAAAACAAGGAGACGATTTAAACACACGGAAAAAACAATTAAATGAAGTTATAAAAGTGGTTGCCAAACAATTGGGCAATACCAAAACTGTTTCACAAAATTACTATATCCATCCTATGATACAAAAGATATATTTGGAAGGAAAATTTCCGTTTATCAAGGAAAGCTTGCCACTTAACAAGTTAGAACATAAATTATTCCGTTTTTTATTAAAATATAACTAGGCACTATCGTCCGAAATTAAACCATTTGGATAAGGGGTGTGTTTTATTTTTTAGCCAATAGGCCACCATTTCCATAGCCGTTACCGAAAATGTAATACCATTTCCGCCAAAGCCACAAACAAAATAGGTATTTTTAAACTGTTTATGTTTACCAATATAAGGCAGGCCGTCCTTCGTCACCCCAAAAGTTCCAGCCCACTTGAAGTCTGTAACAAAAGGACTATCGAAGATCTTATGGAAAGACTTTTCTAATTTATCCGATTTTTTAGCAATCATGGCATCTCGCTTTTGCGGATCGTGAAACTCTTCATCCTCCCCTCCGATCAAAAATCGACAATCATCAGTTGTTCGCATATAAAGATAAGGATCAGAAGTATTCCATATCAATAGGTCTTTATACTGTTGATAAAGAGAATTATTTGGTTCAGAGACAATAGCGAAGGTACTTAACAAATCTACACACTTCTCCGGAATCAACTCCACAGACTCATAACCAATACAATATATAATTTTCTTTGCACGGATCATGGCACCACTAGATACTGTTATTTTATGACTCCGCGCACTACTTTTCACAGAAGTAAGTGCCGTTTTATCAAATACCTCCAAACCCTTTTTGACATTATAAGCCAATAGCTCATGAGCAAAGCAAAAAGCATCAATACTTGCGCCCTGCTCAGAGCAGATACCTCCATAAGCCCCTTCTATATTATATTTTTTTTTAATTTCATCCTCAGACAGCCATTTGACTTTAAAACCGGCAGCATCTCGCGTACAAAATTCTTTCTTCAGCCAAGAAACGTCTTTTTTGCGAGAAGCATAATATAATGAATTCTTTGTGCGAAAACCGGCTTTAGAACCGATTTTTTTTGACAGTAGCCCGATGTTGTCTATAGCATTACAACAAGCTTTATAGCTAGCTATTGCACCTTCTTCGCCAATTAATTCCTTTAAGCGATAAAGTGGTATATCTATTTCATATTGTAACATTGAAGTTGTTGCCGCGGAGCTTCCATTAACGATCTCTCGCTTGTCGATAAGTATACATCTTTTGCCCATTGATATACATTCATGGGCAATTAATGCACCAGAAATTCCGCCACCGACAATTAGAATATCGCAAGATTTGTCCTGACGCAAAGAGGGATAAGTTGTCAAAAGTCCATTCTTTATTAACCAAAAAGGTTCGTTTGATTTTAGATCCATACTATATGACAAGCTCATGTTCATATAACCAATCCACGAGAGAAAGGTTTGGATTACTACCCAATTCCTTCGAAAAAATACAACACAATTTTCGGCTATCCCAAACTATTTTACCTTAAAAGTGGTTACCTCATATAGACAATGAGGTAACATCTGTCTAATAAATACAGTTTAAAAAATAGAACGCTATGCGAGCCATTTGGACAGGAGCAATCGGATTTGGTCTGGTTAACATCCCGATAAAATTATATAGTGCCACAGAAAGCAGTACCCTTGATCTTGATATGCTGGATCGTAAAGATTTAGCCAATATTAAATTCAAACGCGTTAATGAGCAAACAGGTAAAGAAGTGAAATGGGACAACATCGTCAAGGGATATTTTATGAAAGATCATTATGTGGTTTTGGAAGATGCTGATTTTGAAGATGCCAGTCCAGAAAAGT
>JAQZAZ010000200.1 GCA_029239355.1 Sphingobacterium sp.
GTCCGGCCTAGAGGCATTGTTGAATCGATATAAATCGAAAATTTACACCTCTATATATATGAAAGTAAAAGACGAATATCTTGCTGAAGATATTTTCCAAGAGACTTTCATTAAAATCATCAACACGTTAAAATCTGGCAAATACAATGAAGAGGGAAAATTTTTGCCTTGGGCTATCCGAATTGCCCACAATATGATCGTTGACTTTTTTAGGAAAGCAAAACGTGCCCCAAATATTGTTAATGCAGATGGTTTTGATATTTTTGAGGTGTTAGAATTCAGTGATGAGAGCGCTGAGTCTAAGATGCTGAAACAGCAGGTCGACGTAGACCTAAAGAAAATGATCCAGAAGCTACCGGATGATCAAAAGGAGGTTTTAATTATGCGTCATTTTTGTGATATGAGCTTTAAGGATATTGCTGAGATAACAGAGGTAAGTATTAACACCGCTTTAGGAAGAATGCGTTACGCCCTGAGTAATTTACGCAAGATGATAGAGGGGTCGGATTTGGTTTTTCAAATGGGATAATGGAATAAGTAGTATAATTTAGAAAATAACAATAAGCGGGAGTGAGTTTTCACTCCCTTTTTTATGCTACTATGTCATGTTGGGATCAGAAGAATTTGTTCTTTTTGTCAGTTATACTCTTTTTATTATCTTAGAAGTTCATGCCTTACTCAATTTATGGGAATTGGAATAGGGTTTGATAGTCATATTGAAACTATTAAAGATAATAACGTTAAAAATATAAAAGCTATGTACTTGATTTTATTTATTGGAATAATGGTGGTAAGCCTGATTGTCCAGACACGATTTAAAAACAAATTTAAGAAGTATTCGGAGATGCCATTGGGGAATGGGATGTCAGGTGCTGAGATCGCACTGAAAATGCTAAATGATAACGGTATTTATGATGTAAAAGTAATATCTATTCCTGATCGCTTAGGAGATCATTACAATCCATCCGATAAAACAGTCAACCTGAGTCCTGAAGTGTATAGTGGTCGTAGTGTGGCTGCTGCGGCAATCGCAGCCCATGAGTGTGGTCACGCTGTTCAGCATGCAAAAGCCTACAAATGGTTAGGGTTCCGTTCGGCAATGGTACCTATGGTCAATGCTGCTTCCAAACTGACCTCATGGGTATTGATGCTGGGTGTGATGTTATTTGCATTTTCCAAAGGCGGTAATCCTTGGCTGTTGGCCGTAGGTGTAGGTGCATTGGCTATCACAACAATTTTTTCGTTTATCACACTTCCGGTAGAATTTGATGCGTCAAACCGGGCGTTAGCTTGGTTAAATCATGCCGGTGTAACTTATAACGGTGAGGAACACGATGGAGCGAAGGATGCGCTAAAATGGGCTGCTATGACCTATGTAGTTGCTGCTTTGAGTGCCTTGGTAACACTTTTATACTATGCATCCATGTTATTTGGTGGGCGTAGGAGCGAGTAAAGAAAGATTTAGTAACT
Organism: Sphingobacterium sp.; assembly: GCA_029239355.1. GTDB lineage: Bacteria > Bacteroidota > Bacteroidia > Sphingobacteriales > Sphingobacteriaceae > Sphingobacterium. Next base: position 1,471 of record JAQZAZ010000200.1, read on the forward strand.
TTAAGATATAACGAAATGCGATTATTTTTAATAGTCGCATTTTTTATAGGGTGTTAATGAGGTTACTACAGACAATTTTTTTAACTTTGCTGTTTATATAGAATAAGACTCAGATTTTATGTTTTCAAATCTTCAAGATAAGCTAGATAGGGCCTTTAAGGTATTAAAAGGGCAGGGCAGTATTACCGAAATCAACGTTGCTGAAACGATGAAAGAAATTCGCAAGGCGTTGTTGGATGCCGACGTGAATTACAAGACTGCTAAAACTTTTACAGATGATGTTAGACAAAAAGCTTTAGGGCAAAACGTTTTGACGAGTATTTCTCCAGGTCAACTGTTGACTAAAATCATGAATGATGAGTTGACAGAATTGATGGGCGGATCTGTTACCGAGTTGGAGACTAGTAAAAATCCTACTGTCATTTTGATCGCGGGTCTGAACGGGGCCGGTAAAACAACTTTTTCCGGAAAGTTAGCCCTATACCTGAAAGATAAAAAGAATAAAAAACCATTATTGGTCGCTGGTGACGTTTATCGTCCGGCCGCAATTGACCAATTAGAAGTGCTGGCGGAGCAAGTTGGCGTCCCAGTTTATGTCAATAGAGAATCAACCGATCCGATTGCTATTGCGAAAGCAGGGGTCGAAGAGGCAAAACGCAATGGCCATAATGTGGTCATTATTGATACCGCTGGCCGTTTGGCGATAGATGAGCCGTTGATGGTGGAGATCACTGCAGTAAAAGAAGCGACAAAACCAGATGAGATCTTATTTGTCGTTGACTCTATGACAGGGCAAGATGCTGTCAATACGGCAAAGACCTTCAATGATCGCCTTGATTTTACAGGTGTTGTATTAACCAAATTAGATGGTGATACACGTGGTGGCGCCGCATTATCGATCAAATCTGTGGTCAATAAACCGATTAAATTTATCGGTACGGGTGAGAAGATGGATGCGCTGGATGTTTTCTATCCAGATCGTATGGCTTCTCGTATTTTAGGTATGGGTGACGTCGTATCTTTGGTAGAGCGTGCGCAACAACAGTTTGACGAAAAGCAAGCTGCTGAGCTCCAAAAGAAAATTCGTAAGAATAAATTCGATTTCAATGATTTCAAATCACAGATCCAACAAATCAAAAAAATGGGTAACATGAAAGATTTGATGGGCATGATCCCCGGAGTAGGAAAAGCGATGAAAGATATTGAGGTCGACGATAATGCCTTCAAACCTATTGAAGCGATCATTGATTCGATGACGCCTTTTGAGCGCGAAAACCCGGATGTAATTGACCAGAAACGTCGCTTACGTATTGCTAAAGGTTCGGGAACTGACATTAACGAAGTAAACAAATTGTTGAAGCAGTTTGGCGACATGCGTAAGGTAATGAAGCAAATGTCTAACCCAGCGATGGCCGCTAAGTTGATGCGTAATATGCCTAAAATGCCCGGAAAAATGTAATTTAAGTGTATTGTTAATATATTATAGGGCATTGTATCTGTACAATGCCCTATTTTTTTAATAAATAATTTGTAATTTCAAGTTCCTCGCTAGAGTAAACGAAATAATTATTAAATTTGTAATCATTATGGATGACCCCGCACAATTATCGGAATACGGCAAAATCCTTATCATTCTGCTGATAGGGACACTGTTAGTTTGTGCGACCATTTTTCTTGCACGTTTAATTTCTCCCAAAAAGAGTAATCCCATTAAATCTGGTACCTACGAATGTGGCGAAGATCCTATCGGCTCCTCCTGGGTACAATTCAATCCTCGATTTTACGTCATCGCTTTAATATTCCTACTTTTCGATGTGGAGCTCATTTTTATTTTTCCTTGGGCTACGGTATTTGGACAATCGGAATATATTGCTGCGGATGGCAGATGGGGCTGGTTTACCCTGATTGAAATGGCCATGTTTATTGGTATTTTAATTTTGGGATTGGTTTTTGTCTGGAAAAAGGGCGATTTGGAATGGGTAAAACCCAATGTATCTCTTCCCAAGGTTCCGGTAAATATTCCACAAAGTGCCTATTCAACACTGAACAATAGTACTTATCAAGTTCGGGATTATAGACCGCCAGCAGATGGCAGCCTGGAGAATACGATGGTGCAAGAGGTGACGGCTGCTCCAAAGATTGCTTTTAAACCTCGATTTAAAAAACCTGAGTAAGCATGAGTTTAGATAGTCAATTGCAAAATAATGGTGTTGTCGTTGCCAAATTGGATGATTTGCTAAACTGGGCAAGGCTTTCGTCCATGTGGCCCATGAGTTTTGGTATTGCTTGTTGCGCAATCGAAATGATGGGAGCAATGGCTTCGACCTATGATTTGGATCGGATGGGGGTTTTTCCTAGGCCTTCCCCAAGGCAGTCAGATGTTATTATTATTGCCGGTACAGTCACTTTTAAAATGGCTGACCGTATAAAAAAGCTCTATGAGCAGATGCCCGATCCAAAATATGTTATCTCAATGGGGTCGTGTTCCAACTGTGGTGGACCATATTGGCAACATGGTTATCATGTCGTTAAGGGAGTCGATCGGATTATTCCAGTGGATGTATATGTTCAGGGCTGTCCTCCTCGTCCGGAAGCATTAATCGGTGCTTTTATTGAACTACAAAAAAAGATAGATAAAGAGAGCTTATTAGGTGAACAGCTGTTCAAAGAAAAAGCTTAGAAAATAAATTTTATAAGATTTTAAAATCAATTATGGCAAAAGATTTTTATGGCGAACTGCAATTAGGTATTCTTGGTGGTGGTCAACTCGGAAGAATGCTAATCCAGGAAGCCATTAATTACAATGTAAACGTTCATGTGCTGGATCCCGATAAGAATGCTCCTTGTCGCAAGCTGTGCAATAAATTTGAATGTGGTTCATTGAGTGATTTTGAGACAGTATATAATTTTGGGAAGGACCTGGATTTGATTACTATCGAGATTGAAAAAGTTAATGTTGATGCATTGGAGAAATTGGAAGAGGAAGGGGTCATTGTTTATCCACAGTCGCGTATTATTCGTCTGATTCAGGATAAAGGATTACAAAAACAGTTTTTTAAACAAAATGATATTCCTACTTCAACCTTTCAACTCATATCAACCAAGGATAACTTGACAAACGCTTCATTGAACTTACCTTATATCCAAAAACTACGTAAGGATGGCTATGACGGAAAAGGGGTGAAGAAGATTCTCACTGAAGCGGATATTCTGGATGCTTTTGAAGAACCAAGTTTGATTGAAGAATGGGTAGATTTTGAAAAGGAAATCGCCGTTATCGTTGCCCGTAATGACCGTGGCGATGTCTCTACTTTTCCAATGGTAGAAATGGAATTCAATCCACAAGCGAATTTAGTGGAATTTCTTATTGCGCCATCCTTATATGGTGTGGAGATTCAGCAACGAGCAGAGGCAATCGCCAAGAAAATTGCCGATGATCTACAGATTGTGGGCTTACTTGCTGTTGAAATGTTCCTAACGAAAAATGGCGATATTCTGGTGAATGAATTGGCACCGCGCCCACACAACAGTGGACATCAAACGATTGAAGGAAATTATGTTTCTCAATTTGGCCAGCATCTAAGGGCGATATTCAATTTGCCATTGGGTGATACCAGATGCCGGACAAATGCGGTGATGATCAACCTATTGGGTGAGGATGGCTATGAAGGCTTGGCAAAATACGACGGCGTAGAGGAGGTGTTGGCTATGGAAGGTGTCTATCTGCATCTGTATGGCAAGAAATACACAAAACCATTCCGCAAGATGGGCCATGTATGTATCATCAATGACGATCGGGAGAAAGCGATCGCAAATGCAAGAAAAGTACAGGAAATATTAAAAGTTAAAGCTTAATAATACTATGTCAGTCAATAATAAGGCCCAGGTAGGCATTATCATGGGAAGCAAATCCGATCTTCCTGTTATGCAGGATGCAATCGATGTCCTGAAAGTCCTTGGAGTAGAATTTGAAGTTACGATTGTTTCGGCACACCGTACGCCACAACGCATGTTTGATTATGCGAAAAATGCGGCATCACGCGGCTTAAAAGTAATTATTGCCGGAGCTGGTGGAGCTGCGCATTTACCTGGAATGGTCGCTTCAATTACACATTTACCTGTGATCGGAGTACCAGTAAAATCTTCGAATTCTATCGATGGATGGGATTCGGTATTATCTATCCTTCAGATGCCTAATGGAATACCGGTAGCGACAGTTGCATTAAATGCTGCCAAAAATGCTGGCATTTTAGCTGCTCAAATCTTGGGGACTCACGATGATACGATAAGTAAAAATATTATTGATTTCAAAGAGGAGTTGGCGCGTAAAGTGATTGAGACAGCCGTTGAAGTAGAGGATACACAATTCTAAAGGAAATTTATCAAATAAAAAAGGGAAGCATTTGCTTCCCTTTTTTATTTGATAAGATTTGCCTGAACATAGTCGTAGCTTTTTTTAAGACTCTCCATCTTATTAGGCATGTAGATATCATCTTGCTCCACAAATGCATATTTCAGACCAGCTTTAGCCTTTTCTTTAATAATTTCGGTGAAATTTATGCTTCCGGTACCAACTTCGGTATATTTGATATCTTTAAAAATCTGTTCTACAGGTAATTTTCCATCCTTAGGCCATTCGATCGGATTCGATTTTGAACGGTCCATATCCTTGACGTGCCATAGCTTGAAACGGTTCGGAAATTTTTCAAATATGGATATCGGGTTTTTTCCAGCTTTTTCGGCCCAGAAAAGATCAAGTTCAAAATCGACAAGATCAGGTTCCGTAAAAGCCAGCATAACTTCCTCACCCATGGTATTGTTTCCTAAATCTCTAAATTCCCAAAAGTGGTTGTGGTACGCGACTTTTAATCCGAGTTTCTTCGCCTGCTCGCCTGCTTTATTGAGCTGCTCGGCAGCGTATAGATAGTCGTCTTTTTTAAGTGCATTAATATCGAACATCGGAGTTACAGGTGCAATAACATATTCCTGACCAAGTTCTTGTGCTGCATCAAAGTAAATAGACAAATCCTCTTTATCAGTATGTGACTTACTTAGATATTTTGACATGTCATAGTGACCCGAGTGGGTTTTTAGCCCATTGTCATCCAGAATTTTTTTCAGCTCCTTATAAGGTAATTTCCAAAATTGTCTGGCTGTTGGGTCGATGCCATAAAGCTCGACATGTTTGTAGCCGATTTTTGCGATCTGTTCCAAAGAGCCTTTGGGGTCTTTATCCATTAAATCACGAATGGAATACAGTTGCACACCTATATTCTGCAGCGGATTGTCACTGACAGCGCCCGTTTTGTTTTGACAAGATATCATGTTGGGCATCAGATAAGCTGCCGAAAGACCTATTCCAGCTTGCTTTAAAAATTGACGGCGAGAATTGTTCATACTATAACTGATTATTGTTAGTGTACAATGTACAATTATTTTGCTCAAAAATCAATAGCAGGTGCCAGAATATTTTTGTGGGGAGGTATAGAATGCTCAAAAAATAAAAAAGGTCTGAAATTAGTTCAGACCTTTTCGCTTGTTTAAGAATAGAACCTTAAACAGTCATGATATCTTTTTCTTTCAGTTCCGCCAGTTTATCAACTTTCACAATGTATGCATCAGTCAATTTTTGGACTTCACCTTCAGCAGTTTTGATCTCATCTTCTGAGGCACCATCATTTTTTAATTTTTTGATGGATTCATTGGCATCTTTACGAATATTACGGATAGCTACACGGCCTCTTTCAGTCTCTTCCTTTGCCTTTTTTACCAAGTCACGTCTTCTTTCTTCGGTCAATGGTGGGACATTCAAGCGGATTACGATACCATCGTTCTGCGGGTTAATGCCTAGGTTAGCATCCGTAATTGCTTTTTCAATTGCGTTTATGAGCGATTTTTCCCAAGGTTGTACGACAATTGTCCGTGCATCAGTTGTGTTGATGTTAGCAACTTGCGAAAGCGGAGTCGCGCTACCATAATAATCGACTGAAATGCCATCTAACATAGACGGTGAAGCTTTACCGGCGCGAATTTTTGTTAATTCAGACTCGGTGTGAGCAACTGCTTTGGACATCTTGTCTTTACAATCGTCCAATTCAATTGAAATTAGT
>JAQZAZ010000201.1 GCA_029239355.1 Sphingobacterium sp.
TGGAAGTCCATGCAGAAAATCGAACATTTTTTCGATGGTCAACAGAACAGCAGCATTGGATATCAAATTATACTCCTGAATAAGCAGATCGTAGAATTTCCGTAATTTTAAAATACCCGACTCTTTTTCAGCATATACCAAGGTACCTTTCGCTTTTGGATTTGCGGCAAACAAGGGCAGCAACAGATCTGGAATGACATAGTTCCATTCACCCAAATAAGCATGGAAATACTCCTGATCTTTTTTATCTGTGTTATAAACATAAATTCGATGTGCCATATTCTTTTTTTATTCTTCAATATCAACCTCATTGTTTTTGGCAAAATCCAACCAAAAGTTGTATTTAGCGGCATCTGCAAACGTTCCATTTTTATAGTAATACAAGAGACGATTGACCGCATAAGCATAGGTAGCGTTTTCGTTTGCCTGTTCATAGTAACGCAGTGCCTTCACCATACTCTGTTTTACGCCCCAACCTTCTTCATACAAAATACCATAATAAATCGCGGCATACTGTCCATCTTTATCCTTTTTTAGATAACGTAACAAATTGGCGTAATCTTTCTGTTGGTAATAAATTTCAGCTACCTGCGCATCGTTAGTGATGCCGTCTTTTTCAGCCTGCTTAAAGTAGTGTAAGGCCTGCACATAATCCTGTTCCAGATGTTCCCCTTCATAATACCAGTTGCCAAGATTGCTCATTGCTTGCGTTTCCCCAAGTGCTGCGGCTTTTTGGTAAGCCTCTAAGGCTTTGGGAATATCAAGCGGCAGGCCGAGGCCCGTAGCATAGATGAACCCTAAGTTCGTCCAAGCTCGTGCATGATCCTGTGCTATAGCCTGTTTGTAGAAGCCGATCGCTTTAGGAATATCCAGAAAGTCTTCATGATCTGTACCGCAATAGATATTGCCAAGAAGGTATTGGCAGTCGGCACTACCTCGGGAGGCACCGATAGTCAACAAAGGTATAGCCTCAGCTATCTTACCGGCCCAATTTAAATTCCGCGCTTTTTCGTATAACGTCTGGTTATCAAGATAAGATTCGTACCCCGCTCCTTTCCGTTTTGTCCATGCTTGATAAAATTGTACAAAGTAGCTCTGGTCTGCTCCCTGCAAATTATATTTTTCGGCATACAAACGGCCAAATGCTGTTTCAGGAAATTCAACAACATTTCGTTTTAGATCTACATAAAACAGCCTTTCTCCTTTAAATAAGAGTAAGAATTCACCTTCGCTTCGTTCCGGATGTGGATCATGAATCGGCGCACTGACATAATCGTAAAGTTCGCTACAGAAATTCACTTTTGTATCAAAATAGCGCATTCCTTCGGATTGCTGGATACGCATAAAGTCCATATAGCAATATTCGATTTTTAGATAAGCCGGATCAGGTTCGAGCAGCCATTGATCAAGATAGGCTTCATATATTCCTTGCCCTTCAGCACAGGCGACAACAAAGACATCTTTTCGAAAGTTTTTAATGCTATCGACCAAGATTTTATCAATAGATCGATCGACTAAGCGGAATAGATCATGCGTGAGTGCGTAAATCTGCCATTGTTTATTTTTCAGGTATGCGATGCTACGATAATCATCCAGGACGATGATACGATCAATCTCTTCATCCAGCACAGTGCCATCAGGTTTGATGATTGAAATCTTGCGCTGCAACTTATTGGGTTTGATCCAGAAATAGGCATTGGGAAGAGCCTGTAGGCTATCTTCCAGAAAACTGCCCAAATAGTGACCATCAATACGAAAGTATTTCCGCTTCATGGTACCTTTTTGCCGCTTATAAAAAAGCTTACTGTAATCGTATCCAAAAGGCTCATCCGCCGATTCGGTAATAACCTGTGTTCCATCAGCAGCAAAAAGAAAATAGTGATCACCTTGCTTTGCATTCAAAAAACCACGGGCAAACCAGTCCAGATTATCATAGGCAGCAGGTAATGAAAGTTGTTTGCTATCAATATTCAATATACCACGTTTCCCTTCGATTTCAACCTCAGCATAATTAACCCCATCGATAACATTCGCGTCAAATGCCTCAACGTACTGACAGGATACGATCTCCTCTCCCCGCTCATTGATGTAACCAAATAGATGATCCAGTTCAACCAAAGCAATCCCTGCTTCATTGAACTCAAATAGCTCATCGTATTTCGGAGCTACCAGAATATTTCCAAGAGCATCCTTTAATCCTTGTTTTCCATTTTCTTCAAAGACTTCGGTTCCCTCCTGCTGAAAAGCATGTTCTTCCCACAAGCCCAAACCATAGTTAATCCAGTCTGTCTCGAGCATTTCCAGAAAAGTATCATAGCCTGATAATTGCAAGATCTTCTGAAGAGGATCCAAACTCTGCTGCTCAAAGGCCTGTGTGTATAAAGCTCCCGTCGTCCTGATCTCATCAACCCAGTCACTTGCCTGTTCTGTATGTTTCTCCACATTCATATTGAAGACATCCCGTCCATCGATTTGAAAGGTATCGAATGGTAAGCTTTCCAAAAATTCAAACATCTTGTTAACCGGTTCAGCATACTTCTTTTTGTAATGCAATTGATAAACATCAGCAAGCAGCGCATAAAAATAGCGTAACCTTGCAATACCATCTTCCTTATTAGCATAGAGCTGTGTTCCTTGGGAACGGATACCCGAAGAAAATAGCGGGAACATCAGGGCTGGAATTTCATAATTCCATTCGGCCAGATGTGCTTCAAATGTTTCTTTTGTTTTAGGATTTACGTTATATATATAAATGCGATGCGCCATAACCTTATTGCTCGATAGTCTTAAAATAGATCGTGCTTACCTCAATACGATGAAAACGGCAAGCACTGTACCTGATGCAGTAAAAATATAGCTATTATTAAATATTCTGCTTAGCGGAAAACAGGGATTTTTCCTTTTGCTAATTCTTACTTGCAAGGGCAGTTTGCCAGGAAAAGCAATTTGAGATTCGATGCATCCCTATTGATGACATCAATTTTCGGAAATAATATCCAGTCTATAGAAACCCGTTCGCTTATCATGCGGTGCTCCATAGAAAAAATTCCGAAAATATAGCTGCTGATCTCCATTCCAAAAAATATCTTTTAAAGTGCAAAAGTCAAAGTTATTATTCCAGTCCAGGGGAATCTGCGCATAGGTCAGATAGACCTCATTTTCCTTTTTTTGCAAAAAGTAACTGGAACATTCTTGTCCACCATACATTCCATTCAATCTGTATTTTTTATGCTTAGAGAAATAAACATAGTCTAAATTACCGATTTCTTCAATATCCCATTTCCCCTGACGCAAATCAAGTGCCTGATCTGTTGTATGTCCTCCCTCCAACAACAAAACCTCTTCCGATGGAAAATATTTCACAAACATATTCTCCAACAGATCAATGGCACCTTCTGTTTTTCCAGCCGTTAGTAAGCGACCATCATTAAGTCGTACCTGAGCAATTACATCTCCCTCCACCAATGTATCAATTTCCATGATCTTACCTGGAGTATAGTCTCCAAATACGACACGGCCTTGCAATAGCTTTTTCGCGACTTTTACATCGCTGATCGAAGCGATGGTATCTCTCCTATAATCGGCCTTTTGCTGTTCCTTAAAAAAGCTGATGGAATCTATCTTATAAATTCTGATCATTTTATCCTGAAAGACAAGCGAATCGACCGCTGGCTTTTCGCTTACAATAGCCTCCTTTATTGGAGGAGAAACAGGATTTTTTACCTTGTTTTGTTGACATGCCATACATAGCGACAAAACAATACCAGCGCAACAAAGTACTTTTTTCATATAACAGATAATTCACCATTAAGATATTTCAATCTAATATCGTATTTCAATCACATAATAGGAAAGGTAAGTCAATTTAAGCGCTGTGACAATCGATATTCGGCTTGTAAACTCCAAATATTGAAATGGATAAAGGCCCATGTTGTTTCATGAGCCTGATGGATAAGGTAAATTTTTAGATTTCGAAGTAAAATCCTGTTTCTTTGAGTTCTTCGTATTTTTCTTTATCAAAACTATAGATTTTTGCTGCTCTGGCATGTCTATCCTTTTGCATGTCGCTATGGTCGATCAACAGATCCATGCTCAGTATCTTTTTGCGAAAATTACCGCGATCTATCGAACGCTGCAGAATTGTTTCATACAATTTGTGCAGGTCAGGTAAGGTAAATTGTGCCGGCAGCAGTTCAAATCCGATGGGCTGGTAACGGATTTTACCTTTGAGGCGTTCGACCGCAACAGATAGGATCTGCTGATGATCGAAAGCCAAATCAGCGACCTCCTCCAAACTAAACCATTGCACCGCATCGATATCAAGTCCGGCCTCCAGGATATATTCGTTAGGTTTAACCAAGGCATAATAGGCAATACTGATGACCCGCCCCCGGGGATCACGGTTTAAATCCGAAAAGGTATAGAGCTGCTCAAGAAAGATATTGCTGAGCCCAGCTTCTTCGGACAATTTACGTAGCGCACATTCATCCGCAGTTTCATCCTCCTGAATAAAGCCACCGGGAAATGCCCATTTCCCTAAGTAAGGTTCTATCGCCCGTTTGGTTAATAACAGTTTAAGTTGATTTTTTTCAAAACCAAAGATCACACAATCGACTGTAACGGCGGGTCTGGCGTATTCGTAGTTATATGTTTTTGGAGTACTGACCATCTTGTTATAAAATTACGTCTGTGGACTTTTTGATCTGTATGCCGTATTTTTCACGCAGTGATTCAAAAGCCTGCAGTGTAGATTCTTCGAAACCAGCAATGGGTGACATACAGTCTATCAGTAGGGTAATGCGGGACGTAATCGCTTTATCCTCTCCAAAATATTCCAATATCTGCATTGCAGATGCCAATACACAGTGACTTGATGCCTGTCCAGCAAGATAAATGGCATCGTAGGCCTCGATAGCCTCGAGCACGGCATGATTGACAAATTTATTGTCATCGTATTCGGCTTTGATGATACCGTACATTTCAGTGTAGGGATCCTGTCCTTTATAGACCAATAGGGGTTTGACTTGACGTACTGCGCTGTGAAAATAGAGCATATTGGTAAATTGACTTTCCAATTGCGCCCCCGAGCTGCCCTCTAAACAATGATAGGGCCAGATGCAAAGCTCCTTTTTCCCTTCGGCTTCTAAATTTTTAAGATACGCTAGAGATTGTTCGGCTGTGTCCGCATTGGCGACAGTCCATGTTCCATCGATAAGATCCTTGTGACGGATGACCGTAAAAGGTTTGGGCTGATTTCCTTGCTTATCCACCCACCAGTCTGCATGGAAAATCTGCAGCAGTGAATGACAGTCTAGGCTGCACATGACCTGTGTCAGAGAAGCCATATTGTTGTACATCCATTGGGTCAGCCGTTGTACATCAGCACGCGAACCAGCTACCGGTAGACTGCCAATGGATTCCATAAAATCGTTCTGTACATCAATCGCCAAAAGCAGTGTACGCTTTTTATCCGATGCAGCAGGTAGGATTTGCTCCTGCCCAGCCAATGACAATATGGACGGAATATGATCCCCTTTTTCGGATGCGATCTCTCTTACATCAACAATCTGTTCATATCTTGTTTTCATCTTCAATAATTATGTATTGTATGTGTCCTAAACCTAACCTTTTCCTATCAGCTCTACTTTTTACTAGCCTTTGAAAGTTGGAATCGCAGCAAACTTATGAGCAGACTGTTGTTGACGTCTACGGATCAGTTCATCTATCGTCGGATCACCGGATGTTCCAGTCAGAATAAATCCGTCAATCTGTGCATAGCTCATGCCCAATTCTTCTTCATCTGTCTGTCCTTCCCACAGACCTGCTGAAGGACTCTTACATTGAATGGATTCGGGGACACCAAGGTATTTTGCCAGTGTATATACTTCTTGCTTGGTCACCATGGCCAAGGGATTAAGATCATAAGCACCATCTCCCCATTTGGTAAAGTAACCTACGGTCGCTTCGGCCATATTGCCGGTACCGATCACAAAACGGCTTCCCAATTGAGCAAATTGATAGAGGTAAGTCATGCGGACCCGTGGCCGGATATTGGCTAAGCTCAAGACACGGTTGGATTCGCTTGAAGCTGCAATATAGGCATCGTTATTGATGGTCAGCGCATCGACCGCTGGTTTGATATCAAAGATATGGTAGGGAAAATCAAATTTTTCAATAAGCTCCATCCCATGTGCATGACTCTTGCTATTGTTCATGTCGCTACCATAGGGCATCATGACCAAATGGACATCCACCTTCGCCAAGTGGCATAGGCAAGCAACCACACTACAGTCAATCCCGCCGCTCATACCAAGCACCAAACCTTGACGGCTTGCCGCATTCACTTGTCCCGCAATCCATGATGCCATTTGTTGGGCATACTGTTCAACGTTTTCATCATTGATGAAAAACGGTTTTCTTAGGTTATTTTCCATATACTCTTATTGATTCTGTTTGTAATCTATTTCTTATTTCCTTAAAACTAGCTGTGCTGACAAAGGCCCCATCCACAAAACATTCTTTGAGCAGGTTGCTATCATTCAATTGTTCGATGGTCGTTGGATTGAGATCGTCTATCAAGCGAAAATCATTATTTTCAAATACAACGGCAACCATACCTTTTTGGGATTTCTTAAAATTACCGGTGTCTGTGGCCGGTCTTTTTTGAATAGCTTTAAACTGACCGGCCACAATTTCGGCCGTTCCCTTTAAAGCGAAGCCAAAGGTATCTCTTGTGACATACTGATAGGTATAGGATCCTATTCCAAGTATTGTGTTGGTCGAGGCAAAACCATTCGCCATCAAACCTTCACAGATCTTAGTTGCCCGTTCCACAGTGATGGAGTCGCCATATACAACACCAATATGTGGATCAAGTTCTTTGAAGCCTTTCGCATTGACCGTCCCCCCAAAGAGTTCAAATAAACGTTCGACAATCCCTTTTTGAACTGTTTCGTGGTCAGCCTCCGGATCACCACAAATAATTTTAACAGGATCGCCGCTGTCTGGTCGAATAACAACCTTGCCCTCCCGTCCCATGATCAGATCTTTCAATTGTGGCAATACATGATCCACAACATGCCATAGGTCATAGGTATCGGACACAATAGAAATGTTTCCGCTGGGATAAACCTCCGTAATCAAATGTCGGAAGGCTTCAACCTCCTGTTCACCGTAAGAACACATTACACTATGCTCTGTTGAAGGCGTGTACATCATGACATCACTTGTGGCACCGTAATAGGTTTTGAGGTATTCCCGAACGGAGAGTGTTGCGGAAACGCCAAAGCTTAGTAAATGCCCACCTGCAGTGCGATAAGCCGTTTCGGGCGATCCCATACCGCGCATAGAGAAATCTCCAGCTTGGGTGAATACTTTATTGACATCACCTGTTTTTTCAGCAAAACCTGTCAACAATCGCTTGTATTGATCAGCGATAGTCGCAGCGGTCATTGGTGACCAGATATAAGCGGAGAGTT
>JAQZAZ010000202.1 GCA_029239355.1 Sphingobacterium sp.
GCCAATTCAGGAAGCTTCTTGCCACCAAAAAGTAACAAGATCGCAAACACGATTAAAATCATCTCCTGTGTTCCGATGTTTAGAAATGTTATTACTGGATTGTACATACTCTTTTCCTCTTCTTTTGATTACTAATTAGATGCTAAGTTACAATTTATATTTCTATAGTTCTTAGACCATCAGGTAAATTTAAGATAATTTTAAGGTATTTGAAACATAAAAATTACGTAACATTGGACGACTATTTGCAAGGTAAACTTTGTTATATTTTTGCTAAATATTTTTTAATATGACGATAGAGCAGAAATATCTTTGTATTTTTGTGCCTATTTTTTGAGGAATTGATTATGTTGGGGAAATTTAAAACATTTAAGCCGTATTATAAAAGTACGATTGTATTAGCCGGTCCGGTTGTCATTTCACAATTGGGCCATACATTGGTACATACTGCGGATAGCGTTATTGTTGGGCATTTTGCTGGAACAATTCCATTGGCAGCTGTCTCACTTGTAAATGCTGTATTTATGATCGTTATGGTTGTCGGACTGGGAATTGCATATGGAATCACACCATTGATCGCTCAGGAAAATGGCCGTGATAATAAGAAGGAGTGTGCTGTATTATTGTCAAATAGTTTCTGGCTAAATTTCATTACAGGAATATTATTGTTCTGTTTGGTTTATTTTGGTTCAATGCTTGCCATAGATCATCTGAACCAGGATCCGGCTGTTGTAAAAGAAGCGAAACCTTATTTGCTCATTTTGAGTCTTTCTATGCTACCATTGATGGTGTTTAGTACATTTAAGCAATTTGCCGAAGGGCTGGGATTTACAAAGCAGGCTATGAACGTAACCATCTGGGGCAATGTTCTCAATATTATCTTGGCAATCATTTTTGTCAAAGGTATGTTTGGAATTACACCCATGGGTGTGAAGGGAGTTGGATACAGTACTTTAATTGACCGTATCTTGATGATGGCTGTTATGATGACTTACGTATTGCGATCAAAGAAGTTTAACGGCTATATACAGCATTTTAAAATTACAGTAATAGACCAGGTAAGATTGGCGAAAATATTGCGGATTGGCGCTCCCGTTGCGATGCAATATGTTTTTGAAATCGGTGCATTTGCCGGAGCCTCTTTATTGGCCGGGACAATCAGTGCTACCGCCCAGGCTTCTCATCAGGTAGCCATACAATTAGCTGCAATGACTTATATGATGGCCAGCGGTATAGCTGCCGCGGCAACAATTAAAGTGGGTAATAGTTATGGCAACAGAAACCTGTTCCGCTTAGAACGCTTTGCGATCTCTTCGTATCAGTTAGTTTTGGTTTTTATGTTTATTACAGCCTCTTTGTTTGCAATTTTCAATAATTACCTGCCTTATATCTTTACATCTGATCAGGCGGTCGTCGTGATTGCCGCTCAATTGCTCATCATTGCAGGCCTTTTCCAGTTATTTGATGGTACACAAGTTGTTGGATTGGGAGTATTAAGGGGTATGGGGGATGTTAATATTCCGACCATCATTACGTTTATTGCCTACTGGATTATCGGATTGCCAAGTGGTTATGTGATGGGGATACTTTTTGACTGGGGGATTAAAGGCATCTGGTATGGTCTTACCTTGGGTCTGTTGACTTCATCGGTCCTACTTTATTTACGATTCCAATTGGTCATTAAGAAAAAGAAACTTCAGTTTGAAAACAGTATAATTAAAACATAAAAAGGGGATATTCGACAATTCAATGAGTGTGCTACCCATGAGAAAATTATAAATTTCCTTTGAGATAAGCTGTGCGATAAAAAAGTGGCTACCTAAAGGTGGCCACTTTTTATAATGATGATATTGTTTCTAAATTTCTCTGTTGCTATCCCAGTTTTCGAGGTAATCGGCGACCCTTTTCAAAAATGTACCACCAAGCGCACCATCGATTGCGCGGTGATCGTAAGATAAAGACAGATACATCATATGTCTTATTCCGATCATATCACCGTATTCAGTTTCGATTACAGCAGGTTTTTTTGTTATTGTACCGACCGCCAGTATTGCCGCTTGAGGTTGATTGATAATTGGTGTGCCCATAATATTACCAAAGGCGCCGATATTAGTGAATGTGAATGTGCCGTCTTGTGTATCATCAGGTTTTAACTTATTGGCCCGGGAGCGTTGTGCTAGATCATTAACTGATTTACTTAGTCCTACTAGGCTCAACTGATCCGCATTTTTTATTACCGGAACAATAAGATTGCCATTGGGCAGGGCGGCAGCCATACCGATATTGATACTCTTCTTCTTGATAATATTATATCCATCTATTGATATATTAACCAAAGGAAAGTCTTTTAGCGCCTTGGTAATTGCTTCTATAAATAGTGGTGTGAACGTAATGTTTTCTCCCTCACGTTTTTTATAAGCATCTTTCACCTTATTGCGCCATAGGACAAGATTCGTCACATCTGCTTCTACAAATGAACAAACATGTGGGGATACCTGAACACTCTTGACCATGTGGTCAGCGATCAAGCGTCGCATACGATCCATTTCGATAATTTCGTCATTACCGTTCACAACAGTATGGACTGTTGTTGGAACGGTTTGCGTAGGTTCGCTCTTGATAACAGGAGCGTTTGCCGGTTTCGAATGATCAATATCTTTATTGGAACCTCTGTTGGCTACATAAGATAGAATATCTTCTTTAGTAACTCGCCCTTCAACTCCAGTACCTTGAATACGATCGAGCTCTTCTAGCGATAAGCCCTCGTGACGGGCAATATTTTTTACTAATGGAGAATAAAAACGAGTTGTGTGTTCGTAATTTGCACCGGTAACTTCGTCAGACGGATTGCTCAATTGATCTAGACCCGGTATTTCCAAATTTGCCGCTTCTGTTGAAAACGTAGGCTCATCATTAGTTAGGCTACGCTCCGCTTCAACAACAGTTTTGTCTGTCTCGGTCTCTCCTTCTGTTTCTATAATTGCCACGATATCACCAACTTGTACGATTTGGTCAGCACTGTAGAGTTGTTCTTTCAAAATACCTCTAACAGGAGAAGGGACTTCTGAATCAACTTTATCCGTTGCGATTTCCAATAAAGTGTCATCTTCTTCAATCAGGTCACCTGGTTGTTTTAACCATTTGGTAATTGTTGCTTCCGATACACTTTCTCCCATTTTTGGAAGTAAGAGTTTATATAAAGCCATATTTTTTAGCAATCTCGTTATACAAAAACGAAGTTAATTAAATTGTGGTTTACTTTCAACAATTTGAAATATTATTCCTTAAAAAATGGTTTTATTAAAATATTATTTTACATTATTCGTATGCTTGCCCTTCTTCTTTTATGAGTAGTTTCCAAAGCAGGAGAAACGCATTCATCCGTGTCCGTTCGATGTTTACGAGTCTATCGTTGTTGAATTGAAATTTCTTTGTGATAATCTCTTTTTTTCCGGCTACAGCTACCCAAACTGTTCCAACTGGTTTCTCTGTAGATCCTCCTCCAGGGCCTGCTATTCCCGTAGTAGCTATAGCATAATCAGTACTAAACATTGATTTTGCCCCAGCTGCCATCTCGATGGCCGTTTGTTCACTGACGGCGCCAAATTGATTTAAAGTAGTTTCGCTGACAGCTAACAACTGTTGTTTTAGCTTATTCGAATAGGGGATAGTACCACCGACGAAGATTTCGCTGCTTCCAGGATTCGCGGTTATTGAGGCCGCTAAACTACCTCCTGTACAGCTTTCTGCTGTTGTCAACGTAAGCCTTTGATGCATAAATTGCTTGATTAAAAAAGCTTCTATAGTGGTATCGTAATCGGCAATAACATAACTTTTTAAACGATGGATGAGTTTGCTTTTAAAAAGTTTTACCTCCTGAACAATATCTGATTTGTTTTTACTTTTTCCAGAGAGCCGTAGGCGGATAAATGCCAATGTAGGCAAATAGGCCAATTTAATAGTTAGTGGGAGTTCTGCTTCGATGTCTTTTATTTCTTCCGCAAGATAAGATTCTCCAATACCGCCAACTAGTATCGTTTCGTGATGAATGACTGAATCTTTATACTGGCTTTCGATTAAAGGAAAAACACGTTGCTCCATCAGATGTTTCATTTCAAAAGGTACACCCGGCATAAAGATATAGTGTTTGTTTCCTTGTGAAACTAACATTCCCGGGGCGGTACCATATTCGTTGAAGAGTACCTCACAATTTGCCAGGACATCAGCCTGCTGTCTATTAATATCCAACATTTCTAGGTTGCGGGATTCAAAGAACCTAGTTACATGCTGAAGTACTCTTTCATCCCGGATTAAGGTTGTGTCAAAATATTTTGCTGCGGTATTTTTGGTAACATCGTCTTTGGTGGGGCCAAGTCCTCCTGTGATTAAAATCAAATCAGCTCTTGAGGAAGCACTTTTTAAGGTATTGAAAATAGCTTCTTCGGTATCGGGAATGGATGTCATCTGAACAATGTCGACTTCGAATTTTTGTAATTGTTGTGCAATCCAGCCGGAATTGGTGTCGATAATTTGGCCGATAAGAATCTCATCGCCAATGGTAATAATTTCTGCTTTCATAGTATAAACATACATAAAATTACGTTTCTACAATCCGCTAATTTTTTTTTGATAAAAAGAAATAAAAAGTGATCCACCGGCTGCTGTTTGAAGGAAGAGGTTGCGACGCACAACTGTGTTGAGAGAATAAAAAAGCGGTTATTTTAAAAATAACCGCCACCAGAACTAGCTCTTTTCGTTAGCTTAAGATCTTGTAGGATTGATGCCTTGGCTCGAATGGTGACATTGTAACTTCGATATCGCCCAAACGGCATCCAACCAAAAGACATGTCCCAGCAGTGCAAATCCCGATAAATATTGAATGAAGTCATGACAACTTCTTTTTGCTTGAAATCGTAGCCGGACTGGAAAGTAACTTTCCATTTTGGCGTAACGCTAAAATCCCCATGTAAATTTAACGTACTTGTAATCTGGTTATCCATGCGTCGTGTACTTGTGTTAAAGAACTTAGACATGTTAAAACTGAATGAGGCAGCTAGATTCCAAGGGATATTAAAGTCCACAAATGCATTCGGGTCAGAACTTATTCTGGCCAAAGCCTGTGCTTGCTCTGGAGTCATTCCGGCACCAGACATTTGTTTTCTTAACGAATCAATGTTATCATTGCGTGATCTAGCTGCTTTTGGATTTAAACTATAATCAAAAGATAAACCAAAATTTGTCAGGCGGGCCAAACTTCCATCTTTGATCGCATACCTATTGATACGAACACCATTGTCATCTATGGAGTATGGATCGAATGTACCGTTGAAGTTGACGTTCATTTTCTGATCAAAAAAAGCAGTCCGGCCGGAAAAAGTTATTGGGGATAGTTTTAAGGAATCTGCTACGAAATTGTAATTCCCACTAAAAGTTAATCCCTGGAGGATGGGTATTTTCTTGAAACCTCCATCGGTGGTGTCGGACTTGCTCTTCACTTTAGCCTCAATGTTATTATCAATCGAGAAGCCTATACCTGCAGATTTTCCGGCCGAAGGTGAACCATATATTCCCTGTGCAAAAATAGAGTATACATTACGGTTGCCGTATTGATCATTATAGTGTTGATAGAAACCATAGCGAGGGTCCGAGAAATCTGGTCTATAATTAAAATTTATCGAGGGTGTGACCACATGACGGATCGCTTCAATTTTTCCGATCTTTGGATACATACCGTAGATCTTTGTTGAAAGACCAGTAGATATGGAGTAATCATAAGCACGATTAAATCCCTGAAGGGTGTCAAGCCGCTGCTTATATCCTGAGGGCGTGTTATCAATACGTTGTCTGGTACTTTGTAGATACCAACGTTCGGTATAGTTTACACTTGTGTTGAATTGAAAATATTTAAAAGCATTAAGTGATAAGCTGACTGGAATATTGTGTTGGAAGCCATTTTGAAATCTTTTGAAGCCTCCTGAAGAGAAAAGCAGAGAATCTGCTGTGCTGACTGTATTTTGTGCCTGGAAGCTATAGCCCACATTGATCCGTTGATACCATTTTTGTTCGCCTACGCGATCTTTGCTGTCAAATGGATTAAATGAAGAAACATTTAAACTAATATTTGGCAAGCTTAATTGAATAGTCCTATTAGCCATATCTTGACTATGTGTTAAACTGGCTGTTAAATTAACCTTACCATCGGCAAAGACTTTTCCGTAACTGATGGAAGATCCCATTCTGTTTTGAGCCAAGTTTTGATAGGTTGTTTGATTACTTCCCGTACCTGTATTTTGAAAGTAAGAGGCCGTACCAAAGTTTACACTTGCGGAGAACGATGTTCCAGGATTAGCTTCCTGACGTTGGGTATGGTTCCAGGTTACATTGAAATCTTTATTTGAACCATAATTATCCGTACCTTCTACCCCAACTTTCGTATTGGCATAGCGTATGTTAAAACCACCATTAAACTTATAATTGACTGTATATCGAGTGTTTATGGACGCTTCCCATGAACCTTTAGAATATAATGAGCCTCGAATCTCACTGTCCCAATAATCATTGAAGGCTAAATACCAACCAATATCACGCATCGAAAAACCTCTTGTATAATCTTCACCAAAAGAAGGAAAGAGAAATCCGGAGGCTCTCTTATCGGGCTTCGGGAAAAATGCAAAAGGAAAGGCTACGGGCATAGGTACACCCATCACTACTAGGTAAGCAGGACCGGAAATAATCTGATTTTTGGTAACGATACCTTTTGATATATGTATTCCAAAGTGAGTGTGTGGGTAAGGTAAATTACAGGTACTGTATAATCCTTTGTAGATTGACATCTCATCATAGATATTCTTTCGAACGATATTGGCCTGGATAAAGCCTCCATCGACTTCCGTCATAATACCATAAGTGTTCCCTTCTTGCTTTTCATAATCATAATAGAGTGAATCCACTGTCTTAGGCGATTCGCCATTTCCCATAATGACGATAGGACGCCCTACATATTTGCCACTTTTGTCATAAATACCTGATGCGAAAATCTTTTTTTGATTACGATCAAGACGAATGTAATCAGCTGAAAGTTCAAAATCCTGGTATTTTACTTTTGCACCGCGATATAAATGACTTATATTCTTTGCTACTTCAGATTTTTGAGAATCGACTGCAATAATACTGACTTCTGCCTGCAGGCCATTACCTTTTTTCTTTGTGGTATCCTGTAGGGACTTAGTCGAATCTCCAGGCTTAATTTTTGTTGTGTCCTGCAGTTTACTGGTCGTCGAGACAGGGTCCTTACTTTGAAGTCCGTTCTGTTTTAATGGAATATTGCTCTGAGCCAACGTTGAATTGCTCATTGCAAGAATGATAAATAGTGTTAAAATGTTGATTAACGACTTCAAAATTAAAGACAAATGTTATTTTTGTGAAATAATGTTAAACTTCGAAGGACA
>JAQZAZ010000203.1 GCA_029239355.1 Sphingobacterium sp.
ATGTTAAAAACAAACTTTTGAAAAGCTCAAAGCGTGTCAATACCTCGTCCTGAAAGACGGCTTCATTTTTACTTTGCTTCATATTTAAATCTTTGAAAATGGTCAAGAGAGTTTAGGTGACTCTTGAATTTTTGTAATATATCTGAAATTACCCTATGCACCAAATATAACAATATTATATTTAAACAAATAAAAATATATAAATTAATCAAAAAAAACATCAAAATATTATAAAGATATTAATGGAAAATTCGTATTTTTTTGTTTTTAACATATTATTACCGCAACTCTGGAAAACCACAGGTTAATATAGCCTTATCTATGTATATTTGTGCTATACAATATGAAACAGACACAAGAAATAAAAAGTTTTTTCTACAGTCAATATTTTGCGGATGGGCTCCGAATTACCATTGGATGTATCGTACCTGTCCTCATCTTTGCCACCATTGGTCAATTTACCAATGGTACAATCGTTTCCTTAGGTGCCCTTTTAGTTGGGCTATCTGATACTCCCGGAGCTCCAAGTCACAGACGCAAAGGGATGTTTGCAGGAGCAATACTGACTACGCTGACATTTATTCTGACCAATATTGTCAATCAAAATGTATATCTCCTGGCTATTTTTATTGGAATAGCCTGTTTTATCTTTGCCATGTTTGCCGTATTCAATAGCCGGGCAGCCAATGTTGGCTTAATGTGCATATTGATGATGCTAATCCACGTGCAGACACACTATCCCCTGGATCAAGCTATCAGTTATTTGGGCTTTTACACCCTTGGTGGACTCTGGTATATTGCAATCAGTCTCTCTATTACACAGGTTCGCCCCTATCGATTAGCCGAACAGGAACTTGCAGAAACCATTCGTTATGTTGCCGATTATATTCGATTGAAAGCTAATTTTTACGATGCGAAAATTGATAATGACAAAAATTACCTGAAATTGATTGACAAACAAGTTGAAGTGAACCAACATCAGGAAAATGTGAGGGATCTATTATTCCAAAGTAAGAGATCCATTAAAGATACGACTAAAGTAGGCCGATACCTCACCCTGATTTTTAATGATATTGTCGATCTATTTGAACAAAGTATGGCTGCTCATTATGACTACAACACAATCAGCGAACGCTTTGGCCCAACAGGTATCCTGGATGATTTTAAAAATGTTATTTTAAAGTATACAAACGAGTTAGATAATTTAGCCTATCAGCTCAACACCAATATTCAACCCAAACCGCTGTATAATTTTGATAATGACCTCACGGGTCTTCATGCAAAAATTGACCAGCTTGACAAGGATAATCAATATAGTACTTTTGCGCTGCGCAAAGTATTGATCAATTTACGTGATTTGGTCCGTCGCATAAAAAACATTTATGGCTACTCGCATCTGCAGCCTGACGATGTTAAAAGGAAAGAAATTGATGACGCCAAACGTTTCGTCCAGAGCTCTGCAATTGACCTAAAAAAGTTCCGCGAAAACCTAACCTTAAAATCAACGATCTTTAGACACGCCTGCCGTATGGCAATCGTTATGTCAGTCACATATTATATCTTCGAGACCACCAAGATCACCAACAACGTCTATTGGATACTATTGACGATCATGGTGATCTTGAAACCAGGATTTGGTCTTACAAAGGAGCGAAATATACAACGTCTTATCGGGACCACCATCGGCGGTTTAATCGGCGCCTTTATTCTGCTGACTATACACGATCCGACAATATTGTTCGTGTTGCTGGTTTTTTTCTTCCTAACAGCCTACAGTTTATTCAGGGTCAATTATGTCGTTGCTGTTCTTTTCATGACGCCATATGTATTGATCATGTTCAGTTTCATCAGTTCCAATACCCTAGAAGTAACCAAAGAACGCATCTTGGACACATTTATTGGGGGAATGATTGCTTTCCTCTCTAGCTATATTATTTTTCCGAATTGGGAAAGCATGCAAGTGAAGGAATCTATGCGCAAGCTTTTGATCGCCAATTATAATTATATCTTTCAGGCATTAAAAGAAATTGCGGGCCAAGCCCCATCGATAACAGACTATAAATTAGCCAGGAAGGCCGTGTACGTCGAAACCGCAAATATGGGATCCACCTTTCAACGCATGCTGACTGAACCCAAAAAAAGACAGAAATACAGCAAGGAGGTCAATAAATTTGTAATATTTAATCATATTCTCGCTTCATTTTCCGTCACATTAATGAATCATTTGGACGAAATGGATAACAATTACCTCAACAAAGACCATGTGCGTGCCATAAGAAAAATATTAAACAGTTTGGATCAATCTATTCAACTACTTTATTCTCCGGATTCCAGCGCGGCCTTTTTGCCCATGGAAATCGAAATATCAAATCATCGATTTGACAACAGTGACATTAATTCTGCGGATGGAAAGCTACTGGAGGAACAATTGGAATTCTTGTATAAAATTGCTCAGGACTTAAACAAGATCGTTCAGGATCTCCATGATAAAAGTGCTGCAGAGCAGGCCACAGAATTATCGAGAATAATAAGCTAATATCTCAAAAATTCACGAAATTTACATGTATGAGTGAAAACATGACAACTTCTTATGACATTATCATCGTGGGAGGCGGCCCCATCGGCCTCGCCTGTGCCCTTGAAGCAAAACAGGCCAATCTCAGTTATCTTATTATCGAGAAAGGATGTTTGGCAAATTCGCTGTATAACTATCCACAAAATATGACTTTTTTTTCCTCTTCTGAGCGGCTGGAAATCGGGGGTATCCCTTTTGTGACAACCAATCCAAAACCTCGAAGAACGGAAGCCCTAGAATATTACAGACGTATCCAACAAAAATTTGAATTGGATACCAACCTCTTCGAAG
The DNA here is from genome assembly GCA_029239355.1 of Sphingobacterium sp. Taxonomy (GTDB): domain Bacteria; phylum Bacteroidota; class Bacteroidia; order Sphingobacteriales; family Sphingobacteriaceae; genus Sphingobacterium. Next base: position 2,867 of record JAQZAZ010000203.1, read on the forward strand.
AAGTATTGGATATCGAGAAAAATGAATCTGCGTATTTTAACGTCAAAACCAGCAAACGAAACTACCTAACTAAAAAAGTGATTATCGCTACCGGCTTCTACGATATCCCCATGCTACTTCATATCCCCGGCGAAGAACTTAATAAGGTAAGACATTATTACGATGATCCTCATTATTACAGTGGTCAAAAGGTTATTGTCGTGGGAGCAAGCAATTCATCCATAGATGCTGCATTAGAAACCTTTCGAAAAGGTGCTAAAGTTACATTGATCATACGGAGCAATGAAATCAGCCCTAGAGTTAAGTATTGGGTCAGACCGGATATTGAAAATAGAATTGCAGCAGGAGAAATCGATGTGCTATACAACAGTCAATTAACAGCTGTTACTGAAACAACTGCGACTGTTCAAACGCCAACAGGTACTGTCCAACTCGAAAATGATTTTGTACTCGCACTAACCGGATATCGGCCGAATTTTGATTTTCTGAGAAAGAAATGATTTTGTACTCGCACTAACCGGATATCGGCCGAATTTTGATTTTCTGAGAAAGATAGGAATTGAAATCCCAAACCAGGCTCCTTGCACCCCTTGTCATAACGAACAGACAATGGAAACAAATATAAAAGGCTTATATTTAGCGGGAGTGGTATGTGGTGGATTAAATACCCATCTTTGGTTTATCGAAAATTCGAGAATTCACGCCAAGCAAATCATTGAACATATAGAGTCCACACCGAATTAACGATATTGATAGCGAAGGCCATTTAAGAAAATTTTCATCATTTTCTTCTGTAAACTAAGGATATGATCAAATTCCTCTTTGGTAGGAAACAGCATATTTTTCATATCTTTCAATATACCCATACGCATACCAAATAGCGAATACAATAAAATGCGCGCTGTCTCATTCAGATCGTCTACCCGGATTTCCTGGGCATTTATGCCAATCTGAAGAATTTTTTCAATGATTTCAACCTCACGCAGATATGATTCTTTGAATACCTGCTCCAACTCATCTGGAAGTTCCTTGACCATCTTCATGGTATACTCGAACAAATTATAGTATTGATTGATTGCTTTGACACGCATATCGATGGAATACATCATAATCTCTTCAAAGTTGCCACCTTTGTCGATGACCGCTTCAATTTCCTCAATCATTTTGTCGATCACATACTCGAATACAGCAGAATACAAACTGTTTTTATCGGGGAAATAATAATAAAGCAGCGCTTTTGAAAAATTAAGATCTTTAGCTATCTCCGACATCGTGGTTTTAGCCATACCAAAGTGTGCAAAACGCCTTGTTGCAGCTTCTAGAATTTTGATCCTTTTTACATCTGCATTACCCATCAAACTTATATTTTTTATCGTTAAATAAACGGTTTATACTATCTTTACCGAATATCAGGTTAAAGATAGCTGATTTTTTTGAATTTCTGAAAACTAAAGTCAATATGGAATTAAACATTCAATCGAATATTTCGTTGAAACCTTTCAATACATTTGGAATAGAAGAAAAGACAAATTTCTTAATCGAAGTGAATGATAACGAAACACTGACCAAAATTTTTAAAAAAGGACTTTTTAAAGAAAATTTCTTTATTCTTGGAGCAGGCAGCAATGTACTGTTTACCAAACCCTTTAATGGATATATAATCCGAATAACGAGTAAAGGAATTACGGCAAAAATTGAATCGGAGGATATCTATGTCAGTGCCAAAGCTGGTGAGGTATGGAACGATTTTGTTTGGTATTGTATCGAACACAATTATGCTGGAATAGAAAATATGGCTCTTATTCCCGGCACTGTTGGCGCCTCCCCTGTACAGAATATTGGTGCTTATGGCACTGAATTAATGGATGTCTTCTATGCTTGTGAGGCCTTTGACACCCTATCGGGTACATTTAAAACATTCAAAAAGGAAGATTGTAATTTCTCCTACCGGGACAGTATTTTTAAGACAGCACACAAGGGTCGTTTTATAATTACTGAGGTGACCTATAAACTTAGCCTTACACCCAAAATCAATACAAGTTATGGCGCAATTGCAACGCAGCTTATTAAAGAAAATATAATTCGACCTTCTATCGCTGATATAGCAACCATTGTATCAAAAATTCGCGTAGAAAAATTGCCGGATCCAAGTACCGTTGGCAATGCGGGGAGTTTCTTTAAAAATCCGGTGATCCCTGCAAATGACTTTGAACGATTATTGACATTGTATCCAACGATCCCACATTACCCGATGCAAGACCAACAAACAAAACTTGCAGCTGGATGGTTAATTGAACAGTGTGGCTGGAAAGGTAAAGAATACGGACAAGCTGGTGTCTGGAAAAATCAGGCACTTGTACTAATAAATAGACAAAATGCTAGTGGACAAGAAATTTATGAACTTTCTGTCCAAATTATTGAAGATGTGAAAAATAAATTTGGGATTGTACTCGAGCGGGAAGTTAATTTATTGTAAAGGATCAAAAAAATAGCTGTGCTTTTTCAGCAGTCAAAATAGCAATATTACAGCCTCCATATGATCTAAATCTCATATAGGCCAAACTTATTTTACTTAAGGTTAATATCCATAAATGATTTTAGGCCTTAAAATAATCTTAAAATTATATTAAGAAATTCATTCTTATCAATTTTGGCGCATTATTTGCCTCATACTTAACGAACCGCAATTTATAAACTTACTGTTTTCTAAAAAGAACAGTTATAATTCATTAAGCTATGACAAAGAATGAATTTGACACCATGGTTATTGAGCAATCTGACTCATTAAAACTCTACGCCAGAAATTTCACCAGCGATTATGAAGATGCGAACGATCTTGTACAGGACACCATTCTAAAAGCTGTAACCTATTTTAAAAATTTCAAAGAAGGGACTAACCTAAAAGGGTGGCTTTACACCATCATGAAAAATACGTTTATAAATAATTATAGACGGATTGTAAAAACCAACTCCTTCATCACGAAAGATGAAGACATCTCCAATTCAAACTTGTTAATATCCGCTTCAAGTAACCAAGGAGAAAGCAAATTTGTTATGGAGGATATCCACGAAGCCCTAGCCAATCTTTCCGAAGACTATTATATCCCCTTTTCGCTTTATTTCGAAGGCTTCAAATATCATGAAATATCAGAACATTTGAACATTCCTATCGGAACTGTAAAAACCAGGATACATGTGGCTCGCAAATTAATGAAACGATCACTATCAGCCTATAAAGTAGCTTAGTTTTTGCTATCTTCACCTTCTTACAGAATATAATGATAAAAGAAGGTTTACCAGAATATAGTAAGGGTCAGCTCGCATTGCGGAATGGACGAGATAAGCCTCAGATTTGGGTAGCTTATAAAAATTACATCTATGATGTGAGTGAAAGTAGACTTTGGAAGAATGGCATGCACTATGAACATTGGGCAGGCCAAGATCTAACTGAGGAGCTCATAGATGCTCCTCATTCAGATACCGTATTTTCAAAATTCGAGGTTATCGGAATCTTGAAGAGCAATTAAATAAAACTTATAGACTAAACTGCGACAGCGCGACAAATGCATTTAGTCGCTTCTGTATATCTCCATCGGTGAGATCAACGAGACGATCTGTTCCAAACTTCTCTACACAAAAGGAAGCCAATACAGATCCAAAGATCAAGGCATTTTTCATATTATTGAAGTTTATGCTTTTCACCTTGGCAAGATAGCCGATAAAACCACCTGCAAATGAATCTCCTGCTCCAGTAGGATCAAACACATCGGCTAAAGGTAGCGCTGGAGCAGAAAAAATCTGATTTTCACCAAAAAGCAATGCACCATGCTCTCCCTTTTTTATGATCAGGTATTTTGGGCCCATTGCCAAAATAACCTTTGCGGCTTTGACAAGGGAATATTCACCAGATAGTTGCCTTGCTTCGGCATCATTGATTGTCAAGACATCGACTTCCTTGAGCACTTTCTTTAAATCATCTAAAGCAACATTCATCCAATAGTTCATTGTATCCAACACGACTAGTTTCGGTTTTCGTCTCAAACGGCCTAAGGTTATTAATTGCACCTGCGGAGTTAGATTTCCAAGGAGAAGATATTCGCAATCCTGATAACTATCAGGAATAATGGGATCAAAATTTGCCAGCACATTTAAGTCTGTGGCTAGCGTATCTCGGCTATTCATGTCATTATGGTATCTCCCAGACCACCAGAACGTTTGTCCGCCCGGCACAATCTGTACGCCTGATACATCAATGCCGCGATCTTTTATAACAGCAAGATTACGACTTCCAAAGTCTTCCCCAATAACGCTGACTAATTTGATCTGGTCACATAAATAGGATGCGGCTAAACTCGCAAAACTACCGGCACCACCTAGAATTTTGTCAGTTTTACCGAACGGTGTTTCAATCGTATCAAAAGCCACCGTACCAATAATTACTAAACTCATAGTTTTTTGATAAGCATGATAAACAAAAAAACCGGCATAAAGCCGGTTTCAATATTGCTCCTGAAGCTGGGCTCGAACCAGCGACCCTCTGATTAACAGTCAGATGCTCTAACCTGCT
>JAQZAZ010000204.1 GCA_029239355.1 Sphingobacterium sp.
TGTAACAATAGTACAGCAATGTTTGATATTGTGTCATGATATTCATTGATACCGCTGCAAACGGCGTTTAATGCAAAAATAAATTCACTGCAAAGCTACGAAAAATAATAAATGGATGAAAATGACCTTCGTCACCTTTTCTTCAAAGGCTCCAGGAGGTATTCAAGCCCATTTAGCTTGATCTCGTACAGTGTGGCCAGCTGTTGGCCTAATTTGCCCTTGGGAAATCCTTTTTGATTGTACCAGACCAAATAGGGCTCCGGAAGATTACACAATGTGTAACCTTGATATTTGCCGAAAGGCATCTTAACAGTAACAAGCTCCGTTAGGATTTCAGGATTTAGCATTAGTCTTGGGGTTTACCGTAATTGATGCGGTACCAGACCGCTTTTAAAGCGATGATCCCGTGATTGAATAAGTTGGGAATGGTACCATAATAGTGTTTGAAGATGGCGAAGCGTTCTTTTAGCGACTCCTTATGTTTCTGTTTTGACATCCCGCCGACTAGATAACGCGCTACATATTGATGCGCATTAACAGATTTATTTGCCTTTTTGGCACAACGAATCACCCAGTCTATATCAGCACATAGCTTATAGTTGAGGTCATAGGGTTCTGCGATACTCCGTTTGATATAGATGGCCTGATGGCAAATGTTCATCCCATAGCGAAAGCTTTTCCAGTCAAAATTTGCGGGGACTTTATGTCTTCGTTCGCCAATAATATTTCTGTTCTCGTCTATCAGGATCGTTTCTCCATACAGGATATCTGCATCATCACTGAGTTTGGCCAAGTTTTCAATGCTGTTGAGGTCATATATCTCATCGCCCGAATTCAGAAAAAGAACATAGTCGCCTGTCGCCAGGGCCAGACCTTTGTTCATTGCATCATAAATGCCCCTGTCTTTCTCGGATAACAAGATTGCAATTTTGTCCTGATATTTATGAATAACTGCTAAGGTCCCATCTGTTGATTCCCCGTCAATGACGATGTATTCAATATTGTCGTAGGTTTGGTTAACAACAGATGTAATGGTGTGCTCAATATCCCGCACATTATTGTATACGACCGTGATAATTGAAAATTTTGGATGAGCAGCCATATCTATTTATTGAATTCGTTTATTTTCTTTCTGAGGAACCGGACGGCTCTATTGAATAAGGATCCCTTCCGATGTGCATAAAAATATTTGATAGCCTCATAGCCCTGTCTATTCTCTACAATTTCTGTTGGAAAATAAGTGACAGGATAATCAGCTAACCTAACTTGATAGGTTGATTCTGCTGCCGTATGGGTGCCCGAACCGTCATTGCCGATATTCTGTGTCATTGAGTTCCTGGGATACAAAACTAGTCCATTTTTTTTGAATACCGAAGCATACCAGCGAATTGCCCAGGAGTTGATTTTTCCCCCGCGAAGTTCCTGTACTTGTTTCCAGAAATTTTCTTTTCCTTCGATACTGAATTGGTGAATCTGTTCCGTCGAAAAATCGGCAACAAGTTCATCTATATCAGGATTAAAATGTTGCCATGCGCGATCCCATGTTGCCCAGCCCCAGCTATTGGCGACTCGAAAAAAAAACGTTTCGGGAAGTGCATTTAAGTTTTGAACCGGATAACCGTAGCCACTGATCTGCATCACCTGCTCGTTATCTTTATACAGATCTAACGCCTTATTAAAATAATCGAGCGCAAATGCTGATGTTTCAAGGTCGTCTTCTAAAACGATAATATGCCCATGTTCACGTACGACCTTCGTCACACCATCGATGACATTGGCAGCCAAACCCCAATTTTTATCGCGCTCAACAAGCTCAATTTTTTTGAAATTCCAAGGCTTCCTGATGATCTTACGTACCTCTTCAACGGCCCCGATCGCACGTTCGTCCTTTGCAGCATCTGAATAAATATATACAGTCGTTTGGTCTGCAAGCTTATTTTTCTCAAGTGCAGAAAGTGTTTTTAGTGTATGCGATGGCCGGTTATACACAAAGAGTAAAACGGGAGCAAGACTGTTCATCTATGAGAAAATTTTGTTAAATGCTTTTTTGTTGGCCTGACGGGTATGACGGACTTCCCCGGTTTTACCCAATAGCCTAAAAGCAATAGCGAAATACTTTCTTGTTTCAAAAATACGACCTTTTGATAAAGAAGTGAGCATTTTCTTTACACTAGCCAGTATGGCCATGGAAAAGGCTTTTTTAAATGTATAATTGATATTGCAATACTCAGTCAGGTGATAAACAAATTCGCTCTTTAGAAAAGCTCTTCTATCTACCTGACGTTGCTGTCTGTCGTGGTACGCCTTTGCCCCCTCGGCAAGTACAATGTGTAATCCATAATATTGAATGCGGTTGGCATAGTCTTTATCTTCTCCATAATGAAAAAAGATAGGGGAGAACCCGCCGACTTTTTTGATAACGGCCTTTGGAATCAGCCAAAAGGCGGCATTCACGAATGGACAGGTCCGATAGGAGTTTTCAAGACGGACATTTTGTGTATAGACTGAGAACCCATGGTCAAGTTTTTCCCCCGTGCCATCGTAGTGAATGGGGGATATAATACCAATGTTTGCAGTCTTTACTTCGATTAGGCGGGCAATACAATTCTGATCTATCCAGGCGTCCTGGTTGACCAAAAATGCATAGTCATAGCCTTCCTCCAGCGCGATGGCTAACCCCAGGTTGTTGGCCTTTCCGAAGCCAAGGTTTTCTGTGCTTTCGATGAGTCTGACCGTAGGGTAGGCTTCTTTGATGATATCTGTGGTATTATCCCCCGAATTGTTATCTATAACGAGGATATCCGTTTGATGGCTTGATGCTAACAAACTGGGTATGCATCTGTGAATCCACGGCTCAAAATGATAAGAAACGATTATGGTGAGAATCTTGGCCATCTATTTTTTTCGGATAACTGTGATGAAATAGCTGAATAACTCAAGTAGAATACTCGGCTTAAAGATTCTATTGACGATAATATATGCACATACAGCGACAGCGATAGTACTTGCAAATCGAAGATAAAGGTTGGCAATGGATGCGGTGGAATAATGTGCTGCTAAACAGCTGATGCCCGCTAATATAGCATATGAAAAAACATCTTGAATCAGATGGCTGAACGAATAAGTCATATAAGGTTTGGCCGAAGCGTACCAGACAAATATCCATAAGGCGTTTAATCCTGAGGTTAATGCGATGAGCGTTTCGATACCCAGTGATTTTCCAAAGACTAAAATTGCAATTTGAAGTAAGCCAAAAGCAATGATATTGCGCATATAGACCTGGGATTTCCCTTTGCTGATAATCAGGCTTGAGAAGACATTGCTTACTGAGTCAAAAGCCGCACCGATACAGAAAATCTGGAGAAATATCACACTCTGTAGCCATTTGTCCGTGATCGTTATTACAATAAAATCTTGTGCAACCGTGGTCAAGCCAAATAGCATTGGGAAAGCCAGGAAGGCTGTAAAGGAGATGAGTTTGCGAAATACCCTTACCTGTCTATCTTTTTCATGTTCGATTTCCCGCAGGATCGGCTGTGTGACATTATTGACCATATTGGTCAAAATAGACTGAGCCATTTGACTCCATTTATTAGGGTTTATCGTATAGCCCAGCTCTTTTTCGGTATAATGAGTTCCAAGAACAGCGGCATAGACATTTTTATTGATGTTGATGAAAATATTGGTAACCAATATCTTGCTGCTAAAGCCGAAAATATCGCGTATCGGTTGGAAATCAAAGGTAAGGTTAGGTCTGAATTTGGAGAAATACCAAAAGCCCAACATATTGAAACCACTATAGGAGACAATCTGAACGGCAAAAGCCCAATAGGCATAGTCCTTATAGGCTAAGTAGACCCCAATACTGTTGGATGCGATAAGGGCCAGCGTCCCTGTAATTACTCTCTCTTTGATCTTTAAATTCCGGAAAAGATACGCGTTGTGGGCTACTCCAAAACTGCCTAGCCAAAAAGAAAGAAAGGTGAATCGGCTCAGATCAACAAGTATTGGTTGCTCGTAATGTAAAGCAATCAGGGGAGCCGCAAAGAATAATGCAATATAAATAAATGTGCCTATTCCAACACTTGTCCAGAATACGGCATTATAATCTTTATGCTGCACTTCTTTCTTGTTGACGATACCATATATAAATCCACTTTCTTGGAAAGCGGACGCCAGTACAGAAAAAATTGTAATCAAACCGATTAAGCCATAATCCTCCGGTTCCAGTTTACGATTTAGCAGAATGCCGAAGCCGAAGCCCAAAAACTGCTGGATAATACTGGCCATGCCGCCCCACAGCAGTCCTTTTGTTGTTTTTGATTTTAATGAGTCATTTTCCGTTTGCGATGACATGCTAAATTAAATGAGCGGCAATATTAAAGTATTGCAATTGTATTCGCAAATTCTTTTAAGGAAACATCAGTCGGATTGATATCGGTAATCAAATAAGAAATATCGCGTAAGGGTACTACTTTCATTTTTTGAACGGAATTAAGTTTCTCCGCAATACTGAGTATAGCAACCTTTTTAGAGCATTTGATCATTGCGCGCTTAATCTGCACGACCTCCCAGTCGGAGTCAGTAACTCCGTCCTCTACAGAGAGTGAATTGGTTCCTAATAGACAGAGGTCTACCTTTAAATCTGCTAATTCATTTGCTACCTGTGCGCCTGACACAATATTTGTGTTACGTGAAAGCTTTCCGCCGACCAATATCACCTCAAGATTAGGTTTCTCGGCGAGTTCCAATGCCACCAGTGGACTGATGGTGAAAAAGGTACATTGAAGATGATCCGGAATTGTCCGAGCCAGCTCAATCAGGGTCGTTCCGCCGCCTACGAGTACTGTCATGCCATTGGAGATCAAGGTGCTGGCCTTTTTTGCAATTTCTTTCTTCGCTTCTTTTGCGTAGACATTTCCGTCCTGAAAAGGAAATTGAAAGGACTTGGAGAGTGCCCCACCATAGACTTTTAAAACTTTGCCGTTTTCTGCAAGCTCATTCAGGTCTCGTCTGATGGTATCTTCTGATACATTGAGTTGAACACTTAAATCTGAAGATAAAACTTTGTTATGTAGATTGATCTGATGTATAATAAATGCTTGTCTTTCTTCCTTTAACATTGGTCTTTGGTTTTAATCGGAATTTTTAAACTAATTGAAAAAAATCAGTTTAAATGTAGTGAAAATTATTCTTCCTTTTTATCAATTTTTGTTAATCCCGCTTTGAAGCGAGGTTTAAATCCTTTCGGCTTGTTTGCCTCTGCCTGTTCCTGCGCAGTATCATCGTTCTGTTGGGGCTCAACAGGAGGATTGGTTGTATTGCCTTCCGTTATTGTTGGCGCTGCTTGTGGGACCAGTTCAGCTGTCGGCTTCGCACTGATGGCCGCTGTTGGAGGAGTTTCCGCCTGTGTAGAACCCGTAGTTCCTGTTTTCGTGACGCCAGCTTTGAATCTTGGTTTAAATCCAGTTGGCTTCGTGTTTTCAGCCGCCGCTGGGGGCGTCACCTCTGAAGGCGTCACTGTATTTTCTTCCAAAGGTGCTGGTTCTCCGGGAGTAGCTACTTTTGTCACACCCGCTTTGAATCGTGGTTTGAAGCCGGTTGGTTTTGAGGGTTCCGGGGTTGAATGCGCTGTTTCTTCTGTTGAAGTAGGTTCTGTGGACGCAACTGGAGGAGTAGATGTATCTCCTGTGGCTATTGCGCTTTTTGTAATTCCCGGTTTAAACCTTGGCTTAAATCCAGCGGGTTTACTCGCTCCGCCTGTTATGTTGTCAGCAATATTGTCTGTTTGTCCTTCGCTAGCTGTTGTCACCGTATTACTTTCAGCAGCAGCCGACGGTATTAGTTGACCAGATTCAGCTGTCGGTTGCCTGTTCGTACCTTCAGCTGAGGGAATGGTGGCAGCATCCGCACTTTCTGTTTTCGTTACACCCGCTTTGAATCGTGGTTTGAACCCAGTTGGCTTAGCGGTTTCAGCCGGCGCTGGGACCGTCGTCTCTGAAGGTGTTACTGGATTTTCTTCCAAAGTTGCCGAATGTTCAGGTGCAGCGCCTTTTGTCACGCCTGGCTTGAATCGTGGTTTGAATCCCGTGGGCTTCGGCGTTTCTGGAGCCGATTCCGCTGACGAATCTTTAGGTGCATACGTTTCTTCCGTTGGTCCTGCATTTTTAGTGACACCTGGCTTAAAGCGGGGCTTAAACCCAGCTGGCTTCGGTATTTCTGTTCCTGTGCTATCAGTCGCTTCTGAAGGTTCTGTTTTAGGTTCCTCTTTCTGCTCAGCAGGTTCAGCTGGAGTTGCTGCCTTAAACCTAGGTTTGAAACCTGCAGGTTTGGCAGCAGTGGCATCTGTTGTGGCCGTGGCCTTCTCAACAGGATCTGTTTGGATCGGTTTTTTGATAACCAGCGCTTCTTCTTCCGCCAGATGATAGCTTTTACGAAGCTTGTTGAACCAAAACTTCTTGCTATGATCAAAGCTTTTCTCGCCCATGGCGGAATAGTGTGCTTTGAACTCTTCGAATAAAGGTTCATCTGCAGCTTTTAAAGCTTTTAAATCAATTTTCTTTTTCGTGAAAAATTCTTCAAAAGTCATCCCGTTATGAGTTTGATATAGTCTATTACAAATGTAGTAATTTTTCTGACGGCGCTGGGAGACCTTTCAATAAAAAAAGAGCGACAAGCGCTCTTTTCCATTATTTTTTGCGATGAACAGCTTACGCCATATTATGGTATACTGCCTGTACATCGTCATCCTCTTCGATTTTATCAATCATCTTCAGCACATCAGCAGCTTGTTCTTCTGTAATGTCAGAGTGCGATAAAGCAATACGCTCCAATTTTGCTGAAGTTACTTCGATACCCTTCTCTTCCAGTAATTTTTGCATATTACCAAAATCTTCAAAAGAAGTCTGTACTACTGCAACATCATTGCCTTCTTCATCAGCTTCAACGTATAATTCTTCCAACCCACCATCGATGAGTTCTAGTTCCAATTCTTCAAGATCCAATTCATCTGTAGCCGCAAAACGGAAAATGGATTTGCGATTGAAAATAAAATCCAAGGATCCTGTTTTTCCCAATGAACCGCCAGCTTTTGTAAAATAACTGCGGATATTACCTACGGTACGGTTGGTATTATCTGTCGCTGTCTCGATCAAAACTGGAACACCATGTGGGCCATAGCCCTCATATACATATTCTTCATAGCCTTTTGAATCCTTCTCCGAAGCACGTTTTATAGCCGCTTCGATGCGATCTTTTGGCATATTTACAGCCTTAGCGTTATGTATTGCTGTGCGAAGTCTCGAGTTGGTTTCAGGGTGAGGGCCGCTTTCTTTAACCGCCATAGCGATCTCTTTACCTAAACGTGTAAATTGCACGGCCATCTTAGCCCAGCGTTTGAATTTCCGCTCTTTTCTGAAT
>JAQZAZ010000002.1 GCA_029239355.1 Sphingobacterium sp.
GTCCTTTGATAATACAGAGATTGCTTTTAAAAGTAAAAGCGATAAGGATTTAGAAAGAGCGTATTGGTTATTCAAAATAATAGCGAATAACTTTTTGACGAAGGTAGGTCCGTCCATGACCAATTTCGCACTGAATATTGGATTGCCGATTCAGGGTATAATCCGAAGTACAATCTTCAAGCATTTTTGTGGCGGCGAGACTATTGAAGGCTGCGAAACAGCAATCAATGAATTGGGTGAAAATGGTGTTGGGACGATCTTGGACTATTCGGTGGAAGGTGAAGAGACTGAAAGTGCATTTGATGCTTGCTGCAATGAAGTATTGCGCACGGTCGTTGCTGCCAGCAAAAACAAATATATTCCATTTTCGGTTTTTAAACCAACGGGCTTAGGTCGTTTCGAGCTATTCGAGAAAGTGAATGCCAAAGAAAATTTAACCGAGTCGGAACAGGCTGAATATCAACGCATGTTGGATCGTACTGACCGTATCTGTAAAGCTTGTCACGAAGCTGGCGTAAAAGTGTTAGTTGATGCCGAACATTCATGGATTCAGGATGCCATTGATGATATCGCCCGCGAAATGATGGAAAAGTACAATATGGAAAAACCAATTGTCTATAATACCTACCAACTGTATCGCAGCGATAAACTGGCTTCTTTAAAAGCTGATTTTGAATATGCCAAAATTAGAGGTTTTCACATGGGAGCGAAAATAGTACGAGGAGCCTATATGGAAATCGAACGTGCCCGTGCTGCTCAAATGGGATATGCTGATCCTATTCAACCAAATAAGGCTGCTTCGGATAGAGACTATAATGAAGCAATTGAGTTTATACTAGACCATCTGGACAGTTTTGGATTAATGGCAGGTACACATAATGAAGACAGTAGCATGTTATTGACCAAGGAAATTGACAGACGTGGGATAGACAGATCTTCAGAGCGTATCTATTTTGCTCAATTATTGGGAATGTCGGATAATTTGAGTTTTAATCTAGCTGCCCATGGTTATAACGTAGCAAAATATATGCCTTATGGACCGGTTAAAGCGGTTATGCCCTACCTATTCAGAAGAGCACAGGAAAATACTTCCGTTGCTGGAGCTACAAGCCGAGAGCTTGGGCTTTTGATCAAGGAAAAACAAAGAAGAAAAGGTAGTCGTCGATAACGACTACCTTTTCTTTTACCAATTGCCCTTAAACCCTTATCCGGTTTATTCTTCACAGCCGAGAATAATCTTTCTACCATAGTTTACTCGAGTCTACCACCTACCAGTGACATAAAGATTGCAATGAATTGCACTAGTTACAAATTGATTCCAAATTATTGAAACAATTATTTATGTTTGCAAACTTTTCCCTTAAAATAAAGTTCATAGGAAAAAGGTGTCCCCATCGGACGAAATGCATATATATTTGAAATGGAGGAAAAACTTAGATTATTTGATCTCGCCCGTCAGCAGATCAGCAAATATCCCGATCTCGACATGTTTGCCCATAAGTTGGATGGTAGGTGGAACTACATCAAAACAACGGACTTTCTTGAAAAAGTAGACAATCTTTCCAAAGGGCTGATTGAGCTTGGTGTTAAACCAAGCGAAAAGGTTGGTCTTATCGCAGGGAGCAGCATTGAATGGCACATGATAGATTTTGCTATTCAACAGATTGGTGCCGTGGTTGTGGCCATCTATCCCAATATTACTGATGCAGATTATCAATATATCTTTAATGATGCCGAAATCAGGGTATGCATCGTTAGTAATAAGAGCCTATATGACCGCTTGATGAACTTGACAGGGTCTATCTACACATTAAAATATATTTTCTGCATTTCGGAACAGGAATCTGTCCGAAGCTGGGATGAACTCAACGACCTTGGATCTCATTGCGCTAATGAGAAGTTGTCTCAATTGCGCGTGCAGATAAAACCCGAAGATTTGGCTACATTGATTTATACGTCTGGCACCACGGGCAAGCCAAAAGGCGTTATGCTCTCCCATAATAATATTTTTTCAAATGTACTGGGAGCTGCAGAAATCACCCCATGTAAGGCTTATGACCGCGGACTGACTTTTCTGCCCCCCTGTCATGCCTATGAACGAATGGTCCTGTATACCTACATGTATTTAGGTTTTACAATACATATCGCAGAGTCTTTTGATAAAATTGGCGACAACTTAAAAGAGATAAAGCCACATATCATGACTGTAGTACCCCGTATTCTTGAGAAGGTATATGAAAAGATCATGAAGACAGGCCATGAGCTCACCGGATTCAAAAGAAAGGTATTTGATTGGGCAGTCACTATTGCTGAAGAATATGATCCCAATCCCATAAAAAGAAGTTTCGCTTATAATATGAAACTTAAGTTGGCCAAACAACTTGTGCTCAATAAATGGTACGAAGCGTTGGGTGGTCAACTGTTGACCGTTGCTTCAGGTTCAGCATCGTTGCATAATCGGTTGACGAGAGCATTCTTGGCTGCTGGAATTCCATTGTATGAAGGGTACGGCATGACCGAAGCATCACCGCTCATCTCCGTCAACCATTATATCAAGGGCATACGCATTGGTACCGTCGGACTTCCAGTGCGCTTCGTAGAAATCAAACTCGCTGAGGATGGTGAGATATTGGTCAAAGGGCCCAATGTGATGATGGGGTATTACAAAAATAAAGCTGAGACTGACAAAACCATTATTGATGGATGGTTGCACACCGGCGATATCGGCAAATGGGAAGACGAGAAATTCCTGAAAATTATAGACCGCAAAAAAGAAATGTTCAAAATCTCCGGTGGCAAGTATGTGATTCCACAACCTATTGAAACCAAACTTGTCGAATCCAAGTTTATTGAACAGGCCATGGTTATCGGTGATGGCATGAAATTCGCCTCTGCATTTATTGTCCCCAATTACGCTCACCTATTGGATTGGGCCAAAAATGACGCACCTGAACTCGCCGATATGACTAAAGAGGATTTTTTGACGAATCCTGTTATTATCAAAAAGGTGAATCAAGAAGTGCGTCACGCCAATCAACATTTTGGCAACTGGGAACAAATCAAAAAACCCATTATTCTAAGGGATGAATTCACTATTGAAAATGGCGAACTGACGCCTACATTAAAAATGAAGCGTAAAGTCATTCTCGAACATCATCAGGAAGAATTCAATAATCTATATCAGATGGAGACCGATTGATCACAATCCCTCCGAATTAATATATTTTCGCAATAATTTGTAAAAAGTATCATATGAAATTATTAAAGGATAGAATCCTTAATGACGGCAAAAGCCTCGCTGGCGGCATACTCAAAGTAGATAATTTTATCAACCACCAAATGGATCCCGTGTTGATGAAGTCTATTGCGGTGGAATTTGTCCGTCGTTTTGCAGATCTACCTATCAACAAGATCATAACGATTGAAGCAAGTGGCATCGCACCGGCCATTATGCTGGGATACCTCTTAGAACTGCCCGTTGTCTTTGTTAAAAAAGCTCAGCCCAAGACTATGGGTGACATGTACGTTAGTCAGGTCCATTCTTTTACCAAAAATCGAACTTACGATATATGCGTAAGTAAGGAATTTCTCTTTCCCGAGGATAAGGTACTCTTTGTTGACGATTTCCTTGCCAATGGAAATGCTGCATTTGGTATTCTGGAACTCATCCAACAGTCAGGTGCATCGCTATTAGGAATGGGGTTCATTATTGAAAAATCATTTCAGGAAGGCGGCAAAAGGTTGCGGGAATTATCCGGTATCCGAATAGAATCTTTAGCACGAATAAAATTTTTGGAAGTTGACACAGTCGGCTTCGAAGAAGATTAACAACACAATAAAAAAGCCTCATCCCTTACGGAAATGAGGCTTTTAACTTCAAACAACAAGATAAATTATATTTTTAATCCCAACGATAGTCATCGTAAAAATCTTCTGGGTGTCTGCTGATAGGCACATCCTTTACAACCCGAATATTAGCTGATCCTAGATTAACATTCAACATAAAAGAAGGTACACTTGCGGAAAAACTCCATCGTCCATTTCTCATATAAACATATCCATTCCTATAAGGGTCATAAAATGTTTTATAATCCCTAAAGTAAACGTGGTGCCTATTATCATATCGGTGTGCTCTCGCCCATGCTGGAGGACCATGTCGGTATTCTTTGCGGTAACGCTTGGCTACCTTACTATAGTGCTTCCGCTCTTCCTTTTCTCTTTTCTCCCAATATTTGCGTTCTTCCTTATCCCTTTTTTCCTCGTATTTTCTATACTCTTTATCATGCTTCCATTCTCTATCATTTCCACGATGTTGAGCTGACGATTCTTTCGGAGTTATTAAAGCAAGTCCTCCTATTGCCAATGCGAAGTATAATATCTTTTTCATAACAACACAATTAAATTTGTAAATCAAGTACCCTATCGCCTATTTTTTACTTTTTTATAAGCGTTTCTATTGGTATGACATCTGTGTTTGAACAAAGGTTTAATTCATCCCCATAAAATTAATTTGTCCGGATATGAATCCGTTCCCATTCCAGTCAATTTAACGTATCTTTGCAACATGTCCAATACAGGTTATATTACTGAAGATACAATTGTCGCATTGGCGACACCCTCCGGAGCTAATGGTGCGATTGCTGTAATTCGCGTTTCTGGTCAACAAGCAATTAAAATTACCAATGCCATTTTCAAGGGTAAAGACCTATGTCAGCAAGCCTCCCACACGATTCATTTCGGAACCATCCGAGACGGTGAAGAGATTATTGATGAGGTACTGGTATCCTTATTTGTTGCGCCCAATTCCTACACCAAAGAAAATTCGGTAGAAATATCTACACATAATTCCAAATATATTATTGAGCGTGTTATTCATTTGCTCATCAAACAAGGTGCCCGTGCAGCTCGGGCTGGCGAATTTACGCTTCGGGCCTTCCTAAATGGCGGAATGGATCTTTCACAAGCCGAAGCTGTTGCTGATTTGATTGCCTCCAATTCCGCAGCATCACATCAAATAGCCATGCAACAAATGCGGGGTGGATTTTCCAATCAACTTAAATCCCTTCGCGAAGACTTGATTCATTTTGCCTCCCTCATTGAGCTCGAATTGGATTTTTCAGAGGAAGATGTAGAATTTGCAAATAGAGAGCAGCTAAAGAATTTAATCAATAAAATAAAGGTCATTGTACAAAAATTGATTCTATCTTTTGAACAAGGAAATGTGTTAAAAAATGGCGTTCCCGTAGTCATTGCCGGGAAACCAAATGTAGGCAAATCAACCCTATTGAATGCTTTCTTAAACGAAGAACGGGCTATCGTGTCGGACATTGCAGGAACTACACGTGATACCATTGAAGATGAAATTAACATCCATGGGGTGACCTTTCGATTTATAGATACCGCAGGTATTCGTGAGACCGCAGATATTATTGAAGCAAAAGGAGTTGAGCGTACCCGTGCAAAAATGAAGCAGGCGAGGCTGATTATTTATCTTTTTGATCCGCTACAGGACAAAGTAGACGAAGTGCAATCACAGTTGCAGGAAATTCAAAACCTTCAAATTCCATTTTTGACCATCATCAATAAGGCTGATCTATTATCTGACCAGCAAAAAGATGAATACGCTTCACTGAATCCCCTTTATATTTCGGCTAAAGAACAAATCGGTGTTGAAGAATTGAAAGAAGAACTTATCAATAGAGTGCAACTGGGAAATTTGAACACAGACGATGTCATGGTCACCAATATTCGACATGTTGAAGCATTGCAGAAGACATCTGACTCACTTGAGCGTGTATTATTCGGCATTGATAATCCAGTCACTTCGGATTTCTTGGCGATGGATATCCGTCAGGCGCTATATCACCTTGGCGAAATTACAGGAAGTGTGTCGACAGACGATTTACTGGATAATATCTTTTCCAAGTTCTGTATCGGGAAATAAATACAACAAATAAAAAACTATTTAGAATAAATCAGGGCGCCCCACAGACTCCTTTTTGCAAAGTAGGTGGGCATTTATCCTTAGTTGTGGTTAATTGTATAAAAATGATACACTAAAATTTAAAGATTGCATTGCCTGCCCCTGTAATGCGTTCTACCTAAGACAAATGGCCATTTTTATCTCTGATAAAACAATCGGACACTGTACTTTTGGCTTTAAAGGTCTATAGTCTACATTTTCTAAAATTCCCTGGCAATTGTGAAGAATAGGGATTTCGGCGTATTAATACCACTGCCCAACCACTGATTTAAGGCCTCTCAGCCCGAAGCCTTAATTAATCGCTTGATTACCAAGAGCCAAAGCTACTCCAGTTTTCCATTAATTAAAGTATTGCGAACATTTTTTTCGCTAAACATTACACTACAGCCCTTATTTATGTTAATTTAGCGGATTCATATTCATTAACAGATTAAATAAAATTATGAACTATATCCGAAGATATTGGAATATACTTACAAATATCGGTACACGTCCGGATATGTCCTATGTCGATATCAAAAGGATACAGATGGTCAACCTTATTGCCCTATTATGTTTATTGCCTACACTTTGCTTTTTCGCGATTAATATCATCGACCATCGCTATCTACTCTCAACAATAAACCTATCCAATACCATTTGCTCTATCACCGTGCTCCTATTACAGTACGATTTTAAACATAATTTTGCCAAGGCAATGCTATTGATCAGTAATTTTATTTTCTTCTTTCTGGGCGCTATATTATTTAAAAACGGGGGTGAATATTTTCTATTGTGCACCCTAATAGCTTCGATGTTACTTTATGATAACCGTCGCATCCATATTATTTTCTGTCTGGCGACTGCTGTTTCCATCTCATTACTCTATCTCTTTCCCACACTTGTTCCTGTTGCTCAACATGTACCCAAATTGAGGCTAATCTTTAATATTAGCAATGCACTTGCCTTTATCGTTATCGCAGTAAACTTCTTCCTACAGATTATTTATAACAATACGGGGAAAATCGAAGAACAGCGACGTAAGCTGGAATCCATGAATCGCGATAAAGAAAAAATATTTTCCATTGTTGCCCATGACATCAAAAGTCCATTAGCCAGCCTCGAAGCATTGGTATTGATGCTTCGTGATCAAATACTCAACAACAATATATCCAAAGAATATATCAAGCAGCTCTATCAACAGATCGTACACCAAAATCAAGCACTGGACGATTTTCTCCAATGGGGTAGTAGCAGTATGCGTGGGATTACCAGCCCGGCAGCATTGGTCGCTGTCAAACCATTGATTCATGATATCATGACCTTGTTTGCCGATCAGATACAAACAAAAGAGCTCAAGGTTGAGATTGATATACCCGAAGAAACTCATATTCTTGCAAATAAGGATCATGCAGCCATTATTCTTCGTAACCTTATTAGCAATGCTATCAAATTCAGTTATGTAGCGGGCAAAATAAGTATCTATTGCAGCAAGGACCAGGCATATACCCATATTCATATACAGGATGAAGGTATTGGAATTACTCCATCCAAGTCAGCCCTACTATTTAATGTGATCCAACACAAGTCGTTCGGTACAGAAGACGAACCCGGATCCGGCCTAGGCCTTGTCCTGTGCAAAGATCTAATTGAACGCAATAAAGGCCTCGTACATATTCAGAGCATTCCACATAAAGGCTCTATTTTTACCGTCGGCCTACCCACTTACCTGCTGTAAAGGATCTCTAAAAATGAAAACATAGTAGATTATCAATGGTAGGTTCTGCTTCCTTATTCAATAAATTCCAATAAAAACTGAAGGAAAAAATCCATAAACAATTTTTTCCTTCAGTACTTTACCTGAAACCCTTAAATTGAATAGAACTGAAAGTCCCCCCTTATAAGCGAGTCGCAAGAAAATATAAAGGGCTTATTCAAGTGTACCAAATTTTCCAGCCTGAAAGTCTTCAAAAGCTTGGTAGATTTCCTCTTGCGTATTCATGACAAAGGGACCATAGCTCACAATCGGCTCATCGATCGGTTCTCCACTCATAAACAATAAGACAGCTTGTTCGTTAGCTTTGACAACTATTTCTTCGCCATCATTTTCAAATAGCACAAAATTATGTTCTTTGGCTGACTCTCCATTTACCTCTATCTCACCATTGATGACCAAGATAGCGGAGTTATGTTGTGAAGGAACATGAAACACTGTCTGACCTCCCTTTCTCAATTTAATATCAAAGAGATTTACCGGAGTATATGTTTTGGCGGGGCCTTTTGTATCTTGAAATGTACCTGCAATAACGTTGACAACCCCAGCCTCTTCCGGCAGCTGCACTTTACCCATCTGATCTGCGGTGATGCCTTGATAATGTGCCTTTGTAGACTTATCCTTCGCCGGTAGGTTTACCCAAAGCTGTACCATTTCGAATGGTCCACCCGCCTTGGAGAAGTTCTCTTCATGGTATTCTTTGTGCAATATTCCAGCTCCAGCTGTCATCCATTGGACATCCCCTGGATTGATTACACCACTGTTACCAGAACTATCGTGATGCGCAACGCTGCCTTTATAAGCAATTGTCACGGTCTCAAAACCTTTATGCGGATGAACATCGACCCCACGAATATGGTCTGATGGACCAAAATCAAATTCCGCATTGAAATCCAACAGAAGGAAAGGGCTCATCCTCCTTTTGGTAACCCCGTTTCCGGGGACCATATTATACACACGGAATCCGTCCCCTACCATACCTGGTTGCGTCGGGCGAGGGAAGATTTTTTCGATTGATTTTTTCATATCTAGTACTCCTATTTTACGAATCTTTACAGCAACAAATGTTGCTTGCTTGCTTTTGTAGAGTCAAATTTAAGCTATCACTGAGATACAATCCAATAAACTAGCTTAAGGGAAAAACTTAATGTAGTTTAATAATCTGCTATTTCATCCGCTGTGTAAATAAGGTTAGGCATAGAGCCACAGCAGCACGAAGACAACAACTCTCAACTGCTTACGATTACGGATATGTAGGCGTTACAATATAATAAAGAATCCATCTAATAAAAGTTCACATTATACTCAATACCATATATTTATAAAAAAATTCATCACAATATATCTTCTCAGATTCCCCGCTCTCCTGCCTAGCTGGATAGACGGACAATACTCGACAAAATTGCGTGAACGGCGATTCCCTCGCTCGTGTAAAGCAATCGTGTCCAGCGGCGCGCAGGTGAACGACAAAACAATACAAAGGATGCTTGGTAAGGCTTATACCTTCTTCTCCTGATACCATAAACATCTCTGTGCAAGACTTCCTTCTGAGAAGAGCCTACATAAAGGTCAAACTAATAATCCCGCTGTAAGCACGATAGGCTTTTTCTGACGCGGTACATTTAAAAGAACCTACATTTGTTTTAGCCGAATTACTTTTCAAAACCACGGATCAAACTGGTATAATCATCATCTTTCCCGTCCAAAAGCTCGTCATAACCAATGGTTATAGGGAATCCTTTAACATACTATATTTTTAATTCATATAACAAACATAAACTGCTTAATAACAAAATCTAACATCTAATAAGCTCATCTTTATAACTTATTATCCATCTCCGAAATTTCAAGTATTTTGGTTCACCAAAAACGTTACCCACCAATCTCAGTCTGGGCCAAATAATACTTCAAATTAACACCTTATTATCGCTTCCATTCAAATGCAAATTTGCTAGTAAAATACCATATCGTTCCTTTCCAAAGTCTGGGCACTTATTAGCTAAAGAAACACCGAACCAGCCTAAACAATCTCTACGCTCCGACTGTTCTTTTATAAAAAGAACAGTTAAATTACGATCATGGAAAAGATTTTAATAAATGATATTATTCAACAATTAAAGGATGTCCAAACAGCTGATCTTTGGATTGATGAAAATTTCGAAAAGAAACTAACTCAGGTTAACTCAACGACGGCCTTTGATCGTCCTATCCCCCAAATGCATAGTATTGCCGAATTGGCGTCCCATTTGATCGAATGGCGCAGAGAAGTACTAAACCGCTTAAGAGGGAATCCACAGGGCCTCGAGATGAGTGATGCAGCAAACTGGCGAACAAATGAAGAGTTGAAAATACGTGACTGGGAGATGCTGCTGAGTGACTTTCAAGCAACACAGCAAAACATCATCACTTTTCTGGAAGGAAAGGACGATACTTTCCTTCATACCGCTTATCTCCATGCTAACCCTACTTCGCCGCATGACTATAAATACTTATTAACAGGCCTAATCCACCACGACCTGTATCACATGGGACAGATGGGAATAACAATTAAATTCCTAAAAGAAAACAACTTAAGCACAAACAAGTAAACTTATTATTGCCTTATTCAATTCAATGGTATCGAGGAGTTTTTTGGATATCATAGGAAAAGCTTAGCAGCAATAGTTTGCCAGCGCTAATATATATTTGTAGCAGGGCGAATTCATCACCATTTATAAATTGTTTTTAGTAAATTGTGGATCGAATAATTTGAAACCAACCCTTTATCTATGAAGAATCCTATTGGCATCAAGGATATTGCTGAAATGCTCGGCATTTCTGTTTCCACTGTTTCACGCGCATTTCGAGACACCCATGATGTTAACCCTGCAACACGCCAGAAAGTACTGTCATTGGCTAAAGAACTTAACTTTAAACCTAATAAAAATGCTTCCGCATTAGCTTCAGGCTCGACGAAAAATATCGGTGTTGTGATTCCATTTATTACAAATTATTACTTCTCAACGGTAATTTCAGGCATTCAGGAAGAAGCTTATGAACAAGATTATAATATTATCCTTTATGTCACCAATGATAGTATAGCCCGGGAGCAGAACCTACTTGAAAATCTCTCGACCAGCAGTCTCGACGGGCTGCTGATCTCCATATCTTCGGACTCCTATACCCACGAACATTTTGAACGTCTGATGGCCAAAGGGCTACCCATCGTATTTTTCGACCGCGTTCCAAATGATATCGCCGCATCAAAGGTTGTCCAAGACGATTTTGCCGGTGCCTTTCAGGCGACACAATTTCTACTTGAAAGTGGTGCTAAGCGTATTGCCCACATTGCCGGTCCGAAAGACCTCAATTTTACACAGCAACGGCTCAACGGCTATCTTGAAGCTCTTAAACATTTCAATGTTCCTGTAGACAATAGCCTGATCGTACATTCTGGCTTTTCACAGCTACATGGCTGCGAGGATACAAACAAATTGCTGGCTCTCCCCCAACCCCCTGATGCCATCTTTGCCGTCAATGACCGCAAGGCTGTTGGCGCAATCCTAACCATCAAAAAACACGGTATACAAGTAGGTGTTGATATGGGTGTCATCGGTTTTACCAACGATCCGATCTCCACAGTGGTCGAGCCTAACCTCACAACTATAGAAGAACCTGCCTTTGAAATCGGAAAACGAAGCTGCGCCTTGCTTATCCGTCATATCAAAAATAAAAATTTCGAGATTCAGGATATCATTCTCCCCGGCACGCTCGTGGTTCGTGATTCTGTGGTCAACAAAACCTCCTAATTACTTTGGTAGCACAATTCACCAGATATAAAAGTAGAATGTACGTTGACATTGTCATCGAATAGGACAATATCAGCATCTTTGCCAATCCCAATTGATCCTATGCGATCGGCACATCCAAGCAATTTCGCCGGATTGAGCGTCATCATCTGTACAGCTGTTATGAGGTCAGTCCCTGCCATGTTGATCATCGTGCGGATTAAGCGGTCAGCAGTAGCAACACTTCCTGCAAAGGAAGAATAATCCGGAAGCTTAGCTACACCATCTTCAACAATGACTTCTACACCACCTTTAAGGCTACCGAGTATACTCTTCCCTTCAGGCATTCCGGCAGCCCGCATGGCATCTGTAATCAGGATGATTTTGTCCTTACCCTTGATTTTATGAATCAATTTTAAAAAAGGTTCTGGTAGATGCACGCCATCCGCGATGATCTCCACGTCAATAGCGTCCAGCAACAAGCAGCTTTCTATTGTTCCAGCATAACGATAAGCATTCCTTCGCGTCATTCCAGACATTCCGGAATAGAGATGGGTTGCCAACCGGTATCCATGTTCGACTGCTGGCAAGATTTCCTCATAGATGGCATCGGTATGTGCCAAGGCCAGCAAGATTCCGTGATCACGAACTTTAAGCCCAAATTCAAGCGCTCCCGGGAGTTCAGGTGCTGCGCTCCAGCGTGCAATGAGATGACCATACTGTTCGAGAATAGGTATATACTCTTCAGGAGAGGGATTTCGGATATAGCGTGGATCCTGCGCTCCCCTTTGGTTCATCGCGAAATAAGGCCCCTCCAAATGTAAGCCCAGGAAGCGCGACCCCCGCTCATTTTGGCTTAACGCCTGGGCATAGGTATCAAACAAAGCCATTAATTCTTCAGGTTCACTGGTCAATGTTGTCGGTAGCATGGCCGTGGTACCGTAACGCACATGTGTCTGTGCAACCCGCAAAAATGCGTCTATTGTATTATCCATAAAATCGGCACCACCCCCACCATGTACATGGATATCTATAAATCCTGGCGACAAAAAAAGCCCCTTGGCGTCTAACCAATCGTCAGTTATTTCGTCTTCAGACACTAGCCGCTCGGCGATGTCCACAATCTTACCATCTGCGATCCATACCGTTCCATTTTCGATGATACGGTCGGATGTAATAATATTAGCATTTGTAATCGTTAGCATATAGCTCAAATCTTGTTGTCAAAAATATTCCACGTACGAAGCTGATGTCCCTTGAACGCATAGAAAACCAAATAGAGAAAACAGGGTACCAATATCCAATAAGCAGTCCTCACATCGACGGCGTCTGCCCATAGTCCGTACAGCAAAGGTAATACAGCGTTGCCGCTAAGCCCCATAATTAGCAAGGCCGATCCTTGTTTTGCATAGCTTCCCAACCCTTCTAACGCCAATGGCCATATTCCAGCCCATATCAGGGCATTGGGCAGTCCAATCAGCACGATAAACCAAACCGAAATATCCAGGTTCTTGTTCAAAAAGTGAACGGATCCCTGCCATGTACAGACGAATATAGCCAAAGTTAAGCCAAGGATGGTACAAATTTTAAGCATCAGTTGTTGACTGCAGAACTTCGGAATCAAGACAATACCGCAGAGGTAACCACAGATCGTAGCGGTTAATGTATAGGAAGGCAAAGCCTTTGCTTCCAGTAATGATAAGCCCATGGAGCCAGCATAATTGATAATGGTATCAATGGCAATGACCTGCGTTCCCACATGCAAAAAAATCGCCAAGGCTCCCAGTACCAAATGAGGAAACTGAAAGATTCCTCTTGTGTTTTTCGTCCTACCTTCTGCCCTAGGTACTTCCTGATTATCCAATTCGGGCAGGATCGAAAACTTAACCAATATGCCGATCAGAAACAACACTCCGCCTACGACAGTATACGGCCATACAACACGCAAGATCAACTCATCTAGGGCAATGGCACGAGTTACCTCATCCATTCGTTCCAGTTGAGCGAACAGGATATTGTCCTGGGGACGCAAAATAATATACGAAAAGATCAAGGGAGCCAGGATACCAGCCCCCTTGTTGCAAATTCCCATCATACTGATGCGCTGTGCTGCCCGTTCTCTTTCGCCGATCAGCGTAATATACAGATTAGCGACAGTTTGCAGCACCGTGAGACCCGTACCAAGGGTAAAAAGTCCGAACAGAAAAATAACGTATGTGCGCCCATAGGCTGCCGGAACAAAAAGGAAAGCCCCTAGTGCCATGATCCAGAAACCGACCATAATTCCATTTTTATAGCCAAGCTTCTTTAAAATATACGACGCAGGCATTGACATCAGCAAATAGGAGATGTAAAATGCAAAGGCCACAAGGTAGGATTGAAAATTACTTAGCTCGCATGCGATCTTAAAATATGGAATCAGTATCGCATTTACCCAAGAAACAAATCCAAAAATAAAGAACATCAGTCCGATGATTCCAATGGATACCAATGTTGTCTTTCGATCTAAAGCTGGTGATGTCATTGCTATAGGTTATAGTAAAGAAGCCGATTCCTGGTCTAGGTAGCAGGTACAGTCTTGGTGACGCTGTAATATGCTCGCAGGATGCCAATTGGAAACAGCCCCCGAGAGGCAATTCCGCACGGCTGCTGCCTTCCTTCTGTCTGGTACCGCACAAATAATTTTGCGCGATAACATAATCTGTCTAATGGACATACTGATCGCTTGATCCGGTACTTCATCAATTGACGCAAACCATCCCTCTCCCAATTGCTGTTGCCGACATTGCATATCAAGGTTGACAAGCAGATAAGCAGCACTGGCTTCAAAATCTGCAGGAGGGTCGTTAAAAGCCAGGTGTCCGTTTTCTCCGATACCGACAAAAGCAACATCAATCGGATACGCCGCAATTTTGTTTCCTAAACGTTCGCATTCAACCTGTGGATCCCCTTCACCATCGATAAGAACAACCTCCTTTAATGGTCCTACGAGATCGACAAAGCGCTCCGTGAGATATTTGCGAAAGCTCGCCTTATGTGTCAAAGGGATCCCGATGTATTCATCCAGATGAAACATCCTTACCTTGCTCCAGTCGATATCTGCAGCAGCAACCAGTGTTGCCAAAGTTTCGAACTGGCTTTGACCTGTCGCTAGAATAACATTGGCTTCTCCATTAGCCGCTATGGCAGTTTTAATAGCCGCTACCCCGGCATTCCCGGCCTCTAAGCCTAACTCTTTGCGTGTTTTTAAAATTTTTACGTTCACTTGATTCGATTTATTTAGTTGATTTCAATACTTGAGTTGTTCCGCCTTTAATTAAATTAATATCATGTACCAGATTATCTTTCCAATGGCCGTTTGTAAAGTCTGGTATTTCAATTGGCTGGGATCCATTGGCCACAGACCATTCGCTCAGTGGCCCGATGACACTCCAGCTAGCGGCATCGTAGACATCCATATCGACAGGGAGGCCATTTCTCAGACAGTCGATCAATCGCCAGTCCATCATAAAATCCATACCCCCATGGCCGCCAATTTCTTTGGCTAATTCACCAATCTTTGTGATAATGCCTGGCGCATACTTTTTCTCCAGTTCGGCCATCTCCGTTTCCCCCAAAAAATCCTCATGTCCTATAGCGATCTTTCCTGGAAGTGGATATTTTTGAGCAAAAGCCTTTGTACCGCTGACCAAGTGGATACGCGAATATGGACGTGGTGAAGTTACATCGTGCTGCAACATCATCGTGCTGCCGTTTGAAGTCATGATATTGGACACATTGATATTCCCGCGAAAAGGTTTATCTACATAACTTTCAAACTGCTTGTCTACTGCTGCCATTTTCTTTGCTTTGTCATTGAGCATAAAGTCTTTTGAAGACATCGAACTCATATAATCCATTTTGTTGCCCCGATTAATCCGGAGTATCTGGCAGATCGGCCCCAGCCCATGGGTAGGATATAGATTTCCGTCTCGTGAAGCATTTTCCTTGAGCCGCCAAAAATCGTAGCGTTTTTTCTCATCAAAGAGACTGTCCATGATATCGTGGATATATGCTCCCTCACAGTGGACGATATCGCCGAAAAAATCCTGCCTTGCCAAGTTGAGCGTCAACAGCTCAAAATAGTCATAGCAGCAATTTTCAAGCATCACACAATGCTTTTTTGTCGTTTCGGAGGTTTTTACCAATCGCCAGCAATCTTCCACAGTCGTGGCCGCGGGGATTTCGAGTGCGACATGTTTACCATGTTCCATCGCGTAGATAGCCATGTCGGCATGCATTTTCCAATGTGTAGCAATGTAGATTAGATCGAATTGATCCGATTCACACATGCTCTTCCAATCCGTTCCGTCTTTGGAGAAAATTGTAGCCGCATGCCCCTGCGTTTTGATCCGGGCTTTTGCGTTATGAGCTTTCTCGGGCCTGATGTCGCATATACCATTGATGCTGACACCAGCAATTTGACTCATTCGTTCTACTGCAGCCGAGCCCCGGTTCCCAACACCGATAAAACCAATCCGCACGGTGTCAATTTTGGGTGCCGCATAGCCCGACATATTAAACATGCCAGTATATTTTTTAGACGCTTCCAGCCGGATATGATCGAGTTTGGTCTTGGAGGTTCCCTTTTTCTGCGAGGTGCAGCCCGTCACTAGCCCAACTCCGGCTAGACCGGATAGTTTTAAAAATGATCTTCTATTCGTTCCCATAGTTACTAATTGATTTGGAGAGTTCCTCCCGTTTTAAATTTGGTTTTATAGGCATTTACCTTATCCAATAATCGTTTTTTATCCCCTTCCTGGCAGCTATCCCCGCTCCAGTGCAGTAGCTGATCCAGATTAACATCCTCCTTACTCATTGCAAGCAACATCGGAATATCGCCCCATTTTAAAATTCCTGGAATATGGATGGCCATGTTAAAATTTTCCAAACTTTCGGTCATGTCGGGCAAATAGCTGATTGGCAAATGCTTTAGTTCCAATATCCGTCTATGCGGTGATAGGCTACTACTAATAAGCGCTGCCAAGGCAGTTTCACGATCGGCCTGCACAATTAGCTTATGATTAGGATATTGCTGCTGCAGATAACAGCTTACGAGTGTAATTTCGTTGGCCCATATTCCCATCATTGTCTGCCCCATCCACAGCACTGAACGTGAGATGGTATGAAAACGAGGTAGCGCCCCATCTATATATTCGGCACTGGTCGAAGCCCGTTCTCCCAGACCAAAGAGGTCGATGATGGCAACCCCCTCGCCAGTTGCGAGCAACTGGTCTATTTCAGCAAGATCGAGGGTTTGTTTACCTTGTGCCGGAAAGAACATACGGATAGCTTCTCCGTCACCGGTAGGTTTCTTAACGAGCAAGGGAATCAGTTGTCCGTGCTTAGTTTCCAGAATAGTCCGCTGCCAACCTGCTTCCTCCGGTAGCATTCTTTCCGAAAGAAGCTGATCGGCTTCCGTACTGGAGAGCAACTGACGAAGCTGCTGCTGATATGCTTCGATACGTTGGGGCCCCATCTCCATAAGCTGCTTTTCAGCGACCTTAAATTCGCGATTGACAAAGGCCGGTATCGTCATTATTTTCGTCTTTTCTATCCCATGATGCAACACAGATAACTGATTTGTATCGCGTATATTCACCGCATTCCGTTCTATGGGTAATGCCTGCCGGTATTTAAAGTTTTTGTTAAACCAAGAAAGCATAGTTTCATTCATTTCAAGGGTATAGCTATGCGGTGCATCAAACAAATCATAAGCTAAGCGTTCCCCGGCACCCTGTTGTTGATAAGCAAGCGTGGCCAAGCGGTAGGATTTCAGCATCTGGTGTACATTGAATGCAGCATTCCCATCCTTTAGGGCTGTAAGGACCTTTACGGCCTTGGGCGCCATTGCCTGGAGCAACTGCCCTTCTTCAAAATGTAGCAGGCCATTGGGATGCAGTTCACAGACACAGTTGCTATTCATGATATACGAACGAAAGGTACCTACACTCACGACAGGGACAGCCGCTTTAATCCGCGCATCCATTGCTGTTAGCCACATGGTCTGGTTGCCACCTCCGCTGGCGCCAGTGGCGCCGATCAGCTCTTTATTGACGTACTCCAGGCTGCACAGTAAGTCTATCGCACGTTTGTTTTCCAGCAGCTGTACGCCCATAAGGGGTGTCCCCAAATCCAACAGCAATGACCCCAGGTTAGCGCCATGGTATTCATGTTCGTGTCTACGTCCTCGTTCACCCGAGCCCATTGCATCCATGCTGAGGCATACGTAGCCATTACTTGCCAAGAGTTGTGAAGTTCGCTGCACGATTTCACTTCTTCGTCCCGGAGCCCAATGACCATGGCTATTCAATATTGCCGGAAATGGTCCTTTGCCTTTGGGCACATAGAGGTTGGCTGGGACATATACACCGGGCATACTCTGAAAGATCAGGTTATGAATGGTATAAATGCCGCAATCTAGGGTTGCGACGATCTTCATATCCAAATCGCAACCGTCGTCTTCAGCCAGCTTCAAATTGGTACGGACCTGGCTCAATAAAGATTTACCATCTGCAATGCCGTCCATTGGCAGTTTACGTAAGAGTTCATCCGCTCGGCTTTCAATAAATACCTTGAGCGGATCAATCTCCTTGGGTATAGATAATATTTCCGGTAAGGCTGGTTGTGCAGCGGCCTGCTGTCCTAATGCCATCATCAGTAAGACTGTATATCGTTTTAAATTTATCATTATTTTAATCCTTAGTCTACGTCCCACCAAAGTTTGGTTGCCGCATTATCGGTTCCACCGAGCAGGGCACGGCCCTTCGTCAGTTCGGCAAGGTTGTCGGTCACCTCCGTCAAGGGATAAGGCAACCTTTTTATAAACGTCCCTCCAGGTAGGTCTGGATTGTCAGACTTGAGCACCGTATACATCTTGGGATACCCTGTACGGCGGTATTCGGCCCATGCCTCCATACCATTGGGATAGATTGCCAACCATTTCTGGACGCCAATCTGCTCACGCTGTTCGGCCTCGATGCTACTCCATTTAATTGACGTTTGGGCGACTGCTGCTGAATTGTGATAATCGCCCGGGGCCTTCGGCTTGTGGGGTGATGAAACATAATTGTTGATTATTGACTCATCATTTACGCCCCATTGCGCCATACTCAGTCGTATCCCCTGCTCATAAAGCGCCCGTGCTGTACCATCCATATTCCAGCCATTCAGGGCACCTTCCGCACGCAGCATAAACGATTCGGCGGCACACATAATATGAAAATTTTGTGTAAAATTACCTTCAAGCACCTCACCATTGTACCGCACCCAATGGGTACCCACATTCGAATTTGCCCGCGACTGATTTCTCGGCTGCCCTAGGTCTTTAGCTGTCGCTCCATTGCGGACACTGTTAAAGGTCTTTCCGCTTAGGCTGGGCTGAAAATAAATACCCAATCTCGGATCCTCGTAGCCCTTGAGATAAGAGGCTATTGTCGAACTCATCGAAAATTCATTCCATACAGCTACCTGCGACAGACCATTGGTGTCATTGCCCGAGAGTGACTTGAGCATGGTCGCATTCTGACCGTTACTCTCCATCACACCTGCAGCTACCGCAGCCTCAGCTTCGGCCCTTGCTTTTATGGGATCTATTTTTGATATCCGCAGTGCCAGCCGCAGGCGCATGGAATTGGCAAATCGAATCCAGTTTTCAACATTTCCATTATACATCAGATCATAATTCTGAAAAACTGTCGTTCCTGCAGGTAGGGCCTTCAATTGGTCAACCGCTGTCGTGAGTCGAGTAAAAAAATCCGAGTAAATCTTGTCCATCGGATCGTAGGGAATGACGTCGCGCGCTTCCGCAGCAGCGAAATAAGGGATTGGGCCGAAATGATCGGTCAGTCGATGAAAAGCATACACCCACATAATATTAGCCAGTGCGCCTTCGCCCGAACCCACCTCCGTATTATCCATGATACTTTTAAGCTGTGGTGCGGTATCGACGTATACAACAGTCCAAAATCGCCGCTGCCAGTCTGGAGTAAGCAGGTAGCGATCTGTACTGAAGGAATTGGTGGTCAACGCAAAATATTGCGCGTATAGATCAGCGCCCAGATTCTGCACTGTTTGGTAGAAAGAGCGGTTCATCGCCGCCGAGGATTGCGCCTTAGCGAACATAAAGGGCAATTCGCGCTGTGTGATCACCGTAATATTGTTGGGATCGGTGTTGATCTGATCAAAATCTTTAGTGCAGGAGATTAAGCTCAATCCCAACAAGGCACCAAATAGCATTTTTCTTCTCATGATTACAACTGTTAAAAGGTTAATTTTAAGTTTACCCCAAAAGTCCGCACAGCGGGCGGCAATCCGACTTCCACTCCCTGATAATTACCTGCTCCGAGCGCTGCCTCGGGATCTATTGGGTTGTTTGTTTTTCCGATTCCAGGGATATCCAGCTTGGATTTTCCACGGTAAAAGAAAAAGAGGTTGCGCCCCGTTAAGGACAACTGCGCATTCTTAAATGCAGCCGTTTTCTTTAAATCAAACCGATAAGAAATAGATAGCTCCCGTAGACGTACATTGGTCATGTCATATGTAAAAAACTCACCCCAACCATCCCGTCCATTCTGCGATACACTTGTCCACAGCTGCTGCGCGGAGATCGATTTTGTATTTGCAGCACCATTGAGATCTACCGCATCCAATACCAGACCACCTTCCCGATACATCGTAGTGTAGTCCGCCACACCGAAGGCTGCAAGATAAGCTGAGGTTCCGGATACAATTTCACCTCCTATCCGTGCATCGACCAGTGTATTGAGCGTAAATCTTCTGTACGAAAACGAATTAGACCAGCCCAATAAAGCTTTAGGATTGAAGTTACCTAATTTTTGGTTGGCTTCAACCACTGGAAGTCCGTTGTCATCTACCATAAATTTGCCGCTCTGCTGGTCGCGTTTCCAAGCATAACCATAGAGATCACCATACTTCTCCCCCTCATTTACGACAACTGTGGCATACCTGTTGTTATCGGTGATGTTGGCCCTTTTTGTTTTATCATGCAATGCGATAATCTTGTTAGTATTAGCCGACAAATTTAAACTCGTCTCCCAAGAAAAACGTTCGCGTTTTATCGGCGTTGCGGTTAATTGAAGTTCGAATCCACGGTTTTCAATATCGCCTGCATTAA
This sequence comes from Sphingobacterium sp., assembly GCA_029239355.1. GTDB lineage: Bacteria > Bacteroidota > Bacteroidia > Sphingobacteriales > Sphingobacteriaceae > Sphingobacterium. The sequence continues at coordinate 20,679 of JAQZAZ010000002.1, forward strand.
TATATTGGCGACTATAACCGCTCGCCATGGGTAGCCCCAGAAACAGGAGCTGATTTACAGTATTGCTCTTATATAGCGTCAAATCAAATCCCAGTCTATTTTCAAAGAATTTCATATCGAGACCAGCTTCAAAGGACTTGGTCAATTCGGGTTTTAGATCCGGAATCGCTTTGATTGCGGAGCGGGAAATAAATCCATTTCCTGCCCCTAGGCCAAATGAGTAGAGCTGTCTAAGCAGGTATGGATCAGCATCATTACCCACCTGTGTATAAGACGCCCTGATTTTCCCAAAAGTCACCCAGGTGGGCATATGGACCAATTCGTTGACTATCGCCGATAGCCCGATAGAAGGATAGAAATAACTGTGTGGAGCTTTCAATGTTGAGGTCCAGTCATTCCGTGCAGTCATGTCCAAAAAAATAGTATTGTCAAAGGCAAACTGTGCACTGGCATAGATCGAATTGAGCCGACGCTCATAGCCTGCTATAGCCAGGAATTCAGGTGTTGTTGCCATTTTTAGGCTAAACTCATTGGGAATTGAAAGCCCATTGGCCATATTCTGAAAGCTACTGTATTTTCTGCGGAGTGCACTAGCCCCAAGGTTGTAGGTAATAACGAGACGCTCCGTCAATGGATTTTTTCCATTGACAAGAAAGTCAAGGTTACTTTCCTGATATCTGGCATTTATCTCATAGTATTTCCCACCTTTTCGTACATCCCCAACAGACACAGTACTGGCAAAAAAGGAGCCATCCGTATTGTCAAGATACTTATCAAAGCTATATCTTCCCATGATGCTGAGCCAATCTGTCAGCTGGTATGTTGCCGAACCCAATGCAGTAATACGATCGCGCACTTCATTGACTGATGTCCGATTAGTACTCCAATAAGGATTATCGTAAATCGCCGAACCCGACCAGTATTTACGCAGGGGCTGTCCTGTGTTGGGATCTATGGTCTCATAGTCCAACAGTTCATTTTTATCCATATCCCGGGGAATGATGTATGCTTCCACAGGAATACCCATATCACCCAAACGTGGCCGGTTGTCGATCTGCTGATTGACATAATTGAGCTTGACATCTGTTTTCAGTTTAGGAATGACCGCTGTATTTACCCGTAGGTTGAGACTATTGCGTTTGAGTGCGTTGCCAGGGATAATACCTCCGATTTTATTGTTGGCATACGATACATAACCTTGCAGTTTTTCGGTACCGCCATAGGTACTGATGCTGTTATTAAACGTGGCCGAGTTTTCATAGAAATCTTTTACATTATTTTTATAGGTCTGTGCCTGTGGTCCCCAGCTCTCCCCGATATTGGAACCACTCACGCCGCCATTTCCTCTACCATAGGTATTTTGAAATTGAGTCAGCAAGTTGACCTGATCAAAAAAAGCGCTGCCATTGTAGTCTACTGTATACCGGCCTGTTTTCCCCTGTTTGGTGGTGATTAGAATCGCCCCATTTGCGGCCCTGCTTCCATATAGTGCCGCCGCTGACGGGCCTTTGAGCACATTGATCGATTCCACATCATCTGGATTAATATTGGCCGCGCCATCACTGGTACCGTAATTATAGGTCGTACCCGTAGCTTGCTGCGCGCTTGAATTATCATATGGCACCCCATCGACAACAATTAAAGCATTGTTATTTCCAGAAATTGATTTATTACCCCGAAGCACTACCCGAGCTGAAGCCCCCGGACCAGAGGCAGCCGTGGTGATAACAGCGCCAGCCACCTTACCTGTGAGGCTGCTCATAATATTGCCGCTGTTGTCGCGTGCATCATTCACAGCACTACTGCTGATCTGCTGAGTGGCATAAGTAAGTCCCCTTGTCTCTCTTTTGATCCCCAACGCGGTTACCACGACCTCATCGATGGTAAAATTCTCTTGGGTCAGACTTACTGCCAATGCCGTCGCTGTTGTCACAGGTAATTCAGCAGATTTATACCCAATCAGTGAAAACTTGAGCCTGTCTCCTGCCGCAGCTTTGATACTGAAATTACCGTCCTGATCGGTGTGCCCCGCTAGTTGTGTGCTAAGATTTAGGACCGTCACTCCTGCTAGCGGTTTCTGATCCGTTGCGCTGGTAACTTTTCCTTTCCGGGCGACCTGCTGTGCCTCTACTCTCCCGATATAAAAGAAGAGACAACAGCTAAGCAGCCCCAGAAAAAACAAGCGTTTGCTGTCGATACGAGCTATCATAATTTATCGATTTAAATTGATGGATTTAGTTTATTTCCATTGCGTTATACCCAAAGAAAGATCATCGAAGCTATAAATACAAGTGATTGACCGAATAAAGTAGCGGTAACGTTATCGAAAATCCAGTACTTTCCTTTCCGTATGGTTGTCCATTTTTTACAAATCAGGTAACACCGTCAATGAATACCCCAACGAGATGAGCACACAGATTTTCCCTGAACTGCAACAACGTGAACTCAAAGTCCATGGCAGTTTTTCATTAAGCTTCCAGACAACAACGATGCATGGGAAATCATTGCTTTCGAACAAAATCAAAAGTCTGGTGAAATCATTGACGCTGCAGGTATAGACCTATAGCAACAATTCCTGTCCATTTCACTCTTCAAAAAGCTGATTTCAACTTGCAATATGTCCGGCTCAAAGGGTTTGAACTTTCCTTACCCTTGTGTTTGGCGTAATTTTAACACAACAAAAAAGCAAATTATCATGAACTACTTAAAACAGATCAGGCTGATACCAATAATTTTCTGTATCGCAACTGGTTTCATCATCTTGCAATTTTTGAATAAGCCATTGGAAAAGAAGCAGGTTACGGGGCATTTACGGGATGTACCAAAAAATGTTGAACTGATTTTGGAGCGTTCTTGCTATAGCTGCCACTCCAATGAACAGCAATTATCTTTTTTTGATAAAATAGCGCCCATTTCGTGGTTCGTTAACAAAGATATCGTCCGAGCTCGGGAAGTGATGAATTTTTCGGAATGGGACAAGCTATCAGATGCAGAACACAAAGGAAAATTCTACGCCATCTTTAATATGGTTAATGCTGGTAAAATGCCTCTCCCTGCTTACGTACTTACGCATCCGGAGGCCAGATTATCTGCAAATGAAATACAGATCATAAAACAGTATGCACTTTCTTTATCCGCCAAAGACAGTATTCTGCGGCCACAACATCATATAAAGCAGGAAAAACAGGGACAGCCTGTCCGACTGTCAAGCACTACATCCGTGTCACCCAATGGGATAAAATATAACGCTGCTTTCAAAAACTGGAAAGTAATTGGCATGAGCACCCTTATCGACAACACAATACGCGTAATCTATGGAAATGACATTGCTGTCAAAGCGATTGAACAGGAAAACTTCCATCCATGGCCCGATGGAAGCGCTGTGGCGAAAGCAGTATTTAAACAAATCAGGAAGCCAGATGGTGAAATCGTACCCGGAGATTTTGTGAACATGCAATATATGGTCAAGGATGGCAAAGAATTTAGTGATACCGAAGGCTGGGGCTTCGCAAAATTCAATGGACAGGCGCTAAAACCTACAGGGAAGACCGCCTTATTTGCGCAGCAATCCTGCATCAGCTGTCATAGGCAGCTGGCTGGATCGACGGGTTACTTGTTTAATGTACCGCCGAAAGTAAACTCCAGAAAATTGATTGAACACTATTTAAAAACAATCCAAAAATGAAAAAGATCCTATATATACTGCTGTTTGGTAGTTTAATCTTTGGTTCATGCGCCAAGAATACCAATAAAGAAACGGACAATATTCGCTTTATGTTTGATCCCGGTGACCTTCAATTTATTTCGTCATCTTTTAACCCCGCAATGCAGACCATGTCAGCATTATATGGAAATTCAACAGCAATTTTACTCCTGTCCAATCCCCAGCAACCGCAGCAGCACGCTTCGCTGAAACTTGTCACATACAGGATGCAGGATGATCCCAATTATTTTGGGAGTAAAGTAAACGGTGAACTTATCCTTGTAGAAACCCTAAAACCTGGCCCGGACGGAGTATTGGAATATCACACCGAATTTGGGCAAATTCCCACAAATCAGTCAAGGGAACAACGCATTGCGCACATTTTAGACAGTAAGCCAATAGCGTTTCCTCAATAGTTAGTTAAACAGAATAAAAAAGATCGTTAAAAATAAGTACTATGAAAAGGATATCAAATTTTAGTAAAAATGCACTTATCGCATTGCTGATGAGCATGCTAGCAGTCCCAGGTGCGTCATCAGTGACCGCACAGCAGCTTTCCCATGAGGACAAGGCACAAGTAAATCTCCCTGTTAATTCAGCTTTTCAAAACACAAAAAAAGTCCGGGCAGGCCTGCTCGATGTAGGCTATGCGGAGGTAGGGCCCAAGACTGGGAAACCAGTGATACTACTTCACGGATGGCCCTATGACATCCATAGCTTTGAAAAGTCTTCTGTCCTACTTGCCGAAAAAGGCTACCGCGTGCTAATGCCCTACCTGAGAGGCTATGGAACGACAACATTTATTTCACCGCAAACATTCCGCAACGGCCAGCAGTCGGCTGTTGCACAGGACATCATCGCTTTTATGGATGCTTTAAAAATAAATCAGGCCATTATCGGTGGCTTTGATTGGGGAGCGCGAACAGCAGATATCATCGCCGCATTATGGCCCGAACGCTGCTCGGCATTGGTTGCTGTGAGCGGTTATCTCATTGGAAGCCCAAAAGCAAATCAAACGCCCTTGCCTCCAAATGCCGAATTCTTATGGTGGTATCAGTATTACTTTGCTACAGAAAGAGGATATGAAGGATATAAGAGCAATACACATGCTTTCAACAAATTAATATGGAAAACAGCATCTCCAAAATGGGCCTTTGATGATAGTGCATATGAACGTTCGGCTAAAGCTTTTGATAACCCTGACCATGTCGATATTGTTATCCATAATTACCGCTGGCGCCTTGGCCTAGCCAAAGGAGAGAGACAATATGACACGCTTGAGGCTAAACTGGCACAATCACCAGCAATCACCGTCCCAACAGTGACACTCGAAGGTGACGCCAACGGCGCAGCTTTCCCGCTACCCGAAAATTATGCCTCTAAATATATCGGAAAGTATATGCATCACACGCTGACCGGCGGAATTGGGCACAACTTACCACAGGAGGCGCCTATAAAATTTGCTGAGGCTATTGTCGAAGCAGATTCCATGGCTAGATAAATAGCTTTTGGAAAATACATTTCACTTTATAAGAATACTTCAAGATACTCCTACCCGAAGTATTCTTATAAATGTCATGCATTCAAGGTATCAATATAACAAACATTTTTTAGTAATTTGGCCGCTTTCACATTGTTGCGAAAACCGACAAAAGAAATAAGTAATTTAAACTTAATATCCGTGATAAAAAAACTGCAAACATCATTTTCCATATCACATCGACTGATTTGGATAAGCTCCATATCGTTGGGCATATTGACCTCTATCCCTAAGATTGTGGACCATCATTTTGTGCTTGCCGAGGGGATAGCCGATTTTGTAGTTACAGCTGGTTTTGCTTTGTTGATTTGGTACTACAATATTTATTCAATACCTGCTTATACAAAAAAAACAGGAAGTAGAAATGTTATTTCAGCACAACTTTTTATAGGATTAGGTGTAGGGCTGATATTAATGTTTTTGCTGTCCTCTATACAATATTACATCCTTTCCCATCTTAATTTTGGCCCTAAAATGTTGATGTATGAAGTAAGGGGTATACTTATTAACCTGACATTCTACATGTTTATTCACCTGCTATACCAGACCTACTTAAATCAACAGGTCGTGCGTGAGCTGGAACGTTCAATGTCGGCAAACCTGGCTGCCCAATATGAGCTCCTCAAACAGCAGGTCAACCCACATTTTCTTTTCAACAGTCTTAATACCTTGAAATACATGGTAGAAAGCCATGATAACCAATCTTCGGAATTCATTATTAAGCTTGCTGATTTTTACAGGTTCACACTCGGGAGCCTAAAATTGAATCTTCTGACACTTAAAGAGGAATTGGAGATCATGGATTCTTATATCTATTTGCTCAAGGCTCGTTTCGAAGAAGGATTGCTTGTCTCCCATAACCTAAGCTCCGAACTCTATACTACTTTAATACCTCCTTTTACGCTCCAGCTATTGGTAGAAAACTGTATCAAACATAACATCGTTTCGCTGGATAAACCCCTTCACATCTATATTAACCGTGAGGAAGACTACCTGGTTATCAGAAACAATCTACAGATGCGAAAAATTCCAGAACCATCAACCGGATTGGGACTGGAGAATATCAACCAACGTTATCTACATCTGTCAGAGCGAGAGATCCAAATTCTAGCTGACAATGAAGCATTTACAATAAAACTTCCTATTATATATGAATATCCTAATAATTGAAGACGAGATCAAAGCAGCCCGTTCCCTTGAAAATCTGATATTGAAACTGCGTCCCGAAAGTAAGATTATTGCAAAAATACAAAGCGTTGAAGGCGCTATAGATTATCTATCCGATATTCCCTCTCCTGATCTTATTTTTATGGATATACAGCTTTCCGATGGGATAAGTTTCGATATTTTTAAATCTATAAAAATCCACTGTCCGGTGATTTTCTGTACCGCTTTTGGCGAATATGCAATGGATGCCATCAAGGAAAATGGAATAGATTATCTCCTGAAACCTTTTTCGGAAGCTGACCTTAAAAATGCATTTGAAAAAGTCGATAACTTCAAGAATTTCTTTCAGAAGACATCAGAAAATACCCTGATCGAGTTGATTCAAAAGATCAACGGACAAGAAAATAAAAAGAAAAGTTTCCTTGTCTTTAAGAACAACAAATATCTGACAGTTAAAACCGAAGATATAGCTTACATATACATCAATTATACTTCTCCTACGATAGTCACTTTTAAGAGTGAGCATTTTGACGTCAACCAGTCTTTGGACCAATTGGCCGCACAGTTATCCAGCAGGGAATTTTTTCGGCTTAACAGGCAATACCTGATCAACTTTTCGGCGATCAAAGAAGTAGAACATTATTTTGCACGCAAACTCTATGTTAAACTCACCGTACCCACGGATGACAAGTTATTGATCGGAAAGGAAAAGACCACCCAATTCCTGAGTTGGCTGGAAGACAGGTAAACCGAGGAATCAGTACTTTGAGTCTGTCCATTTTAATGTTTCAATTGCCCTGTAACCGACTGGCTGAATATCCCCTAATCTCTTTTGCACCTTACAAGACCTACTTGAGTATCGGGTATAAAAACTGGGCAGACTAGCTGTCGCGCTAATCTGCCCAATATAAATAAACAATTGTTATGTACTGAACACGCTTGCAGTGTATCCAATTCATCTTGGTGCCCTTTGGGGTGTCTTATTGTCCTAAAAATGCCAAGGCTTTTGCTAAAAATGCTTCATAATTCTGGTAAAATGCGGCGTGACCTGAATCCTTAAATTCCAGCAAGATAGCATTTGTTATATGTTGCTTCATATTGTGCGCATTTTCAATCGTTATTGGCAGGTCTTTATCGCCATGGACAATTAACACCGGCTGTTTGATTTTTTCGATCTCTTTAAGCGCTTCAGCATCCGGTTGTGCCCATGCCAATACCGCAGTAAATTGAGCGGTTGAGGTTGCTTCACTCAAGGGGAGGTCCCTATCTACCGTGCGAAGCTGAACTCTTGCAAAGGACGCTTTGCCAGCTTCGATGCTAGCTTTTGAATCAGTAAAACCAAACTTTAAGTACGATGCCTCCGGACTGAGCCCCGCAGTTCCAGCGATAATATTTGGTAAATTGGAAAGCCCGATAGCACCTTTAGGACCACTATCCGCCAGAATGATTTTATTGACAAGCGTAGGTTCCGTGAGTACGATGCGTTGTGCTACAAATCCACCCATCGAAAATCCCATAATGTTTACTTTGCCTAGGTTCATAGTTTTAATAAAATCAATTGCATCATCGGCCATCGCCTGCACGGTATTTGGAGTTGCTCCCTTTGAAGATGCCACTCCCTTATTATCAAATATGATCACCCTATATTGTTTTGCCAAGCCATTGGTCACCGCAGGGTCCCAATCATCCATAGTTCCCCCTGTGCCAGGCAGTAAAATCAACGGGATCCCGCTTTCCCTGCCCCAAGTCCGATAAGCGAAATCGGTTCCTTTCACCTTGACAAAATTGGTCTTTGCAGTGTTATGATCCGCTGCAGTTATTTCCTGACCGATCGGAGCGTCATTTCCGTCCTTACTGCAAGAAATTGTAATTGTCGAAATTAAAACTGTGCATAGAGCACTTGCGATTGTGATTTTTTTGAATGCTTTCATTGTGTTATATTATATTGATGAAGCAAACATATTGCATATACGAAAGTAAAAGATCTAATAAATAGTCCAACTGGACATTTTCACTCTCGAACTGGACAAAGCCTCCATTATAAAATTCCACGGCACAATGGACATTCTGCAATCTGCAACGATCAATGACTGTACTCAAAAAAGAAATTATTCGGAACGAAGTAAGCATTGATGTACTTTCCTTAATGCCGGTATTGCTACTTTTGCAGCGATTGAACAGGCGACGGAAGCTGACTTCGATGCACAGTTCAATACTAATGTAAAAGGACATTTTTTTACGTTGCAACAATTGACTCCTCACTTAGGTACCGGTTCATCTGTCATCTTTAGATCGTCCACTGTTGCTACCGCGACAAATTTGGGAACATCAATATATTCCGCTACTAAAGGTGCCTTGAACAAAATAGCGCAGATTGCAGCAAACGAGCTAGCGGGCAGAAAAATTCGAGTAAATGTCGTGAGTCCGAGACCCATAGAGACGCCGGGATTGGAAAATGCTATTCCACAAGATGCCATAGCGCATTTGGCCGCATCAACTCCCCTTCAGCGTATCGGGAAACCCGATGAAATCGCAGAAGTTGTTCTATTCTTAGCTTCGGAAAAAGGGTGTTTCATCAATGGAACTGTACTCCTGGTTGATGGAGGTTTTATAACATATGCTATAAAATGAAAGCATTATAAATTAAAACCACAGTTTTTAAAAAACTGTGGCTCCCTAGTTAGCAACGAACTATTGTCATTAGTTCCATTCCTCAATTTGTTTGTCAGCATGAAATCTCTATTTCGTGACGGCCAAATGCATGATTTGAAAATATAGTTATAACAACCGGTCGAAATGAATCGGTAAATCATAAATCCGCTTACCTGTCGCGTGATATATTGCATTGGTAATCGCAGGTGGCATTCCGACACCACCAATTTCACCTACCCCCTTTACCCCCAATTTATTGACATGATGATCCTCCTCAGGAATAAACAATACCTGCAGATCCTGAATATCTGCATGAACAGGAATATGATATTCGGCCAGATTGGCGTTGATATACCTCCCTAGATTGTTATCCATTATCGTCTCTTCATGCAATGCTTTGCTAATCCCCCATATCATTCCGCCTAAGACCTGGCTTTCAGCGGTTTTTGGGTTAATGATCTTTCCCGCCGCCACAGCAGTTAACGCCCGCTTTACTTCCACCACACCCAGTTCCTCATCTACCTCTACTTCCACGAAAACAGCACTATGCACCGCGCGGGCCTTCTTACTATATTGAAAAGGATTGGGCATGGAAGCATTGCTTGTCTTTATCAGTTTTTGACCAGAGGCTTGAATAACATCAACAACAGCTACTCTTACCGAGGGATCATCTTTTGAAAAAATAAAACCATTGCTAAAACGCACATCTCGAAAGCGCAGATCCTTGAATTTTGATCCCGCCATATGTTGTGCTTTTCTAAAAAGTTTTCTATTTAATGCTGCACAGGTAGCTTGTACAGCAGATCCAATAGTAGCCGTGGTAAATGAGCCGCCCTGAATGGGTGCAAAAGGCATCTTACTATCCGCGTAGGAGAATTCAACATCCTCCACTGCAAGTCCCAGTGTATCAGCGGCAATCTGTGTCATAATGGTGAGAGTACCTGTACCTATATCGGTTACTGCACTTTTAATCTGGGCTTTACCATTTGGGAGCATTATTGCTTCGGCCCTCCCCAAGATGCGGTTAGCATCCCAAATGCCTGTAGCCATTCCATATCCCACTAATTTATTTCCGCGTTTCATGCTTCTCGGCTCGGGATTTCTATTACTCCAGCCAAATAGTTTAGCTCCCTCGAGGTAACAGGCCATCAGCTCTTTGCTCGAATACTCCTTCCCACTGCTTTTATCAACTGTCGAATAATTGATCAGGCGTAGTTCTAGCGGATCAATATGAAGTTTGTAAGCAATTTCATCCATCGAAACTTCAACAGCGTGCATTCCTGTGCTGCCGCCAGGTGCGCGCATATCCAGCGGGCTGTACACATCCAATGGCACAAGTTCATGAGCAAGCAATATATTTTCGGCAGGATAAAGCATATTTGCCCAATTGACTACAATTTCTACATAGTCTTCAAATCGCGAAGTCTCGGCTATCGCCTTATGATAGATCGCGTTGACTTTCCCTTGCTTATCTGCACCAAAGCGACTGAATTGGATCGTAGGCGGTCTATGGCCGATCATATACATCTGTTTACGGTCTAAGGATACCCGCACATTACGTTTCAGATCCAGCGCAGCCATTACCGCCATAAATAGCTGATGCTGTGGCCGCAATCCCGAACCAAATGCACCACCAACGAAAGGTGATATTACTTGCACATTTTTCATCTTCAGGCCAAACACATTCGCCACATACAACTGTGAATTTATGGTACCCTGTGTTTTATCGTAGATTTTGAGCTTTCCTTTCCCCTGATAGATAACAGTGGAAGCGTAAAGTTCCATTGGGTTATGATGCTCTGTGCCATGTCTGAAGATACATTCGACCTTAGCGGAGGATTCGGCATATGCCCGCTCAAAATCGCCCTTCGGCTTTGGTGGAGGTGGCTTCAGCAGCGATGCCAAGCCTTTCTTGGCTTTTCTTGATCTATTCAAGTTATCCACTAAGTCTGTTTCAAAGCGTTCCTCCTTATAGACCACTTTGATCTTAGCTGCAGCATAACGCGCTGCTTCAAAAGTTTCAGCCACAACCAAGGCAATCGGTTGACCATGGTATTGGATCTTATTATCCTTCAGTGGTTTAAAAACTGTCCCTGGAGGGGCATCCATGTCAGCGTATTGAATATCAAACCAAGCTGTTGAAGGTCTATTTTCATGCGTAAATACCTTAACTACCCCTTCTATATGCGCTATTGTTGATACATCAATTGATGTGATTTCACCTTTTGTAATTGTACTATTTACCACATAACCATACAGAAGATGTTCAGCCTGATAATCAGCTGCATATTTCGCACTTCCTGTCACTTTTTGCTTCCCCTCCAATCTGCCTACCGCTGTCCCAATAGATACTGTATTATCCATAGTTGTTTTGCTTAAATTATAAAGAAGGCTTTGCACCAGGCCGCTGTGTTTTGGGATTTAACGCCATAAGACAGTTCCTGACAATTGCCCGCTGTGCCAGATCAATTTTAAATTTATTATGCGTGAATGCTACTGCGCCATCAGTAACCATTTGAGCTGCCGTTTCAAAGTATTTCCGATCCGGTATTTTATCGATCAAAAATTGCTCAGCTTCGCTGATACGCCAAGGTTTATGGGAGACGCCACCTAACGCTATCCGGGCGTCCCTAATCAATCCATCTTCGATAGTAAATGCCGAAGCGACTGCCACCAGAGCGAATGAATAAGAGCTTCTGTCCCTAAGTTTCAAATAGGAATAGTAATCCCCAAAACCCTGTTTTGGAAGATCGATCCCGGTGATCAATTCGTCATATTGTAAATTATTATCAAGGTGTGGTGTATCTCCTGGCAGCCTATGGAAATCTTGAAAAGGAATAATTCGGTTCCCATGAGGACCAACAACATTGACAGTTGCATCCAATGCAGCCAGTGCCACACACATATCGGAGGGAAAGACAGCGATACACTGCTCACTGTGTCCCAATATTGCATGAATGCGATTATATCCGTTTACTGCCGAACATCCTGATCCCGGAGTTCTTTTATTGCAGGGAGCATTCGGATCATAGAAATAATAACATCGGGTCCGTTGCAAGAGATTGCCACCATTGGTGGCCATATTTCGTATCTGTGCAGATGCTCCTGCCAAAATCGCCTTGGACAATAAAGGATACTCCGTTTCGATTATTGGATGATAAGCTGTCTGGGCATTCGTAAGCAATGCGCCAATACGTACGCCACCTTGATCAAGCTGATCCACCGTGCGCATGCTTTCAATGCCATTGATATCCACAAGAAGATCTGCCTCAGTAACAACATATTTTAACAGATCGATCAGATTTGTACCTCCTGCAATGACCCGATTAGCCGCCGTTGGCTCCATTAGGGCGATTGTATCCGCTACAGTGGTTGTTCGTCTAAAAGCGAAATTATTCATACAGCTCTTTTTTCACCTCCATGATTGCATCAATTATTCCCCTATTGGCGCCGCAACGACAAAGATTGCCACTCATCAGCTCCTGCACTTCCTCCCTTGTGCACGCCTTCCCTTCAGCAAACATTCCAAGGGCACTACAGATTTGGCCTGGTGTACAGTACCCACATTGGAAAGCATCGTGTTTGATAAAAGCTTGCTGCAAAGGATGCAACTCGTCATCTGTCGTCAGCCCCTCGATCGTTGTAATAGTTGCCCCCTCTTTCATAACGGCCAAAGTGAGGCAACTTAATACCCTCCGACCGTCAACTAACACAGTGCATGCACCACATTGTCCATGGTCGCAACCCTTTTTTGTTCCGGTAAGGTGCAGATGTTCGCGAAGTGCATCTAAGAGTGATACCCAGGGCAACAGGGTCAACTGCTGCTCTTTTCCGTTGACACGAAGAGATACTGTATGTTTTTCATTCATCATTCGCTTCCAGTTAAATGTTGCTAAAAGAAAGAAATGCCTATAAAACAAAGACATTTCACTTTATTCCACACTTTTATAACAGCAGTCACCGTCTAAAAGATTTAATCTGGAAAAGAATATTCTCTTTTCAATAGATTACAAAATGCTTCGGTTATTATTACCGTGACTAAACAATACCCTAGCCACCCCTTACCTATACTTTTTGAATTACTGTTTTATAAAGTTGATGGCCTTCGTGACTGACAACCTGACATTCAATGGCGGTGCCATTGATAGAAAAATAAAAAAAGCCATATTGATCCATCACGAAACGGCTATACGGCAGGTTAAGTTTGACCGGCGTTACTTCAGATCCCGCACCGGAGATAAACTGATGAAATCTTTTTCCTTCCACCTTTAGATGCTGCAGCGAATGTTCATGTCCTGACAAATAAATATCCACTCCACGCTTTTCAAAAATGGTTTCCAGGACTTTTCTTACCGCTAGTGTATCGTAATTATTTGTTCTTGGTCCAGCAGTATATAAAGGATGGTGCCCCACCACAATTTTCCAATAAGCATCCGAATTAGTCAACAACTGATCCAGCCAAGCCAACTGTTTTTCGGGTTGCTGCCCAGCGACATGAGGACCATAGTCACTATTTGCATAAAACTCAGGGATCATCGGGTTGGTATCGATAAATGCCATCAGTACTTTCTTGCCATCTTTGAGCACAAATGTTTTACTGTAATAGCGGGATGGCATCTTCCAACGTCTGCTGATAGTGCTATAGCGCACCTGAGCGTCCGGATCCGATTTATAATCATGATTACCCAATATTGGATACCAATCCCATTGCAGCGAAAAGGCTGTGTATATATTTTCGAAGGAATAATGCCACAAGGGATCGTGTTCGCTAACCACACCGGAAGGATAAAAATTGTCTCCGGTGGAGATGATAAAGTCGTTGGCATACAGATCAGCCCATTTCCCCATCTGCTGCGCTACTGCCAGTTGATGATCAGCTCCGTTACGGCCCCAGTCCCCTACGGCCATAAAGTGAATATCATATTCATCTTTGGGCCTATGCATCTGCTGCAAATCTTCGCTTTCGAGCTGCGTCGTCTTTGCCAACGCCAAGTTGTTGAGCGAAATTCCCCCAAGGCCGGCCGTAATGACCGTACTTAGGGAATTTTTCATAAAAGTTCTACGTTTCATAATGATGTCTAATAACCAGGGTTCTGTTTCCAGTGTGTATTTACGTTTAATACCGTGGTAGGCACTGGAAAGATACGGCGAAACTTCTCAGTCATTCCAGCTGGGTAGAGCGAACGGAATCCCCAATTATCTTCAAATTTCCCGAAACGGATCAAGTCATTCCGTCGCCATGATTCATCTGCAAATTCGCGTGCGCGTTCATCCAATATATCCGCTAGACTGGGCGCAATTGTCATTGCGGGCGCATTTACATAAGCCCGAATCTGGTTAACCAAAGATTGCGGTGTTTCACCTCGGGTGACAGTCGCACCCCGCAGGATCGCTTCGGCTTTCATCAGCAGGATATCGGCATAACGTAATACAGGTACATCATTACTCTGATTACGCTGATTTGCAGAAGTCACGGCAACATCCATATAGAATTTTATGGAGCGGTATCCCATTGACCGGCCTTTTTGGTCATTGCCGGCATTTAATGTTGCACCACCATCAGGGCGCAAAACGATCTCTCTCGAGGTTTCCATTTGCCAGTCAAATTGCACATCAGCGTCGGCACCATTATAATCCTGGTCTATACCGCGTTTCGAAGTTTTGATCAGGAAGGGACGGCTTTTATCTTCCGCATAGTTCGACCAATAATATTGCTTCCCGCCAATATAAGAGGCGTTGCGTTCATCTCCCTCCAAATTAAATTTGTCTAGATAAGATGGTAACACACGAAAAGTCCCCCCTACACTTTGCGGCAATTGAGCGAATTGATTCTGTGCACTACGGTGGATCCAAAAACGTGCATAGGTCATACCCTGCTGTTTTTCCCGATCAAAGGGTACGGCAAAAATAAAATCTTTGATCTGATACCCATTATCAGGTCGAAATTTAGTCATGAACTTATGACTGGTTAAATTAAACTGTCCAGAAGCAATGATATCATCGCACAACGCAACGGCATCATTTAATTTCTCATTCTGTGCAGCAGGTGAATAGTTGGCCACATCCGCAGCCATATATACGTTCCAGTTCAGGTATAATTTTACCAACAGCGCTTCAGCCATATACCTTGTTGCTTTACCGTATGTCGCCACTGATACCGTCTTCGGCAGCAAATTTATCACCGCGAGCAGTTCTGACTCAATAAAGCGGCAGATGTCCGCCCGACTTGAACGTGCAGGTACAGCATCGATAGGTCCAGTAATCAAAGGTGCTGCACCAAAGTTATCCATCAATATAAAATAATAATACGCTCGAATGGCGCGGGCAGGAGCAGTAAATTCTGCTTTGTCCTCACCGAATAGCGTGATCGCATTATTGGCTAGTGTAATCCCAGTAGAAGCCGAATTCCAGATACTGGGTAGCAAACCATTGTCTGCAGTCCAATTGTGTACATGAAATTCACGGTATCGGCCGCCATCGTAATAATCACTCCCAATAGCAACACTGACAGCTTCATCCGCTGAAAGCGTTTGAATCATCCAGTGGTCACGGCCAAGTGCTCCACGGTAGGCCGCATATACGTCGGCCAGAATAGCTTCGGCAGCCCGCTCGGTATTAGGGAACTCCGTATGCTGCGATTTTATATCAACATCCAAATCGGTACATGAAGCCATTGAAAAGGCCAAAACCGATAGTGTGAACAAGCGAATAAAAAGTTTTGATTTCATATATAAATATTATTTCATGAGCCTGCTATGCTCGATTACTCATTTAAAGGTCCTAACAATCCCCAGTCTATTTCAATCGTCTATACTTTTTTCGAACAGGGGTATTTCATAAATCAATGCCCTATAGGTTAAAGTTTAGTCCAAACATTAAAGTGCGCGTACGCGGGTACGTTTGGCGATTATCAATCCCAGGGGTTAATCCCCCTAGCCCAACCTCCGGGTCAATCCCTTTGTATTTTGTTAGTACAAAAACATTATTCACCGTTGCATAGACCCTTAGATTTTTCATAGGTGTATTTTTGATCGGAAGGTTATACGCTAGCGTCACGTAAGCCAGGCGCAAAAAACTTCCATTCTCCAGGTAACGATCAGATAGGTAATGCGCATTGATATCTGTCATTCTTTCAGTCTCCAAGACACTGGCTAGCAGATTTTTTTGGCCTGCATTTCCGACTACATTCGAATGACGTGCACGCGTGGCGTTCAATATCTTCTGACCAAGGGCTCCCTGAAACATGCCAGTCAACGCGAAGCTTTTATAAGAAAAGTTATTGCTCCAGCCCAACGTTAATTTCGGTTGCGGGCTTCCGGTCACGGTCTGATCTTTCCTTTGAGGTGTGATTGTAGTCTCGCCCGTACGTTCACCGGTCTTCGCATCCCGCGCATAGAATACTGACACGCCTTTATCATTATACCCAGCCCATTCCCAGGTATAGAACTGTCCGATGGGTGCACCCGGTGTCAGGCGCTGCTGAAAAAAATTACTCTGCCCTGCCCCACCCAGATCCGAGAGCTCAATATAATCCTGGGTAAACTGCTGATTGGCAATACTTACGACCTTATTGCTATTATGCGATAGTACCAATCCGGTATTCCATTTGAAATGTGTTTTATCAATAGCTTTTGCATTTAGCGTAAGCTCGACTCCACGGTTTTCAATTTCGCCGACGTTAGCTGTTAGTATCGGAAAAATGTATTTCGACTGGCTCACCTGGTAATCGTAGATCAGATCACTCGTTTTCTTTTTATAAAGTTCCAATGATCCCGTGAGGCGGTTATTTATAAATCCAAAATCCAGACCGAGATTGATCATACTGGTCGTTTCCCATTTAAGGTCAGGATTGCTATTTCGAAGCACCTGCAATGTCCGTAATGGACTTATCAAGCCTTGCGCATTCACATAATCGAAGAACTTCGAAGATGCTCCTTGGACACTTTGTGCGGTAAACGCATCAAAGCCGAGCGAATTCCCACTGATACCATAGCCTGCACGAAGTTTTAGATCATCAAAAACCCCTATTTCACGGATGAAAGGCTCCTCTGACAAGCGCCAGGCCGCTGAAACCGAAGGGAAAGTTGCCCAACGGTTGTTGGTGCCAAAGGCCGACGATCCATCGCGCCGCAGTGTCGCCTGTAGTAGGTATTTACTGTTGTATGCATAATTTACCCGCCCATATACTGAGATCATTCGCAACGTAGAGAGGTAATAATTCCCAAATCCCAGCAAGTCAACAACATTGGCCATTCCTGGATTATAATAGCTTAAATCGTCGTTATAGTAATCCGATGTCGTCAGTTGAAACCCGTCGTTATTATTGTTCTCTTCCCAAGAATATCCGGCCAAGGCCGACACTCTATGTTTTTCAGCTAACGTCTTTTCATAGCTGAGGTTCATTTCCATCACTTTGCGTTCATCTTCTACCGCTGCACGGATAGACTTTCCATTTTGTCCCCGTGCGGCCATGGAAAGATTAGAATTATATTGCGCATTATTGAACTGCCGGTTTTGAAGAGAAAGATCAATATTGTAAGTCAATCCGGACAAAATCTCATAGCCTAGCTTGGCATGAGCTTGAATCACTTTGGTTTTAGAAAAATTTGTATTTTCTTCGATCAACGATACAGGATTTGCATACTGCGAGCGGTCAGGTTTTTCAAACCAGGAACCATCTGCTTTTTTTATTGGCGAAACCGGCAAATAATAGTACATCGCATCGTATACACTGAGCCCCTGATCCACTGCTAAGACGTCATTCTGTTTCGTAATGCTAGCGTTGACATTAAAGGAAGCAGTCAGACGACTATTGAGTGCCTTAGTCTGCAAAAATGCCCGGGCAATCTGACGTCCCATGTCAGTACCTTTGATGACCCCATTATTTTTGATGGTATTGAGGCTGATGCTGTACTGTGTTTTTTCGGCGCCGCCAAGGATAGAGATATTATGGTTATTGGATATCCCAGTGCGTTCGACTGCACGCTGCCAATCTGTATCCGCACCCAGATCATCGGTAGGCTCCATAGAAAAACCATTGTCGCTGATATAAGAACGGTATTGCGAAGCGTCCATCATCTCATAATGCTTGGCCACTTTGTCAATCGCCAAATAACCGTTGTAATTGATCGTTGTCTGTCCTGTTTTTCCTCGTTTGGTCGTAACGATGATGACGCCATTGGCAGCTTTGGAACCGTAAATTGCTGTTGCGGAGGCATCGCGGAGCACATCAATGGAGGCAATATCATCTGGAGCGACCAAAGTTAAAGATGCTCCGGGGACACCATCAATGACATAATACGGTTCCATCGCTTCGCCGCTACGCAATGTCGAAGCACCACGCAAACTGATGGAAGGAGTTGCATTGGGGTTACTATTATTCGTTGAAATAGTCAAACCCGCTACTTTTCCCTGTAACATTTGCGCCGGAGAAGTAAACACCCCTACGTTGGCGTCCTCAGCTTTAATGGTACTGATGGAGCTCGTGACATCCTTTCGTGATACCCGACCATAGCCAATGACGACTTCATCCAGTTTAACCGCGCTCTGCTGCAACTTGACACTGAGCGAAAGCGGCTTTCTCGCCTCAATAACGTAACCCGATAAGGTATCTGACTGAAAGCCAACGGCCGAGAATACAAATTGATATCCTGCTCGTTCGACCAAATTCTGGAAATGGAATAGTCCCCGGCTGTCTGTGCTCGTCGTTACACTTTTCCCCCCATTTAACTGGATCGCTTTGACACTGACACCAGGCATAAATTCACCCTTTTCATTTTGTACAGCCCCTTTTACCTGATCCTGCTGGGCATGAGCATGACCAAGTCCAGCAGCGAGCAGCGCAAAAATAAGCAGATTCTTTTTTTGTGGATTTGTTTTTTTGAGCATATCTGTTAATTGTTTAGATTTTCGGTAATTGTATTTTTCTGTTTATAAAGCGTGTAACTTCCATCCGCATTTACGACGTAGCGCAATTCATTGATCAGGCAGATAGTGGTTAAGATATCCTTCAATTCCTCCTTTTGCACGTCAACCTGCCCCGTATAATGAATTTCGGCTATACCTTTGTCACCAATATTGATCTTATGATTGAATGCCTTTTCCAAGGCCCGCAGCACTGCAGGCATGGGGGTGTTTTTCAGTACTAACAGATCTGCATTCGGTACGGGTAAATGGTCTTTTTTCATAGCAGGCCTTTTACTTTGAACAGACAAGGTCGTGCCGCCCACATTGTCGATAGTCAATTGCTGTCCGGGACTATTTAGAAAGACCCGTTTAAACCGGTTGGTAACAGAGGATATGAGTATCTTACCGCTATGCAATGCTACCTGCACAGCATTATTTTTGAAGGAGGTATTGATCGTAAAAGAAGTTCCAAGAGCTGTAGTCTTCGTTCCTATTGCGATCACAGAGAATGGACGTCGAGGATCCGCAGCCACGTCAAAGTAGGCTCTACCAACAAGCTGTATATCCCGCGTGTTGACCGTGAAATTTTTTATATAGCGAATATGGCTTTTGCGAAAGAGTTTGACCCGAGAACCATCTGGCAGATCCACCAGCATGGTTTGTTGACTTGTATTTTCGATTAAGGTCCAGCTTGTATCTTTGACCGCCACGCGTCGTGCCGGCACAGATGACTCGCGAATCGACATCATTTGTTCATCCTGTGTCCACCACGTAATAAAATGAAATGAAAAGAATAAAAATACCGCTGCTGCGGAGACATAGCGTAGCAATCGTCCAATCCTATGCTTACGCAACGCTCTGCGGTACAGTTGCTCCTCTTGCTCTCGCATAACAGTCTGGATGACTATTTTCATCCGATCGCTGGGTATGGTTTCGTTGGAAGAGCTGCTGTCGAATTTTTGCCAATCTTCATCCTTGAAAAGTTCATCGACCAGAAAAGGCATTTTCCAGATTTTCTTTCGGAGCTGTTGCTGCTTTTTGTCATGCTTCATACCCCTATTACGCAGGCCAGCTCCTTGTCCCCTACTCCTTAACAATTATTTAATAAAGAAAGAAAATCCTTAACATACAGGACTTATAGCATAACCGAATAGAGATGTTGTTTGAGCTGTAAAAGGGCTTTGCTAATGTGCTGTTCTACGGTTTTTGTGGAGATAGAAAATTGAGCGGCAATTTCTTTATGCGAAAGTCCTTCTTTGCGGCTTAACTCAAAGACCTTGCGGCGCATTGCCGGCATATTTTGGATATCCCTTTCCATCATACGTAATAAATCTTTGCTTTCGATCACACGGATCAGGCTATCTGTAAAAGGTGTCGCTGCTGTTTGTCCTTCATGTTTAAAACGCGTAGCCTCTTTGCGCAGCAGATCTATCATGACCTGTCTGGCCATACCAAACAGCTGGATTAAAATGCTGAGTTGCTCATTCAGTTTTTCCCTTTGGTTCCACAATTTGATGAATGTCAGCTGAGTCACTTCCTGTGCCATATAATCAGACTGGGTTCGCTTTAGGACGAACCCGTAAATTTGTCGGTGATACTTTTCGTATACGATATTAAAGCTTTTTTGGTCGGCAGATTTGATAGGCTGAATGTGTTCCATTACACCTCCAAAAGTAACAGAACAACGTTTATTTAGTATTAAGTAATTATAAAATCTGAAATAAACAGATCACATCATCGGTATTCTATAGTTCAGACAATATTAACGCTAAAAATGATCCAAATACCGCTATCAATAGCATGAGCTATTATTTCCTTTAAGATTTTGAATGCAATGATATAGCGTAAAGTACGCCATCGCCGAGCGGTAAAATGTCCATTTAAATCAATTCAAATTCATCATTTAATCTTTGTTCATCTATTGTTTTTAATGTTCCCCAAAAATCATTTATATTGTTTTTGAGATCTCGCGAGGGTGTAACCAATTTTTTAAGCTTCTCTTCGGGTAGTAAGCGTTTTAATTTTTTCCGAATTTGAGAATTAAGTTTAAGCTCCCCAGGACGGTGTAGGTATACTCTAAAATATAGCATATTTACATAAACCGTTGCACTCACCTTTACTAACCAAGGATTGGATCTCAGTGTTTTTGTAGTAACTTCTATATAAGATATCGTACCGTCTTTCATATATACATCTGATTTGCGCAGACCTTTCACAACAATTACGGCTTGGAAGCATTTTATTTTTTTTTGATCGTGCAGCTCGGCTTTATCTTGTCTGCGCAACACATATTCCATTAATGCTAAGCAATCCCGTTCTCTCTTCCAAAGCGTCATTAAAGGCTCCAGGAATTGGTCAGTATCGTTCTGAAAAAGAAATTGCCTTTTCTGTTGGCCAGATTCAAGCTCTTGGGCCAAAAGCATTTTTTTTCCAACAGCAATAACCTCACTTCTTTGCCCCTTTCTGACGATGCTGTCCTTTTCATAAGCAAAGCACTGCCGGTCGAGCAACGCAATTTGGAACATTTTCAGTGCACTTAGACGCCTAATGTACACATTCAATTGAACCAAAATATTCCTAGTATAGCCACAAGCCAATACGTTATAAACTAAAATTATCGTCCAAAAGAGCAAGTAAACGGTCAGGTACGGCACGGAATATATGACAGAGCCTAACCTGTCGGATACAAATACTTCGACCACGGTAACGTGAATGGTTAGTATAAAACCAATAACTTCAACTGCTTCCCTAATCGTAATTCGGAAATCCATCAGCAGAAAAAAAAGCAGGAATACAGTCCAACAAATGAGGTTAGGCATTACCCCGCCTTTTAATGAAATTATTTTACTTAATAAACACAAGAATATTATTCTAACACGCTTAAATTTTCGACGCCGCATACGTATGGATAACTTAATTAATAATTGGTCTTACCGTAGTTGACGGTAAATTTGAGCTTAGTCTTTCCGGCCAGGGGCGACTAGTGATAGGATTGATTTAACATCAAAAACACAACAACACCCTATTCAAAATTACAAAATTTCTTTTAATTATAAATCTATTTCAATATTTAACATTCCGTAAAATTTTACAGAATCCTGCTTTTTGTAAGCAATATGCTTGCTTTACGAATTTTTGTATATTTTATTTGCTAATCAGTTGAATTAAAGAAAAAAACCAATTCTTCCAATAATCCCAATATGACTTAATAAATGAACAGCGCTATGCACACCCAATCCTTCCAATTAATAGAAACAGATATGCACGTTGTGAACGAGAATATGCATACAAAATCCTTGCGGCAAAGATTACCAGGTAGCCGGCAGAGGCTTCTTTGCAATAGTAGGATCAGCATATTTGAAGAATACCTTAGAACAGGTAATCTAGAGAGTTATAGTTATACCATCGAAGTCGATGTACCTACATCGATCGACTTTCAGATTTTCAGCCCTCAAATACATTTACTTTATCATATGGATGGACGCCAACCTGTTCGATATTGCCAATGCCAAAACAATACCGAATATCTATTTTCCCCCCAAAGTGGAGTTTTCTTTTATGTCCCCAAGGCAAGTTTCACCTTACATTTTGAGCCTGGAAAACATCATATTCAGGGGTTCACTTTGCCCAGAGACCTTTTCAACCTCAGTGAATTGGCGGAATTGGAACATCTTGCCGAAATCATTGCTGCCAATATGCGGGAACTTCAGCATTATAAAACGAGTATTAATTTTATGGCTTCGGAACATACCCGCCGTATTCTCGGCGAGTTAAGTGCCGAACTAAGAAAAAATCCCCTTATCCCAAAGATCAGCATCTTGGGCAAGATCCAGAATCTACTTTACCTCAGCAAGGATAAACTATTAAAAGCGAATGGACGAATGCGTATACCCGAATTGATGGTCCTACAAGCGCGACAGCTGATTTACGAACGAATAACCTACACTGACGAATATGTTTTTATCAAAGATATTGCCGATAGTCTGAATACTCAACCGACATATCTTAATAACCTGCATAAAAAAAAGTTTAGCATACCCATTACTGGATACCGGAATCAGGAGGTACTAAAAAAAGCTAAATACTGCCTGGATCAACAACTATCCATAAAAATAACAACAAGCAGTTGTGGTTTTGTGGAGCAATCCAGCTTCATTAATTTTTTCAAGAAGCATACAGAATTAACACCCACTCGCTATCTCCATGCCAATATGCAGCCCAAAGATTCGGAAAAAGCGAGCGAACTGTGACGCTAGCGCCTAGGTTTTCTTCGTATTTTCCAGTTTTTTTATCACAGACAATCCAATGGCATGATTATTTCGTATATTACGAATAACTCGCATATACTAACAATCTATGGGCACGAAAACAATACTGATCTTCGACGATGACGTCAATATCTTGGAAATATGTTCCATTGTCCTTGAGCACTTTGGCTATCGGGTTGCGATTTCCGAAACATCGCACAATGTTATTGAACGAGTAGCAGAAGTTCAACCCGACCTTGTTTTGATGGACAATTGGATACCCGCTATCGGCGGAGTGGAAGCGACACGATTACTCAAAGCACATCCAATATACCATGATATTCCCGTTATTTTTTCATCAGCCAATCTCAATCTCGAAAAGTTAGCTCAAGACGCAGGCGCAGATACCTTTCTGGAGAAACCATTTGATCTCGATGTTCTTGAAAGCACTGTAAAGAAAATGCTTGCCTAATAATCGCTTTATCGTGAAATATTTTGAAGGGATCAGCCAACCAACCATTAATAGCTGATTAAACTCGGATAGCTCATCGCTTAGCAGAAGAATTACGATTATCTCGTCACTTTTTCTTACCAATTATCCCATTTCTTAATCTTCATTTGCTTACAGGATTGCCATTGTTTGCTCACTATTACCTTGTTGCTCCTGCGAATCTTCCGATGGTACATAAATATTCACATTGTTTCCGTTTCGTTTTTTTAGGTAAAACTGGATCTTGGTTGTATCAATATTGCTAGCACCCGTCACTGTCCAAATCTTTTGATGACCTTCGCCATCTATTGTCACTACAGTATCAATGCCATGGGCAATAATTTTTTGTAAGCCCATGTTTGCTATCCGCTCGCCTTCACGGGTAAGTAGGTGAATATTTCCATCTTTATCAACAAACTGGATCGTTGGTTTGGTGGTGCAGCTAGCAAAGAGAATGGAGCTAAGCAATAAAGATGAAAAAGCCTTTAATATTGTTTTCATTAGTGTTGTATCAAATCTAAAGTGAGAAATTTCTGTCCTATCCTTTCAACTATAGAAGAGCTATTCGTCGTTTTATATTGACACAAAAAAGCTGCCAAATAAAAATTATCATCAAATGAGCTTGCCAAATATTAGGTGGCCGACCCAGAGCTTGACCGCGATATTATAAAAAATAGTCCATTCACCTAAGCTTTGTTGTGGTCTAATAGCTGGATGCGGACTGCGCCTTTTTGTCAGACTTTTCTAAAGCATCCATCAGTTTGTCTGCCTGGTGTCAAAATGAGTAGGCTCTCCTCCTCCCAGCCTTTTTTAATGTCAGTATGGTATGGAAAGGGAATAATGTTTGCATCTAAATACAAAGCGGCGATATCAATTTCCAAGAAGTAAACAAACTGGAATTAGTTATGCTTTAGAAACAAGAAGTAAAAACGTGAGGAAATATGAAACAATTATTTGTACTGCTTGCCCTAGGCGTAGGTCTATTTGTGGTCAGCAAGTTTGGCTTTTCACAGAAAGCTACAGGAATAAAATCAGCTAAACAACATACTATGGATAACATACACAACAACGATCAAGTCATTTATTTTGCTGGAGGTTGTTTTTGGGGAACCGAACATTTTTTCAAGCAAGTGCGTGGTGTGACCGCAACGGAGGTTGGCTATGCAAATGGCAATCTTCAGGATCCGACCTATACACAAGTATCTACCGGAAAAACAGGTTTTGCAGAAACTGTTAAGGTAAGCTACGATCCGGAGGTCATTGACCTTAAATTGCTAGTTGACCTATTTCTCAAAACAATAGACCCTACGTCACTGAACAAGCAGGGTAATGATATCGGTACCCAATACCGCACTGGTATCTATTATACCAATACAACGGATTTGCCGTTGATCAAAGAGCGTTTGGCGGAATTGGCAAAACAATATCCAGCACAGATTGTCGTGGAGCTAGAGCCATTGCAGAACTATTACGATGCCGAAACCTACCATCAAAAATATTTGGACAAAAATCCGGGCGGCTACTGCCACATTGGTCCAGATTTATTTGAACTCGCCCGCAAGGCTAATCCAGAAATCCCAAAAGCACCGTCCGAACCGGCCAAGACTTATAAAAAGGCAGATAAAGAGACCCTGAAGAAAGAACTTACCCCATTGCAATATAATGTGACACAAAATAACGCAACTGAGCGCGCCTTTGACAACGAATACAACGACGAGTTCAGGGAGGGCATCTACGTAGACATTACGACCGGCGAGCCCCTATTCGTCTCCACCGATAAATTTGAATCCGGCTGTGGATGGCCAAGCTTTTCCAAACCGATCAGTGATAGTCTTGTTGAAGAACTGTCAGACAGTTCACATGGTATGCGACGCACCGAAGTGCGAAGCAAGACAGGCGATGCTCACCTAGGACATGTATTTGACGATGGCCCCGCAGACCAAGGTGGACTCCGTTATTGCATCAATAGTGCTTCGCTCAAGTTTATACCCAAAGAAGAAATGAAGGCAAAAGGCTACGAAAAATATTTACCGTTATTGATTAAAAAATAGCGGAACTTACAAAACAAAAGAAGATGCTACGAATAATACGATTCGTGGCATTTTTTATATACTGCCCATTACACAAAGTTCAGTGAGTGTAGGCACTGGTTTGCCCCCTTCATCTTCCAGTGTAATGGCAAAAGCCTGTGCTTTGGGAATATCAAGCATCTTGCTGGCCATCTGTTCTTTCGTTTTCAACGGGAATACACCGGCGTTCACTGGTTGACCGTCGACCATTGCCCACAATTGATACTGTTTGCCTTTCGGTGCCGCAGGCATCTGCTCCAAGCTCAAGTACACCGCTTTTGAGCTCTGATCCCAAAATACCAATGCATGGAGGTCAGGCTTATTTTCAACCCCTTTTAATGGAATTGTTTTCACCTCAGGGTTTTTCACCAAGCTCCATTTATCCTGTAAAACCGTCAGACTTGCTTTTTGCATATCCAATATAGCGTTCGTTTCGGTCAGCAGTTTCTTGCCTTCCTTTACCTGTTGATAGAAGAATACATTCGTTCCGATACTGAGTGCAAGCAATACACTTGCCGCTACTGCCCAGCCATAGAACTGACGCTGTACAATTCGTTTCGGTTCCTTTTCAGCATCAGTAGTTTGTACTGGCGATTGGATAATCTTACCGTCGGTCAATGCTTGCTCTACTTGCCCATCCGCTGTCTTATCCTCCTTAGTGACCAGGTTCTCCGCTTCAAGCCTATTCCAGATATCCTGTTTTAAAACCAAAGGCATCTCCATCGCCTGGATATCGGCCAATCCTTCGAGGGCTTTTTCAGCCTCGACAATAGCTTGTTCCACTGCGGTATTATTTTTTCGAATACAGTTTAGGATGCTTATTTCCTCTTCAGAAGCGAGCCCTAAAACGTATGATTCAATAATCCCTGACGATATGTATGCTTCGATATCCAAAATTAACGATACTCCTTTAATAATTGTTGTAACTGTAAAAATGCAGCCTTTGTACGCGTTTTCACCGTCCCTAAAGGTACATTTAGCTCATCAGCAATTTCCTGCTGCGTATAACCTTTATAGTACGCCATATCGATCAAGATACGACATTCGGGCTTTAATTTATCCAAAATATTTCTGAATCCAATAAAATCTGCGCGTGCACTCCTTTCGGCCTGGCTTTGATCCTGTTCTTCCTGTGTCTTTACGATATTTGAGAGCGGCTGGTTTTTCATTTCGTTCATAACGCCCTTAGATTTTCGGTAATCCAACGCCGTATTCCGTGCAATATTGATCATCCACGTATATAACCTGCCTTTGTCAGCGTCAAAAAGATCGACATGCTTCCAGATTTTGACAAATACATCCTGAATCACTTCTTCGGCATGTTCGGTAGAAGTCACGATACGGCACACCACCCCATAGAGCGCACCCGCATAGTTATCATAAAGATAACTAAAGGCCTGCTGGTTCTTCTTTTTTAATAAAAGAATCAAGGTTTCTTCAGGAAGGTTGTGTAATGGACTCAAATTTTACGTTTATAACGTTTTAAAGATGTAGATATATTCTGAAAATACAAAACCGTATCATCAAAACACGTAAAAATCCCGAGCGTACGTATTTTTTGGTATCACTGAAATCGGCTTGTTATTTTTACCAAAAGATAAATGCTGTACAAAACTTTTTCGCTATTTTTCAGACATGAAAGCATTGATCGATTTCCTATTACAATTTGGTCATTTAAACACACAGCAGATTGACCTGATTACAGGCAAGGCCAAGGCCCTTCAGCTCGCAAAGGACAACTATTTTTCTGAAGCTGGAAAGGTCCCCAATCAAGTGGGATTTATTTTGAATGGTATCATGCGGGTATGCTATTATGACAATACAGGTGAAGAAATCACCAAATATTTTTGTGATGAAAACAACCTCATTGTAGATTGGCATCATTATGATGCTAAGATCCCCGCTTCAGAGTATGTCCAAGCTGTTACAACCTGTAAATTACTTATATTTTCCCGGCAGGATTGGGAGGAGCTATCCAACACAATTGTAGGCTGGGAAAATATTGTTCATAAGATCATCCAAAAAGCACTGATACAAAAGCTGGATAGACGGAGCCCACTCGTTTCCGAAGACGCTACAACGCGGTACTTGGCTTTTCTACAAAAATTTCCTTCTGTGGCAAACCGCGTCCCCCTTTCCTATATTGCTTCTTATCTTGGGGTCACCCAACAATCTCTCAGCAGGATCCGGAAAAATGTACGATAACCTCAGCCAAAATACAGTCGCCCTGTTTTTACCAAATGGTAAGCAGCCTATAACTACTGAAAGGCACATCCAACTTGGACGTGGAATTGAGAAAAAAATCATTGTCATACTAATCATTGATCTGATAATTTTTGATCATCGTTTATAATCTGCTTTTGTTTCGATTGATATGCATCAGACTTCTCTTTCCCAAATTGCCAAGATAGCGAAAGGCCAAAAGATCGGAAAGGAATAGCAAAGTTCCCTCGTTGTGTAAAGGTAGGAGTAGCTGAGTAATAATCTAAGTTTTTTACATTACTAAAAAGGTCGACAATCGAGAGCCCGACTACTGCGGAATTTTTGAAAATTCTCTTCTTTAGCGAAATATTCCAGAGATTGAATGCTGCAAACTCACCTTGGAAAGTCTTCTGCGGCGAATCAAAAAAAACATAAGAATCACATGTAAATCCCTTACCGATATTTACATCTATCCCAATAAAAGCCTTATACATCACGAAAATCTTATTGGTTTGAACGCTTGTATTCAAAAATTCTTTAAATGGCGAATTTGCATAGGTATATAGATCCAGATTAGCTTTGAGGTTAAACCGACCAAAAAACTTTATTGAACTATAGCCGCTGAATCCAACGCTTCTATTTTTACCAATATTTTCAAATGTCTGCAGAGCGATAACATATTTATTTTCAACAGTATTAATAACGACTGGTTCTATCATATTGTCAATCGTTTTATAATACAAAGAAGTATTGATCTGTCCCGCGCTTTTAAGAATATTAAAATCCCCGGCGATTTCAAATTTGTGGATCATTTCCGATTTGAGTCTGGGATTCCCCTGCATCTGATTGCTCCTATCCGAATTATTCCTGAAAGGATTCAAGTAATACAAGCTAGGCCGCTGAATTCGTTTTCCATACACAATCTTGAATGTAGAATTTTTGGAAGCTACATAAGCAAGCGTTACGCTGGGGAACAAATTGTCTCCATTACTTGCAAAACCGCCCAAAATATTGGGGTTACCTCCTCCTAGTGTCGTTTTTTCCCATCGGAGACCAGTATTCACTCGAAGCAATTTTCCAAGCGGAAAATTCACCGTCGCATACCCAGCCATGACCTGCTGTCTGTATTTAAAGGCGTAGTTCTGTTGACTGTTACTTAGCCTATTGCCATTACTGCCTAAAGTATCTCGCTGTACTAAAGAATGAATATTTCTCCCTATAATTTTTGTCCCAAAGTCAAACATTGCTGATCCGATGGGATATCTAGCATCAAATTGGACCGTGTATTCATGGTTCAATCCACGATTATGGCCAAATTCAAATTGCCCATTATATTCTGCATCATAGGTTAAATCATTTTTATTCCTCAAATATTGAGATGAAAAAGCTATTTCTCCATCAGATTGACCAAACTTCTTAATATAATCCATGCTAAAATCAAAATTTCCTGAAGGTTGTCTGTTCTGCACATACCCGAGCAGTTCATATGCACTTGCTGGATACACATTTTGAATATTATTCTTCATTTCAATCGCAAGATTATTAAAGTTCAGCGTTGAAATGAACGAATTTGCAGAATCTAGAGTATAGTCTACTACTACGGAAAGCTGAGTACCATTTCTACGATTTATACTTTCATTTTTTTGTTCAAATACAACTTCGTTTGTGGGATTTGAGCTTATTGAGCTAATGATACTTGCAACAGGGTAACTCCAAGAGTTTCCAAAGCTTCCTGAGATACCCATCTGGCCCATTTGCCCAGCAATGTTACCACTTACATTACTTTGACGTGTCCCAAATGTGGTACCAACACCACCATTTAAACCATTGACCGTTCGTCTCTTGGTAACAATATTTATTATACCTGCACCACTTTCCATATCATATTTGAGTGGCGGATTAGTCATAATTTCAATTGATTTGATTTGGTCTGACGGTATCATCCGTAGGGCATCAACCATATTTCCATTCATGATTCCCGATGGTTTCCCATTGACGAGAATCTTCACGTTTTGATTGCCCTTGAGCGCAACATTTCCATTGTATCCAATCGATACCATCGGTAGTTTTTTGAAGATATCCTCGCCGGTATTCCCAATCAGTGAACTATCTTTGCCAACATAGTAAATCATTTTATCCAGCCTGTTCTCCACAATGGAAATTCTTTTGCTCACCTGTACTGTTTCTAAGATATTCTCATTCATCAACAAAATGTTACCTAAATTTATTTGATTAACAGATTCTGGTCTTGGTATGTAATCCAAATATTTTGGTCTATATCCTATAGTAGTTACTTTGATCCTGAATGCACCTAAAGTATCGAGTTGAAAATGAAATTTTCCGGCATCATCGGCACTGAAAGAGAAAAGGCTTTTTCCTTCGCTTTGCAGCTCGATATTGGAAAAGGGCAAGGGGTTATTGGATGTTGAATCTTTTATTTGTCCATAGAACGAAAGTTCCATCTTAGAAGGAATAATCACCTGAGATCGTGAGTGAACCATTATCATTAAGAGCGGTATAAAAAAGAGAATGCTTCTGCTAACCATTTTTTCTTTTAAAATTAGATGGCAAGCATCACAGATCTAAATACTTTACGTCAACACCCCATTTTTTTATACAAACTGCTATTTATTTCCTAAAAAATATAATCAATTTTAAATGATCGCTCTTTCTATAAAATGAACACAGCAATATTCCTTTTTAAATATATATTTGGAGCTATGAACCGAAAAATGCATGAATTAATATTACTAATATGGCTTCTCTCAACCGTCTATCTGATATTTGGCGCAATGTTATTTAATAGAGCTTCTTTTATGGGCATTGCTTTAATCAGTCAATCTCAATTGTCCCTACTCCTTATAATTTTACTGACAGCTACTTATATTTTCCCAAAAAATTGGGAAAGAAAACGATGGCTCCTAATCGCAGTGGAAATCGTTGTTTTAAACTTATTTTGCGTACTGATGCGTTATATTATCGAGGAAATAATCTTCGTTAAATATCTCGGTTTTCCAAAAACAGAAGATCTAAACCCGCTATTTTTCGTTTATGACAATTTTTACTATTCTCTTCCCGGTTTTTTCATTGGATTTATTACTTTTCTCATATTTAGAACTCACGCAATTGAGAAGCGCAATACAGAATTAAGAACATCAGTAAAAGAAGCAGAGTTAAATCTATTAAAATCTCAGATCAATCCTCATTTTCTATACAATGTGCTCAATTATATGTATTCAATGGCACTCCCCCTTTCAGAAAAACTCTCCACAGTGATCGCAAAATTGGCCGGAACCATGCGCTATACACTCAATAAATTGGACGTTCAGCTCACTCCTTTACAGGAAGAAATCGAATTTATCCAGGATTATATTGATCTTCAATCCACCCAATTTGATCAAGGGATATATTGCACTTTCATCCAAGATGTTCAAAACGATAAGATGCCATTTCCAACCCTGATCTTAATTACGTTTATTGAAAATGCTTTTAAACATGGAATAGTCGATGATCCAGCATCCCCAGTCAAAATCTGGCTAAAAGCAGAGAATAATCTAGTAGAATTTGAAGTTGAAAATCGTATTCATCATAAGCTGAAAGCTGACTTTCGAGGAATTGGATTAGCCAATATAAAACGGAGATTAGCGATTTTGTTTCCAGACAGACATACACTTCATATTTTGCATGAAGGAGACGTTTATTCCATTCATCTCAGACTATATAACTAAATATGCAGATTAAAGAAAACATCCGATGTATTATTGTTGATGACCAAATGTTTGCCATCAAAATCCTGGAGGGCCATCTGGTTCACTTTCCTACTTTTTCAATCGATTACGCTGGCACAGATATATATGAGGCCTTGCGTATTATTGACAGCTCGAAGATAGATCTCGTTTTTCTGGACATACAAATGCCAGATATGAATGGGATGCAATTCTTAAAATTATGCAAGAATAAATGCAAATTTATTTTCACTACAGCGTATTCTCAATATGCGATCGAGGGATATGAACATGATGTCGTTGACTTTCTTTTAAAACCGATCACTTATGAACGTTTTAAGAAATCAATTCTCAAATTTAATCAGCATACAAACATTGCCAATACCGCGGAACGTGATGAGACGAAAAACGAACATATTCTCATTAAAGGAGACGCCAAACAGAAATATCATAAAGTCCTATTAAAAAATATTGTTTACGTTAAAGGATTAGATAATTATATTAGTATACAGACTATTGCTGGTCCCATTATCACTTACATGAATCTCAAAGATCTTATAGCTCTACTCCCATCCACTAGATTTTGCAGGATCCATAAATCATTTATTGTATCGGTAGATTACATCAACTATGTTGACAAAAGTGCAGTTAAAGTTTTAAATGAGATTATCCCTATCGGTTTATCGTATAAAAAAAACTTTTTTCAGTTGTGGGAAACGAAGCTCAATAGGGCAATGATTTGCCCCAAACAGCTATAGATATCACTGTTGAAGTATATAAAGAAGTTTATGAAACCAACGTCTATGGTGTAATCAGGGTGACGCTAGCATTTTTAGACCTGCTAAAAAAATCAGCTGAACCAGGGATTGTGATGGTCAGTTGCAGCCAGGGTTCGATCATCCTGTACAGTGATCCATACTACAAATACTATAACCACAAAGGTTCGGTTTATCTCTCCTCCAAATCGGGTTTTAAATATATATATGGCCAATATTGCTTATGATCTGCGCGATACCAATTTTAAGATCAAATGCGGTCAGTCAAAGCTTTACCAAAACAGACTTGAACCATAATAGATACACCGGTACAGGTCAAGATGCCGCAAAGCGTTTTGTAAAATATGCACTTATAGGTAATGATGGTGTCACAGGAAAATTTTTCTACGAAAAAACAAATCAAGAGACAGGTGAGCTTCCCTGGTAATATTAATCAGTAAACGAGCGCTCTTTGGAAGAGAGCGCTCAGTAACCAAACTAACGTTTGACCACGATACCAAAATGTTCGTTGAGGGCCATCCGTGCTGCGTGATAGCCGCACATCCCATGTACTCCACCACCTGGCGGTGTCGAGGACGAACAGATATACATATTTTCCTGGGCGGTACGGTAAGGATTCAGAGCCAGAATCGGTCGGCTATATAACTGCGTTAGATCCATAATTCCACCATTGATATCTCCACCGATATAATTGGGATTGTACCGTTCAAGCTGCGCTGGCGAAAAACTGTGCTTCGCCAGAATAGTATCCTTAAAACCCGGCGCAAAACGTTCAATCTGATTTTCGATTATTTCAGTATAATCGATTGTGCTGCCATTGGGAACATGGCAGTACGCCCAACCGGTATGCTTGCCTTCTGGTGCCCGGCTGCGATCAAAGGCACTCTGCTGCGAAAACAAGACAAAAGGCCTGTCGACCTGCTGGCCGAGATGCCCCAGTCGTTCACTTTCAGCAATTTCAGCATAGGTATTCCCCAGATGTACAGTCGCTGCCTCCTGACAGCGTAAGTCTTTGAAAGGCGTCATTTCCGACAAGGCCCAGTCTACTTTGAAAACACCCATCCCCTGCCTATAGCGCGCCAGCCGCCGTCGATAATTGTTGGTAAAATCAACTCCTTTGAGCCGCAGCAACTGCTTGGGCGTCATATCACAAAGGAGTATCTTATAGGCAGGGAGATCGCGGATATCTTCTACCCAAAAATCGGTCTGAACCTCGCCACCCAAAGATTGATAGTACTGCACCAGCGCATTGGCAATCGACTGAGAACCACCGACAGGAATCTGCCAGCCATATTTATTGCCTACTGCAGATAATACAATGGCAATGGCGGAAGTCGTCCAATTTGTCAATGGTTGAATACCATGGGCAGCCATACCAGCCCAAAGCGCCTTTGCCGCTGCTGTGGAAAAACGCCTTGCAGTCCAGCTTGCAGGTTGTAGGGCATTGAGCCCAAATGTAGCTAAATGCAAGGGATGTTTCGGTAAGCATAATGCTCCCATAATATCCGGAGCAAGCTCGTCCCAATGCTCAATTACATTTTCAACCAGCCGACGATAAGCATCTCCATCAGGTCCCAAAGCCTCTACCGTCTCAGTGAGGCTATGGTAGAGGATTCCTGTCTCTCCACCCAGCAAAGGATGTGCTGCAGCATACTTCGGCTTGACAAATGATAGGCCGAATGTCTCCAGCGGTAGGCTCCTGAAAAATGGAGAAGCCATTGCCATGGGATGAATCGCCGAACATACATCGTGCTGAAAGCCCGGTAGCGTGAGCTCTTTTGTCCGCATACCGCCGCCGATGGTATCAGCACCTTCCACCAGCAGCGTGCTAAGCCCCTGTTGTTGAAAAGTTATGGCGGCCGCCAAGCCATTTGGCCCCGAACCAATAATAATCGCATCAAATTTTCGCATAAGCTGGATTTTAATCAATGCTAATCACAACCCGTATTGGGTTGCTCTTTTTTTGAACGCTTGGATGATAGCGAGTCCGACAGCGCTTTGTCCTGATCCTTTTTTTTGTTAGCCGAACCACAAGCTACCGTAAATGTCGTTAAAACAAATGCCAAAAGTCCGAGATTAATTAATTTTTTCATATTTAAATAATTATTTAATGAGTGTTTGTTTTCATTTGCCTCAGCTGAACTGAACTCTCTACGCTCGATTTATTTTTAATGGTCAAATGGAATATCATGATTGTTTCATTCGTCAAAGTATTCCCGATACCGTTGTTTCAGCTCCTGGCGCTGTGTGCTATCGAGTTTGATTTTGGGATCCGTCTGAGCGACTACCGTGGAAACAACTTTGTGTACGCCCTTTCCTTTTTCAATAAATAATACAGTCGGTGAGGATATCCGTTTAATGGAATCGATGCCCAAAGCATTATAAGGATTGAGGATATCGTGAAATTTGGTTAGAATGGCCTCGTAACCCGCACTTCCTGCTTTCGTTGTGACCACTTTCCCATTCTTATCCTTTTCCTTAAGATCCCGGATATCATGAATATTGAGGTAATAAATAGTCGCCTTTTCCTCCTGGGCAAATTCCAATAAAGGTTCTATCGCATTGCGCAGCCAAGGGCAACTTGGCCAGCCGAAGAGGACGATACCATTTTCGAGCTTGAGGATGTCGGCTTCGGTCGCATAGACAATCCGTGCACTATCTGGAATATGTACCGCCACTTTATTAGTTTTATTCAGGCTTTCAAGTTCCTCCTTAAAACGTTCTCCCTCTTCCTTTTTAAGTACCACATGGCTATTCTTTACGGCCTCCTTTGTATCCTGCCTGGAATGACAGTTGGTGACGTTGAGCAGTATAATAATCGCAAAAAGCATACTCGCTAATAATTTTAAGTCTTTCATCTTGTATGGGGTTTAATCATATGTTTCTTATGTTACTTCGTCGATTGCTTATATTCCTTGATATGTTCAGCAAGATCCCATACCCGGGCTTTGGGCAGCGATATGCTAATCAGGCTACTTGCTATCGCCGAGCGATAGCCCGAAGCACAATGAACGACAATGGTCTTATCAAGGGGTAGTTCGGCAATACGCTGCTTTAATTGGGCGAGCGGAATATTGTGCGCCCCTTTAAATGCCGAGCCTGCTTTGGCCTCCTCCGCCGTCCGCACATCCAGGATAAAATATTCCGCTGGCGCCCTGTCAAAAGCAGCCTGATCCAACTTTGCCGATTGTTGGCCCGCGTAATCGCCAAACAGCACGACAGCTTTAACAAAGTGCTCATAGCCGATTTTTGCGACCTTTTCGAGCTGTACCTGTCCCTGTTCTTTCGTATCTACAACGAGATAAAAGCTTTCTTTGGGCGCTACGAAAGTTGCGATCCACGACTCCGACTTGTTACGCTCGGGTATGTTGATGGCCTGAGGAAAATGGGAACGCCTGAATTGTGCAGCTTGACGCGTATCAATAATCTTGCTGACAGCGTCTTGTGCACGATCTGCTGGAATAAAGGAGATGCTAGACAAGGCTACGCGCAGCGGTGGAGCTCCAGTGCGATTCAGTGCCACATTGTAAGGAAAATATTCCGGGATAGGCAGTCGGTCCCTCAGGATCAGCTGAACAAATTCATTTTCTGATTGTTTCTGAAAGGCAAAATTCTGTTTTCGTTCTTCTCCAATGGTACTTTGTTTGGCTCCCTTTAGTGCGTTTCCACAGAGCGAACCAGCTCCATGAGCTGGATAAAGCAATACATGATCGGCCAATTTCGCATAGTTTTCATTAATCGTATGGTAAAGTTCGCGCGCCAGTTTCTCCCGCTGGTCGACCTGGTCGCCGGAATATTTCCTTAGGTCAGGTCTACCCACTCCGCCGATCAGTACCGCATCGCCCGAAAAGATAGCCACATCTTGTTCATTATCTTTCAATAACAGCGATATGCTGTCGGATGAATGCCCGGGTGTATTGATTGCATACAGCACAATGCGGTCAGAGATCCTTAATGTATCGCCATTATCAAATGCGGTATGCGGATATGATGCTTGCGCCAGTTTACTCACATAAACCGGTACTTTTAGGTCTTGTTGAATTTCCAAATGGGAGCTCACAAAATCAGCATGCAGGTGAGTTTCCACCACCGCTATAATGTTAGCTCCTTGCTCCTTCGCATAGGCATAATAAGGTCGCGGATCACGGGCAGGATCCACAAGTACAATTTTCTTGTCCACCAAGATCGCATAAGAAAATTGGGCCAAGCCCTCGTCTTCAAACTGTTTGACTGCGTATCCAGGCCCCTGTTTATGGGTATTTGCAAAACAGGATGCCCCCTGCCCCGCCGAAGCAAGGGTAAACAGGACGACAGAGCGGTGGATAAATAATCTTCTATTCATAATAGTACTACTATTTAATCAGTTAATAAGTAAAGAGTGTATTTTTCATGTACCATTCCTTACCGGTGAGATAAGATTCCTTGACGCGATCGAGGGTAATTTCAAGATTGTCCCCTTCGGCATTTCGGCCTTTCAGCCTGATCCGTTCCTTAGTTGGCCGTTCATAGGACCATTTTAGGATATGCAGACTATCGCCCTTTGCTTTTCCATACAGCGCTTTAAGGCCTACATCTAGTTTTTCATCCAATAGTTCGCGTAGTTCCTTACTAAATTTTTGATTTTTATCGATGAGGTAAAGACTATGGTCTAAAGAGTCTATCTCGTAATATAAATAGCTCTTTCCGCCTGCCCGCCCAGTAAACTCGTAGGTTTTGAGCACATCGTTCAAAGCCGGAGTTCCATTGCCTAGATCGATGTTATTGGCCTTATTGACTTTATAGACCAATGTGGAATAGCGCTCGAAGAAAGCTTCATGCCAACGTACCGAATCTGCGGGCGAGTAAGGTAGAGCCTTTCCATTCAGTAAAAAACTGGACACTTCGTAGTGGCCCGATGCTTTTGCCAGACCTGGGAGCACAGGCTCCTTGAGGCGGCCTTCATGGTAAAACCTTTCATACCTAAAATAGCCATACACAACGATGAACAACAGAACAATCGTCGCCTTGATTCCAAAGTATAAGGGATTATTCCATTTTCGCACAAAGCCGGGCACATAATAATAGCTTCTGACAGGCTCACGCAGGATAAATAGCTTCCAGATGGCCGGAAGGTATTGCAG
The DNA here is from genome assembly GCA_029239355.1 of Sphingobacterium sp. Classification (GTDB taxonomy): domain Bacteria; phylum Bacteroidota; class Bacteroidia; order Sphingobacteriales; family Sphingobacteriaceae; genus Sphingobacterium. The sequence continues at coordinate 58,276 of JAQZAZ010000002.1, forward strand.
CAATAAAAACAGCGACAGTAATACAAAGTAAGAACTGTATACATGCACAGCACCATCGTATGCAATGTTGGCATGGGCAATATTGAACAAGACGCCGGCATTGATAATAGCACCTATCACTACAGTCGGCCGAAAGAACAGGAGGCTTCCGGCGGCGATCTCCAAAACACCCAAGAAAATTTCATATCTGTAAGAAACACCGACGATCTGCCAGTACAGCTTAAAAGGTGCATATTCACCAAAATCTGTATTCAGGTTGGCAAGCGAAGGGAAAGGCATCTGCATAGGGAAGAATTTAATGAATCCAAACGCAATCAGTCCCAGTGCAATGCGGTAGCGTACCAATACACGTAGCCAATAGTAGAGTGCATTATAAGTCCGTACCTTGCTATTTCGTGCCAATATTGTCCAGATGGACGCAACCAGCACCGCAACCAAACCATTGAGCCACCAAGAGGTGTAAGACGCAAAGCCCCATTTGCCGCTTTCACTATCAATCTCAATCCAGCCCGTACGTGAGCCACCGGCGATAGATGCCATAAAATCATACAATGAATCAGGCTTAAATACTTTTTCATACCACTCCCAATCCAAGGGGACGACCATGAGAATAAAAAAAATAAACGTAAATCTAAAGCCCACTTTCTCCCAGTACTTCCAGGCTCGGTCTTCTTTACTTGTATGCGCTCCGTCAATGTGCGCTTTCTCCATATGTTGAATAGTTGCCATACATTTAATCTAAATTTGAATCGGTTAATAAATACGGATCGGTTTTCTACGGCCCTCATACAGCAGATATCTCTTGTGCACTTTTTCGAGCCGCACCTGCAACGAGTCTCCAGACTGATTTGTACCTACCAGTACCAGCGTTTTTTTGTCGGGCCGGTTGACAACAAACGAAAAGGTATGAGCTGAATTGATTTTTCCAGTGAGTTTAATCGCTACCGACTGCTTGTCGCTCCCTTTTGTTTGGCTATAGCCAAAGAATTCACGACCGCCGTTACCCAGAAATTCATAGTTGCGCTCCCGATTGAAGGCGATTCGTGGCTTTAGACTATCGACTTTTACCGTACGGTTTCCTCGGATGCTGATGGTATTCCACTTTTCAAAAACAACATCCTTCCAACGGATGCTATCCGTCAGTGAATAAGGCAAGGTATCCCCTTTCCATACAAAATCTTTCACATTGTATATGCCAGCCGCACCTACCAAACCTTTTTCATCTGGAAATGGATAGTCCGAATTCTTCCAGCTCAGGTAAGTTTGAACGCTGAATATAGCGATCAGGAGCAACAACAGTACTTGAAGGTACGGGCGGATGACCGCGATCCTACGTCCGTAAACCGGCCAAAAACCATCGGGAATGGCTGTCGTCTTTTTAATCAAAAGACGATAAAAACGAGGCCAGTCATAAGAGAAGATGACGATCGCCAATAGCAGCAAAAAAGTGCTGTACACCTGCTCACCGATCTCATACACATAGTTGACGATCACGACATTGAGCAATACCGCCAACAACAGACCCGCGCCGATAACTGCTGTCCGGCGGTTGAGTAAAAAAAGACCGCCCAGGATTTCAAGGGCACCGATTACGGGTAGATAACCCGCGGTCGCAATGCCATTGGTCAGATAATAAAGCTTCCAGAGCAGAAAGTCGCCATATTCCGTATGCAGCTCACTGATGGTCGGTTCGGGCAATTGTACGGGGATGATTTTTACAAGTCCGATGAAAGTCATCGCCAAAGCCAGACGATAGCGCAATAGGACGCGTAGCCAATAAAATAAGGCGTCATCATCGGCATGAATACGTTGTTTTAATTTTCGTCCAAAGGCTGCAAAGAGTAATAAGGCTAATCCAAGGGCAATTGCCCAATTTAAATATCCGCGCACATCAGGTCCGACATAGCGGCTTTCGGGAATAAAGGAAGTGCGGTAAGTCGCCAGTCCGAACCAGTTCTCCAATGAAAACAGCTCGCTGAATGAGGTATCCCTAAACAGATTGGGATCATAAGGGATGCTGAGCACGAGAAAGAAAATCAGGCCGATATATAAGATATTGGAGCGATAACGCCTAAAAAAATGAGAGTCTGCTAATGTTGTCATTTCAATACGATTTAATAGAAAAAAACGGGTGCGCTATCCGATCAATCCAAACCAGGATTCTGTTGTAATTCTGGATCTATGGATACCTGCGCATAAGGAATCGGAAGCAACAGTCTATTTACCGAGGAAATGTTGAGAACCTGTTGTGCCCGGCCTGTTCGCAACAGATCGTACCAGCGGTGGTTTTCCAAAGCAAATTCTATCCGATTTTCCGTCTCTATGGCTTGTAACAGTGCTGTCGCCCCCAGACCAACTAGTGGTTTAATATTTGCACGCGAGCGTACGGCATTTAAGTCAGCCAGAGCTGTAGTCAGGTCCCCTGCTCTATTGCGTTGGGCTAGGGCTTCGGCCCGGATCAAATAGAGTTCGGCCGTGCGAATCAAAAAGGCAGGATCGGTACGGTCCGTTCGGTAGTACAGATTACCAATTAGGATATTCGGATCTGTAGACGAGGAAGTTTTGGATACCAGCGCAGCCCTATCCCCACCAATATTGGGATCGACCAGCAGATCATAAACGCCCTGAGAAGGTCGTATCCAAGCCGTTCCGCCATTGCTTCCAGCCAGCCATTGGCTTGCCTGGCCGCTGGTATTGTTGATATCATACACCAATTCGAATACCGATTCTTTGGTATTGGACGTATTATTGGCGTAAAACGACCGGTACGGCGCCACCAAGCTATAGTTCGTATTATCATCGATAATATAGGATGCATATTTAATCGCTTCGGACCAGTTTTTTTGATAGAGATAGAATCTCGCCAACAATGCACGCGCTGTTTTCTTAGTCGCCCGAATTCGGTTGGTTTCGTTGGGCAGCAGTTGCTCTGCTTTCTGCAAATCCTGCAAAACCTGCGCATAAGTGTCTTCCAAAGAACTTCTTTTTACCTGTGGCAAGCTGCTTGCGGAAGCCGTGGGTTGAAGGACGATCTGTACACCACCCCAAGTCCTGGCCAAATCAAAATAGGCCAATGCCCGAACAAAATAAGCCTCGCCGACCAACTGATTTCGCAAAGCCTCGGTAAACGTGTTTGTCAATGCCAAATTCGGTACTTTCGCGATTACATGGTTTGTACGGTTGATGGTCGCATAGATTTGGTTCCAGGCGGTGGCAAGTACGGCAAGATCCGATTTAACCGTATGGTTGGTCAGGGTTTGATGTACGGTCTGACTGCCGCGGTATTCGATATTGTCCGCGGAAAAGAAGCCCAGTAGCTGAAAGCTGTACCCATAATAGTCATTTGACCGCAATGCCGAATAGATGCCCCGGACAGCTGTTGTGGCCGAACTTTCATCGACAATGGTTACTTCGTCCGATACCGAACTTTTGGGCTCGACCTCCAGAAAAGAGCTGCAGCTGCTGAACTGAAAGATGAGAAATGGAAAAATGAGATATATAATTTTTTTCATGAGCATTATTGATAGGGTTAACTGTTATAAAGTGACATTTAGGCCAAGCTGAAATGTACGCGGTTGGGGTGGTGTTCCAAATGAGCCTATCCCCTGTGCATTCGGGTTGCTGGTCACGTTCGATTCCGGATCACCCGTGTATTTGCTCCATAAAAAGAGATTAGACCCCACAAAATATACCCGCGCAGCAGTCAGTCTTGCTTTCTCCACCAGTTCCTTGGGCAATTTATAGCCAAAAGACAGTTGTCTAAGCTTTAAAAATGAAGCATCCTCGAGATAACGGCTGTTCGCATCGATTGTATAATTGAGCCCTACGGATGTTAGACGGGGTACATCAGTGACATCTCCGGGCTGTTGCCATCTGTTCAGCACGTTTTTATATACACCGCCACTACTTGGGTTGCGCTCGCGGAAATAACGGTTGAGGTTGAGCGCATAGCTCCCATATTGAAAGCTAAAGTCAACGCCTAGATCAAAATTTTTATAGGTGAACGTGTTGCCTATGCCGCCATAAAATTTGGGGTAGGCATTGCGAAAGACCTTCCTCGCGGATGTAGGTAATGAACCATCGGCCTGTTGTCCCTCAAAAACCGGATTACCCGTCTGTGGATCCACAGACAGTTGCTCGTAAAGCCAAAACGAGTTGAGCGAATGCCCCTCTTTGAGGATGACCCAATCGCGGGTATACTGGGTGATCTGGGTTGGCAATTTTTCTACTTTATTTTTATTGCCCGATAGGTTGAGACTTGTATTCCAGGCAAAATCCTTTGTTTTCACGTTGAGTGAACTGACTGAAAGCTCATACCCTTTATTGCTGATTTCACCCACGTTAGCCCAATATTTCGAAAAACCAGATATACCGATAATAGGGCGTTCAAGCAGCAGGTCAGAAGTATATTTATGATATAGATCTAATGTGATGGACAAGCGGTTTTTGAACAAGGCAAGATCCAGCCCGAGATCAGCCTGGGCCGTTTTCTCCCAGCGTAGGTCATCGTTTCCTAGCTGGAAAGGCCCCGTAGCTGGTGAAATTTTCCCGAAACTGTCCGCATATTTTTCATTGCCTGTCCATAAGCCTCTGGCGGCAAAGTTGCTGATACCGGCCTGATTACCTGTCAATCCGTAAGAAGCCCTTATTTTCAAGTCGCTCAACCAGGTTTGATCAGCCAGGAAAGCCTCTTGGCTAATACGCCAGCCCGCCGAGAAAGCAGGGAAATAACCCCAGCGGTTATTTGCCCCAAATTTGGATGATCCATCTGCCCGTACTGTTGCCTCTGCAAAATACCGATCCGCGTAGTTATAGCCTACCCTTCCAAAATAAGATGAAATCGTATACTTAGTCCAATTATCGGAGCCTATAATATTGGCTGCAGACGAAATCTGTTTGAAGGAGTCATTGGCAAAACCATTTCCTTCCAGGTATTTATAATCGAGCACATTGCTCTGCAAAGTGTTGCCCAAAATCCCGGTCAGGCTATGTTTTCCAAAAATATTTTGATAGGATAAGGTCTGTTCATTGATCCAGGTACCATTTCTGGAAATACCTGAAGTCGCCTGATTATTGTTGGCTAAACCAATACTGGTTTTGCTGTTCCAATATTGCGATTCATCGTAGAGATTGTAATCCACGCTGAAGCTGGATTTAAATTTTAGGCCTTTCAGAATATCGATTTCCGCAAAGGCACTACCGACATACCGCAGACTGGTGGTATTGACATCATAATTGTCCACCAGCGTATAAGTATTGTCTGTTCCGTTGAGCGATCCATCCGTATTGAAGATCGGCACATTCGTTGCCGAGGAAACGGCCGAATTGAAGAGGCTGACCTGTGGGCCGTCACCTGTGCGCGCCTGATTACGGTAGGTTCTTGAAAAATTATTTGTGAGGCCAATTTTTACCCGGCTATTGATTTGCTGGTCGAAGTTAAACTTGAGGTTGGCACGAGAGAAATCGATCACCTTGATAAAGGCCTCCTGTCCGGTGTACCCAGCGCCAATGTAGAACCGGGATTTATCACCACCACCCTGAATACCGATGTTATAATCCTGCAGCTTACCATGTCGTAGTAGAAATCCCAGCCGGTCATAAGTTGGCTGGTCTTCGGGATTCCCTTTACCCCCTTCCGAAATAGGGCGATAAGGTCTGTTGGCAAAGGTCTGCTTTAGCGCCGGATTATCCAGACCTGAATTGATCCACCACTCATTGGCCAAGGTCGCTGTTTCGGGGCCATTCGCAAGTTCGGGCAGTAAAGATTTATTTGCTTCGGCCCATCCGGCCTGCAGGCTGAGGTTGATCTTGGTCCGGCTGCCGTAGCTCCCCTTTTTCGTGGTAATAATAATCACACCATTGGCACCCCGGGAACCATAGATTGCTGTCGCTGAAGCATCTTTGAGCACTTCAATAGATTCGATATCAGCAGGATTGATATCCGTCAGCGGTGAACTGGTCCTTCCGCCCAGGCCAATATTTTGGAGCGAGGTATTATTTAAGAATACACCATCAATAATGTACAGCGGATCACTACTCGAGTTGATGGAGGTTGTTCCCCGCACTCGCAGAAAGATACTTTCTCCGGGTACGCCAGAATTTGTAGAGACCTGGACGCCGGGGAGTTTACCCTGCAACTGGGCGTCGAAACTAGCCACAGGAATTTTGTTGACTTCGGTGGCGTCAATCTTGGCGACTGATCCTGTTAAGTCCTTTCTTTTCTGGGTACCGTAGCCCACGACCACCACCTCGTCCAGATCCGATACCGCTGGCTGCAGCAAGATTTGGATCTGCGCCTCCCTGGCGGTGATCTTGCGACCTTTGTAGCCTAAAAATGAAGTTGAAAAGGTCAAGGGAAGCCGCTGTCCTGTGACAAATTGAAATCTCCCCGACGCATCGGTCTTGACCTGGTGTGTGACACCTTCGAGCTTAATCGTCACCCCCTCAATCGGCTGCTTGTTGATCGAATCCAACACAACGCCTCTTAGTGTTGCGTTGATGAGCGGCTCAGATTGCTGCGAAAATACAGGCAATAGCAAACCATGTGACAAAAAAATCGTCACGGCGTACTTCCATACGCTATTTTTCATAGATAAAATTTTAACAGTGAATAATTACAAGTGCCAACGCCAATTGATTACTTGTCAGTAAACTGATTTCAAAGAAAGCATATTTTCTTTTACCCTCAGCAACACATTCGCATATTCATGTCTGAGAAATAGGATTTACAAGAGCGCTGACATGCTCTTGGCTGAGAAGGGATCAAATAAAATCTGTGGTTCATAAATAACAAATTAAATTAAAAACTATGTTGATTACTCACGGAAGATGCTGCCTTAAAAAAGCTTATCTCCTAGGTTGATGAACAAATATAATAAACATAAAATAAAATCTATAAGTTTAGTAGATTTTATTTTTAAATCTTTCAAAATATGTAAAAAGACCGCTCGAAATCAATTCCGGCGGCCCAATACTTCGCTTATCTTTTACAGTATAATTAAATAGGTTTATTTCACGTAGTTCCAGCTAAAGTCTTTTCCCTTGACATCCACTTCAAGATGTCCTGGGTCAGTTCCTTCGAAATTCCCATGCCACCAATTACCCGACACCGCTCCTGCTGTTATAAACTGTACACCTTTAACTTTAATTTCCTCATATAGATGCATATGCCCCTGTAGCACCAGCTTGAGGTTATGCGTTTTAAAAAGATCAAATACTTGCTTTTGATTGATAAAGGTATCCGCAGCAGTATACTGTCCTTCCAATACCGGATAATAGACCGATAAAAAGGGTACATGTGAGATTACAACCAAAGGCTGATCTTTCGCTGTATTTTTAACTAGATTTTGCAACCATAGCAACTGCTGTTCACTGATGACATAGTGGTTATCTTTCGTTTCCACACTATTCAATATGATAAACTTCCAACCCTTATGTTCAAATGCGTAATAAGTTTTGCCAAAAGTCTTTTCAAAGAGTTCAAAATCATTTTTGCCGTTTCGTAGATCACGTGGCAATCTGTCGTGATTACCGATTGCCATGTGGTAAGGCCTTTTTGTGCGGTCAAAAAGATTTTTCAGCTGTTTGAGCCCTTGCTCCCCACGCAATAGCTCTGCAGTGTTTAAATTATCGATATCAACATTATCGCCGCCGCTCAAAATCAGCTCCACCTGGGGTGACAGAGAACTTAGGCGTCGGTCCACCTGATCAAGAGTTGAGTCGCTATGGACATGCATATCGGTTAAAAATGCAAACTTAAATTCCTGTGCATTTAGAGTTTCGAATCGAAGCCATGCTACGAAAAGAAAAGATAAAATAGTTATTGTTGAACGTTTCATTACCAACCAAATATTTGTTTAAGATTATCATTTAAAAGTATCTCGCCTTGCGGTATCGGGCGATAATAGAATTTGGGCGTCTCAAAAGTACCCGTATTTTCGATTGTTTCGACCGTGCCGCTATTCCCATCCGATAGAAACACACCTACGTCCTGCCCAAAACGGCCAACACGATAATATTGCAATTCTCTTCCAAGACTATTTTTTTCTTTGACCACCGGGATAGAAGAAGATGATGCAAGTAACACGATATCCGGGATACCGTCACCGGTCATATCATGCTGCCCCAATCCAGAGAAGTAGATACCTTCACGTTTATTTTTCAATAATTCACCCACGTTCCAGCGCATGAGATCGGTAAACCGAAATCCCTCGAAAGCAAGTTCGACCCGACGTTCTCTTCTGATCTCCAGAACAAGATTACGTTGGCTGCTTTCAACATTAACGTAGCGCAATGCCATGACCGGATCTATGCGTTCGCTGATGGTCATTTCCGGCATACCCGCACGTTTACGCAACAGATTGATGCTACGATCCAGGTCGGCCTGGGTCAGCTGCCCCAGCTCCGCTTTTGCTTCGGCAAAATTCAATAGCACTTCAGCATAACGATACAAGGGAATATCCAAATTATTGCGTGCTTCCAAGCTTAATGTATTTTGAAATCCTTTGATCTGATGGTAACCCGAAAAGTTTTTGGCCAACTGTTGTACATAGAGTCCTGCGCCCTGCGCATACGTATGGGAGTAGATCAGTTCCCAACCTGGGTAGGCATAAGTCTGAGCCAGACGGGGATCACGATTTTGGAATTCCTTTACGAAGGTATTTTTGTCATATCCAGCTTGCGCAGAATAAAAAGAACCATCTTTCATTAAATAAGCTTGTACAAGGTCACGCAGGGGATAATACTCATAATTACCAAACATACCCGGCCAAGAATCTGCATTGAGCACATTGTTGGCATAAAAGCGTCCCAACACAACTTCTTTATTATTTTCCAGGTTTTCACTAAAGAATAATGTCCCATAGTCCTGATTGGGTTGACCGGTATTGTATATGGTAAAACCACCTTCGCGCATGATCTGATCACTCAGCTGCTGTGTTTTGGTCAAAAAGTCATTTGCCGATGTTTTCAGTTCAAGTTCACTGTGATATTTGCGATAAGTACCTTCATATAAAGTAAAGCGGCTATACTCCTGCAGGACCACCCACTTATTGACCGTACCTAATTTGATTCCGGGTTGTACATTTTGTGCAGCGAACTCAAAGTCTTCCATAATTTTCTGAACGACAGTAGCCCGAGGGTCACGTTTGGCAAAGAGGAAATCTGTATCACCTACCTCTAAGGCTTTATCTACCCAGGGGACATCCGAAAAACGCTGTACTTTTTCTGCATAAAATCGGGCCCGAAAATACCGTCCTAGCCCTTCATAATGTTTTTTTTCACTGTCACTGATCTTCGCCTTGCCCATATGTTGCAAAAAGAAATTAATCTTGCGGAGCTGCTCCCATTCCCAGCCACCTGAAATCGTCGCCGCAGAGGCGTTACCGGCCATAATGGTCTTGATCTCCGTATTACCCGTGGTACTTGCGTTGTCCGTGGTGGCATCTGCCTGATAGATTCCTAATCCTGAAAAATCATACAAGCCATTGATATACAGTTCCAGGTCTGTCGCTGTATTAAAGAAGTTTTCGTTATTGATCGCCGTCTCAGGAACACGATCCAAATAGTCGTCATTACAGCTTCCGAGGAGCGAAAGTGTGCAACATACAAATGCCAATTTTATATATTTATTTATCATGATATGCAATTAAAATGTGACTTGAATACCGGCAGAAAAACTCCGTTGAAATGGATAGGTAAGCCCATTGCCTACACGGTCTGATCCTGCGGTGGGGTTTGTATAAATATTTTCATTTAGCGTCTCTGGATCAAAATAGCGTTTCACAGCAGACCATTCGATGATATTTTCACCACTCAGATAGACGCGCAGATTACTGATCTTGGCGCGGGATGTAAATGATTTAGGCAAAGTATACCCAATCGTCAGGTTTTTCAACCGCAAATAAGCTGCATTTAACAGATAATTGGTCTGTGGAATAGCCAATCCTTGTGCCTGATCGATACGAGTACCTAGGTTACGATCGGCGAGCCAAGACTGTAATATGGGATAGTCTGCTTTGAGATTTTGATCGGCAAGCCCCAGATTTAAGTAAGCCTGTGAATGTTTGGCACGGTCGATATCCGAATCACTCTCGGGACGATAAAAATCAAGCAAGTGCCCGTAGAAGTTACCATAAGGCTGTTGGTAAGTTCCCCAATACAAGTAATCCAATGGATAATAATCTCGCTTGCCAATTCCCTGGAAAAATGCCCGTAGATCAAAACCTTTCCAATCCGCAGAGAGGTCAATACCAAACTGATAAAGCGGGGTGGAGTTACCGATAGTTTTAAGATCTTTGGTATCCCCCAGCGTATATCCCTTTTCAATCTTACCGTTACCATCCTGATCGACATATGTCGGCCACCCCGGTACGATTGACAATGCTCCCCAAGGAATGATAGATGTCTGATCCAACTTGGCGATCTCCGCTTTGTCTTTAAACAATCCATTACTTTGCAAACCCCAGATTTCCCCCATTTGCATACCCTCATAATATTGCAAGATGCTTTTATTCGGATTGTCGAAACGCGTGATTTTGGATTGCGAGTCCGAAAGCAACAATTTAGCGCTGAAGCGCAATGGCGCATTGGCCAATTCGAAACGATCCTGAAAATTGACGGTCAGTTCCCAACCATTGGTTTTTAGGTCAGCAGCATTTTCTCTTGGTTCATCCGCACCCAATATGTTTGGCAGGTCCCGGCCCAGCGTCAACATACCCAGGGTACGTCTTGAATAATAATCAAAACTGGCAGACAGTTTATTCTTGAGTACAGCGACGTCCAGACCCACATTCACCGTGTTGACCTTCTCCCAAGTATAATTTGGAGAAACCAAGGAAGGAACCTGAATAAAGATACCGCGTTCAGTTCCGAACAGGTAATCCGAATCCTCCTTTTCCATCGAAGGGAGATAGCCGTAGTTGGAGACCGCCTGATTGCCCAGTTGACCATAGGATGCCCTGACCTTCAATAGGTCAAGCCCTGAGAGTGATGACATAAAATGTTCACGATCTAAACGCCAGGCAACGGATCCCGAAGGGAAAAAGCCAAACCGTTTGCTCTTCGGAAAACGGGAAGAACCATCGTAGCGCCCGTTGAATTCGACAATATACTTATCATCATAGGTGTAGTTCAACCGATAGAATGCACCACGCAGTGCATAGGTATCAATAGCTTCACCCATTTTCATTGTTCCGGTTGCAAATTGAATTGTTGGAAAAGATTCAGAAATCAAACCCGCCCGTTCGGCATTAATAAGTTCATACCTGTAGTCTTCCTGGTTAAATCCCAGTACCGCATTGACCTGATGCTTGTTAAAAGACTGCATATAGGTCCCATATATATTATATACGTTGTAGTAAGAAAAGCCCGCTTCACGATAAGCGCCGGTACTCCCCTCTTTGCGGACATCATTCGGTCCGTAACCAATCTCATATTGCTTAGTATACCAATTGCGATTCAAAGAGTTGCGCTGAAAGGTATAATCGGCATTGAGTTTGAATTTATTTCCAAAAAAACGAAGTTCTGTATTGAAGGTCGATTGCACATCCAGATATTTACGATCGCTTTTCCCACCGTCAACCATCCGTGCAGCAATGTTACCTGCTGAGGAATTGGCCCAGGTTCCATCCGGATTCTTATCAAAAGAAGTTGGAAAAATATTATAAATATCGGCTAAACTCATCTGGAAAGGCTCAAGCCGACGTACACTTCCGATCACTGTATTATTACCAAATGAAATGAAATCAGAAAGTCTATAGTTTACTTTCGATCGTAAGTTGTAACGGTCAAAATAATCTTCCGTCAGCTTAACGGGCGAATTCTGCCGATTGTAGCTACCGCTGATATAGTACTGTACTTTTTCATTTGAGCCTGAGATTGACAAGTCATGCGTATTGGTGGCATTCCAGTCGGACAAGAAATAACGTGTCCAATCCCTGTTGCCCATATATTCCCAAACTTTGGAATCAGAGGGATTGATGCGCACCCCGGCAATCGACGGGTTATCCGAGCGTTCCTTTGCATATTGGTAAAACTGATCCGAATAATTGACATTATCCCAAGGGGTATTATCCGTAGAAGTTTCCAACAACCGAGAAAAGACGTAAGGATCCGTTATTTTATTGGGCATTACCGTGGGGGTATTCCAAGTAAAGTTGTTGGAATAACTCACCTTTACATCACCTTTTCCTGTTTTGGTGGTAATAATCAGGACACCAAAGGATGCACGGGCACCATAAATTGCCGCTGCTGAAGCATCCTTGATCACAGTAAACGATTCAATATCCTGCGGTGCAATCCGGATTAATTCGGCCGCAGATACGGGTACATTGTCTACCAAGATCAGGGGATCGCCACCATTGATGGATGTCATACCGCGGATATTAATTTTGGGGACGGCTCCTGGAGCGCCCGAATTGAACTGTATGTTCAAATTGGGCGATATTCCCTGGAGTCCCTGTGCCGCATTTGAAATCGGACGGCTGTCAAGCACCTCGCCACTGATATGATCAACAGCTCCGGAGAGATTTGTCTTTTTCTGCGTGCCATAGCCCACGACAACCACTTCATCCATCTGGTTTGCATCCGTCAGTTGAAAGACCACACTGGAGCGTTTGCCCGAACTGATGATAAATTGACACTCCTCTTTGGCTTGCAGCCCAGTGTAAGTAACTAAGACACAATAATTACTGTCGACAGGCAGATCATTGAACATCGCTTTTCCTTGCTGATCGGCCTGACCGGAACGTTTCAGGTTGCCTAACTTGTTTTTCACCGTGACAGTTGCATTTGCCAAACCTTTCGATTTTACATCCTGCACGATGACAACAAGTTCTCCACGCTGTTGGGCAAATCCCATTTGGCCAGCAGCAATTGCGAATAGCAGTAATAGAGCCCTCTTGGCTGGCCTTTTCATTGTTAAAGATAGTTGCATATTTTTCATTAATAATTGTGCATAGTTTTCCCAGGCTCCCCTATTGTGGAGTGCTCATCATTGAATTTTTATTGATTTTTATTGACTGTTCTTTCTGATCGTATAGGTATTTGTTTCGGCATTAAACTTAAGCTCCAGGTCATTTGCTAGACAGATTGTCTGTAGAATCTGTGCAACATCATTTTCCGGTGTGTATGTACCATAAAATGATAATCCTGAAACTTCATTCGAAGAAAAAAGAATGGTTATCTGGTAGAATGACGCTAGAGCAGGCAGTACTTCCGCTAGCGGCTTGTGATGAAAAACCAAAGTGGTAGGAACGGTCTCCTCTGTTAGTTTTTCAGGTTTTAAAACCTGTTCTTTTCTCAGCTGTGCAACTTTTTCCTTCCAAGTTTGCCCCGGAGTCAGATAAGCTAGTAATTTTTCTTCCCCATTTTCTCTGCGTTCTTTTATGGAAACTTTTCCGGTGATAAGACGAACCTTAGGTTTTGCACTTTTAGTTTCCTGAATAACCCAAAAAGACGTTCCCAATGCCGTTGTCAGGATATTGTGTGCTAGCACAGTAAAGGGGCGGGATTTATCATGTGCGACTTCAAAAAAAGCTTTTCCTTGCAACTGAATCGCGCGTTGATCATGTGGAAAAGGCTGCATCCAAGTCATGGTAGAGTTTGCCAAGAGACGGACCTTACTACCATCCTGTAGTAAAATCAGACTGTCCCGTGAGACTGTACAGGTTATCCTAGTGGACTTAACGGATATTTTTTTGACACCAACAGACTGTCTTTGTTGAGAATCTTCTATGCGGTTTCCTTCCAATAGATACCAAGCGAATGACAAACAAAAAAGTACGATCGCAGCAATTTTACCAAAAAACTGCCACGACGGATGTTTAATTCCAATAGCTGCATTAGTGGTTAGCAAACGTGCATCTATCTTTTCTTTCATCCGCTTTTGCGCCCCATCCCTATCAAAGGTATACTCATCAGCTACATCAAGCTTCTGTAGCCATTGCATCAAATGCGCACGCTCTACATCCGTTAGTTGTCCTGATGAATATCGTTCGATCAATTTCTCCAGTTCTCTTTTTCTTTCTTGCATACACCTTATAGTTGCTACAATTGTGTAATCGTACCATCGTAAAGGCGTTAAGTTTATGTAAAGTTTAGTTTAAGAAAAGTTTAGGTATCAAAAAAACGCTATGCGCTAAAAAAACAACAAAAATGATAAGGACAAGAAAACAGTGGGATTCAGTTGCTGTTGCTGCATCTGCTGACGTACGATATGGAGCGCTTTACTCAATTGATTTTTTACAGTCTGCAATGATATACCCAAATGTTCCGCAATTTCATGATTACTGAGACTGCGTTGATATTTCAAATTAAAAACTACGCGCATGCGGTCAGGCATTTCCACGATCGACTGTTCAATGGCAACCAATACATCAGTATAGTTTTCTTCATAATCATCAGGCGGAAAAACATCATGTAAACCATCTTGTATGAGAAGGCTATATTGCTCAATATGTTTTTCCTGTATACCTTTCTTTCTAAAATGTTGGAAAAGCTTATGGTATAAGGCCGAGATCAAATAGGCTCGCAATCCGCTATGGATATTGATCATGTACCGTCTTTGCCAGAGGTCCACAAAGAGATCTTGGACTAGGTCCATCGCAACATCTGCATCTCCTGACTTCCTCAGTGCAATATGGAGCAGTGTACTCCAATGATGTTCATAAATCTCATCAAAAGCGCTGTAATCTGCATTTTTTAGACGTTGTAATAGTACCGCGTCTATGGTTTTCACAAGCATAGTTTTTAGATCCAATGATTCTTCGTCTGCTGTAAAGATCAGCGTTTAATACAAATACAGTATTAAGGCCAGGTAAAGAATACATTAAAAAGAAGATTCCGCTATAATGTCTCTAGTTGAGTTGTAAAAATATAGTCAAGGTGCTGCCTGCTCTTTTCTAAAATATTTAAAGCATGAGATCGATTCATGAGTTACACACAGCTTTTAGAAGCCGGCATAGATGATAATCCATTAATATCTGTGAGCCAAAAAGAATATTAATAGCTTGCTGCCGGATCAGTATTTGAGCAGACCAAGACCCATCGTCCTCATATGGCCGTGGGCTGACCTTTCGACTATGCTCAATAGCTGATGTACAGGTTTTACCACTGCACATCAATAACATACAGCAGACAAATAGCAGTCCCTTCCTACCGATCATAATATCCCGCTTCAAACTTACCTGGAGAAATTTTATAATCCCTGATGACTCGATCCAGTACTACATAAATAGCATCTCTATGCTCATCTATGCCCGTTAAGATCACCCGATTTCCACCGTCAATAATTTTATAGGAGACTACAAACCTTTCGCGTAGTTCTTTGGCCGCCAGTTCATCTGCTTTGGCAAACTCCCGTAGGCGTCTTGCTGTCCGCGCAGGTTTGGCCACATAATTTGCTTCATCCCCCAAGGAGGTCTTTACCTTAGCAGGAATCCAATCGGCCAGCGACATCGCAGGTCGTTTTTCTGCAAATCCGTTTGTAGACTTCAGGTAGTTGCGCACACCACCGTCTCCCCCTTCGCCAGCAGTGACATTGCGTTGATCAGGGATCAGTTTATATTTATCTTCCAGGTACAAATGCTGATTGACTGTATCCACATAATAGTGAAAGGCACGTTGCCCGCCAGCAATACCAGATATCTCAAATGTCCGGTTGACATCCCTTTTAGGGTCACCACCCCCATTGGACAGGTCGAGTTTTAATGGTCTATTCACTTTAAAAGTAAGGGTCGACCATTTTTCGAACGTTGCGGATTGCCAACGTAGGCTATCATAGGGATTAAAAGGCCGCAGGACCCCATTGAGACGAAATTCCGTGACATCATAATTGCCACGCAATTCCGGCACACCTGCTGTAGAAGGCTGTTTGTAAGGATCGTACCGAAAATCAACATATTGCAGGTAGAAGAAAACGATTAAAAAGATAAAGAGGATGATTCCTTTCAGACCAATTCTAATTTCATTGAATCTTCCCCTGAAGCTAGGAAAAAACAAGGCGACACGTGCTGGCAGTTCGCTGATAAAGACCTTATAGTAAGGGCCAAAATAAGGTACCAGCAGAAACAGGCTTAACAAAACAAAATAGGAACTATAAACATGCACGCCACCATCGTAGGCAAAGTTGACCACGACGATAGCGCCCAGTGCTCCGACCAATAAGGTGGCACCGATAGCTACCGTGCGTCTAAAGAGCAATAGTGTGCCGGCTGTCACTTCCAGCACACCTGCAAATACCTGATACCAGGGCACAATTCCAAAGGAAAGCCAAAAAATCTTTTGCGCGGTCAAATCACCGTAGTCGGTATCAAGGATACCTAATGACGGATAAGGCATCTGAACCGGAAATAGTTTGGTAAAGCCAAAACCAATGATTCCCAGTCCCGCGCGGTACCTTACAATGACGTTGAGCCAATAATATAACCTGTCGTAATTGTGTGCCTCCCGCTTCAGTAGCCTAGCTAGCCCTGTCCATAAAAGTCCCAAGACGACCGCGAAAAAGAAAGTATTTACCCAGATGCTATAGCCTTCCAGACGGCTGCCAAAGGTGCTCCGGCCAAACCAGCTGACACCCGAGCCAAAGCGGCAGATATCATAGAGATCTCTGTAGTCTAAGTTGAACCAGTTTATGGCAAACACATGTTCATACCATAAAGGACTATTTGGTATGGAAATAATGATAAAAAAGATGAAACTGATCCGAAAGGCAATCCGTTGGAAAAGTGTCCAAGTTAGAGTGGGCGCATCTTTTGTTGCCACCCTTTCTGTTTGTATTTTTTCAGCTATTTGCATGATATTTCGATTTAAGCTACTGTCAATTATAATTTAAAGCCCAGCCGGTCACGGCCACGTTTGCCGACTTCATAGAGCAGATACTTTTTATTTACTTTTTGAAGGGCGATGGAGAGCGTGTCTCCGTTTGAATTGGTTCCATAAAGTTGGATATGCGTACTGTCCGGCCGCAAAAGCTGCAGCTGCAAGCTGTCGTTAGGATAGGCCGGATTTGGATTTTTCAGCAAGATCGCACGATTGGGCGCTGTTGTATAGCGATAGTACAACCTGCCCCCTACCTGTGTGTACTCGTAGTCCCGTTGTTGATTCTCCAGGAATTTTGCCGGTGTGGCGGTCTTTATGGAATCATTTACCCGTACACTTAAGGTATTCCATTGCTCGAAAACGACATCCCGCCACCGTTGTTTATTCGTTGGCGAAAATGGGATGGTATCTCCATTGACAACAAATTCATCCACGATATATTTACCCGCGATACCCGGCAATCCTGGCTGTTCAGGATAATATAGGGACGAAGTCTTGCTGACCTCATACGATTTAAAGCCAGCCAGACCGATAAACAGCAGCACAAAAAGTAATTTAAAAATCCAACGGGAGTAGCCTAAGTGCACCTTAGACCAATCGAACCGCCAGCGTTGCGGAAAGGTATAATCAAATTGGATGATCAGTTGAGCCAGACGTTTCACATCATAAAAGAAAATAGGTAGCGTCAATAATACCGCAAACGCCGAAGCAAGATAATGACGTCCGCCGTAAGCCAAGTCAGCCAGGAACACATTTCCGTAAAATGGGATAACGACAATAACGGCCAAAAAGGAAGTTCGACGAAACAGCAGCAATACCGCCGCCAGCAGTTCTACCACACCTAAAAAAATCACATACGCCGGGGCCGCCGAGAGGCTGAGATACAGTTGTTTCCAATCCTCAAAATAACCATAGGGAGTATTCAGATGGCTCAGTGAAAGCGGAGGTGCAAAAATGGCAAATAATTTCGTCAATCCTGCCACGGACAACAAAGCAGCCAGCCGAAAGCGAACGAATATGCGTAGAAAATAATAAAGTGAGGCTTCCCGTCCCGGATCGATGCGATCTTTAGAAGTCCATAGCCACGCGACAAGCGCCGCTATAGCCAGCAGCAGAAACCAATCCGCAAAGCCCGATATCTCCCCAAAGAAGTGAGGTAAGAAAATAACCAGGTTAAAGAGGTCGCTTAATAAATATTGCCAGTTGATGTCCAGCAGCTGACGGTAGAAATCCCCTTGTAAGGGCACACTAAGCAAAAGGATAAAAACAATGCTCAGCCGCAGTACATATCTTTTCCAAAATTGGATAATTGAAGGTGTTTGTATCGTTGTCATGATATCTATTTTTTAGCGTGAATAACCTGGATTTTGTTTCAACACTGGATCAGCCAGCAACTGGCTATAAGGAATAGGCAGTAGCAAGCGAAAATCCTCCTGAATCCCCAAGACCTGTTTGGCGCGGTCCGTACGGACCAGATCAAACCAGCGGTGTGCTTCAAAAGCAAATTCGAGCCGGCGTTCATCTGCAATCCATTGCAAGATTTGCTCTTTGTCGCTCGAGGACGGACGCACCGCCAAAGCCGCACGTGTACGTATCCGGTTGAGGTCTGTCACTGCCTGTGTAAAGTTGCCCAGCTGTGTGCTTGCCTCGGCACGGATCAAAAGAATTTCAGCGATGCGAATGATGTAGGTGGGATCCTTCGCCGGATCACGGTAGTAAAGATTGCCATACCATCTCCCCTGATTATCCTTCGCAATCAGTTCGCTACGTGCTCCCCCCGTTTCTGCAGTGGTCAATAGCTTCACTAAAACCGCATTGGGCGCCCACTGCCTGGTCCCACCATTGGTTTGCGGCTGCCATTGTGCACGGTGCGGATTGGGTTCATTAGCGCTGTAAAAAAGCTCAAATATGGATTCCTTGGTTTCGGTTAGGTCGTTTTTAAAGAAACTATAATAGGGATTTAGGAGTTCGTAATCCTGATCCGAAAGAAGTCTATTGGCATATTGAATGGCCTGTTGCCAATCCTGACGATAAAGGTAATATCTTGCTTTGAGCGCCAGGACCGTCTTTTTTGTAAAAGCCGTGCGGTCAGTTGTATTGCTCAACAAACCTTCCGCCGTGTTTAAGTCCTCAAGGACACGGGCATATACCTGATCTGAGCTACTCCGAGCTATCCCCATATTCTCCCCGATCTTGGCGGTCGGCACAGTGACAATCGGTACACCGCCCCAGACCCGGACCAGGTCAAAATAATTCAGCGCCCGGATGGCATAGGCCTGCCCCAGTATATTTTGCTTCACCACATCACTCATATTCTGTTTGTCATAGTTTGTCAAATCCCGGATCACATTATTGGCCCGGTCAATGGATTTATAGATGCCGTTCCATGCGCTTGCCAGAGTTGCATTTTCGGCATTGACCTTGTGATTGATAAATTCCTGAATCTGAGACTGCGAGCCCGTCCATTCGATATTGTCACCAGAGAGGTAGGCAATGGATTGATAGTTGATACTATAATAATTCCGCAAAGCGGCATATACGCCGTTCAACGCTGCTTTGGCAGAGGTTTCATCGTTGATCACCTGATCGCCGGATATGGAAGTTCGCGGTTCCACATCCAAAAAGGAAGAGCAGGACGAAAAGAAAACGAAGGCCAATAGATAGAAATAATATTTTTTCATGCTGTAATTACAAGGTTAGATTAACACCCAATTGAAAACTCCGTGGTTGTGGCGGCGTGCCCAGATCGATACCCTGTTCGTTAGCCGAACTGCCCGCGGCAGATTCAGGATCCAGGCCAGTGTATTTCGTCCATGTAAATAAATTTGTCGCCTGCACATACACCCGCAGTTTGGTCAGCGACAGCTTTTCAAGCGCCGCTGCAGGAAGGTTGTAGCCCAGGCTTAGGGACCGAAAGCGTAGGTACGAACCATCTTCCAGCCATCGGCCGCCACCATCTTTATAATTGTTGTTGTTAATACCGTCTGTACGCGGCACATCCGTAATATCACCGGGCTGCTGCCAGCGGTCCAGATTCGACCGAAAGATCACGCGGGCGGCATCACGTGCACCACCGGCCTCACCAAAAAAGCGGTTATGGTTGTAGATCTCGTTACCGACCGAAAAACTCAGGAAGGTACTCAGGTCCCAATTTTTATAGCTGAAGTTATTGGTGATCCCACCAAAAAAATCAGGCCATATACTCCCTAAGAGCTGGCGATCATCTGTTGTAATTTTGCCATCCCCATTGACATCCTCATAGACAGCGTCGCCAGTCTGGGAATCCACATAGAGCTGCTTATAGACCCAAAAAGAATACATTGGACTTCCCTCCTTGAACAGAATGAGGTCGCGGCTGCCAAAATTCATGGGCTTGCTTAAATGTTTAATCGTATTGACGTTTCGGGCGATATTAAATGCGGTGGTCCATGTCCAGTTATTCTGCTGGATATTCGTCGAATTCAGGGTGAATTCGATTCCCCTATTACTTATCTCAGCTGCATTGTTTAAATAATTGTCATAACCGGTTGTTCCTGGCAGTACCGCCGTCAACAATCCATCCTTGGTCTGTTTATCGTAATAATTGAAAGCGAAAGACAATCGATTATTGAAAAGAGCTGCATCAAGGCCAATGTTGAACTGCGAAGTTTGTTCCCAGGTCAGCTTCTCGTCAGCCAATTGTTCTGGAAACATTCCGGCTACGCCACGGTAAGCACCATTTACACCAGACCATAACTGTCGGGAGGCAAAAGAATTGATTCCGCTCTGATTACCCGTAATTCCATAACTGCTTCGGATTTTGAGGTCGTTGATAAAGGAAATATCCTGGAGAAAGTTTTCCTTGTTCAGCCGCCAGGCCAGGCCTAAAGCGGGGAAATACCCCCATTGGTAGCCCTTATTGAACTTTGAGGAACCATCTGCCCGAAGTGAAAAATCGATCAGGTATTTATCTGCGAAGCCGTAGTCAATACGTCCAAAGAAAGAAGCTAAGTTGTATTTATCCCAATCCTGAAAGCTCGTGGTATTGGCAGCAGATCCGATAATCTTAAAATCATTTGAAGCAAAGCCTTTGCCCGTAGCTGAAGTGAGCGAAAATGTACTGCTTTGCAAGGTATTTCCCAGGAGCAGTCCAAAGGAATGCTGGGTGCCGAGGCGTTTGCGATAAGTCAATGTCTGCTCATTGATCCAGGTCGTGGCCTGACTGATCGCCGATGTTGCCGAACCACTGGGGCTGCCCGCAATCAAAAATTTATTCCAATACTCATGCTCATCATAGTGGTTGTAGTCCACACTGAAGGTCGATCGAAATTTCAGGCTTGGAGAGATCTGGTATTCCCCGTAGATATTCCCGATATACCGCAGGCTGATGGAACCTACATCGTAATTATCCAATAGCAGCGTCAAATTATCAAAGCCAGCCCTACCGACTAACTCCCCCTGTTCATTATAAGGCGAAAGGTAAGTTGGTGTATGTAAGGCCGCCTGCAGAATTCCGCCCTGCGGTCCATCTCCAGCCCTTCCTTGATTGCGTCCAGTCCTTGAAATTGCATTGCTCGCCCCCACTTTCAGGCGGTCGTTTATTTTTTGATCTAGATTAAACCGAAAACTTGCCCGGTCAAAAGCGAGAGGGCGCAGAATAGACTCCTGCTTATTATATCCAGCGCCTAGATAATAAGTCGTTTTATCACTACCGCCATATAGCGAAATATCAGCGTTATATATCCCTGCAGAGCGGAATGCTTCCGACAGTCGGTCGTAAGTCTGCTGCTCTGAAGGCAGTCCACGACCACCCTGAGCGGTTGAAACAAAAGGTTCAGGTTTGCCGATGTTACGGTTATATTCATTGACGAGTTCAGCATGTTCAGGGCCAGTCGTTAGCTCCCACAGCTTTGCCGCTTTTGCCCTCCCAGCGTACAAATTGACGTCGATCTTGGTAGACTGCCCATTTTTACCCCGTTTGGTTGTGATCAAAATGACACCATTGGCTCCTCTTGAACCATATAATGCTGTCGCTTCCGCATCTTTGAGCACCTCTACATATTCGATATCCGAGGGGTTTAGGTCAGCTATTGGAGAGGTCGCTTTACCGCCCGTGTTTAGGGTCTGGAGACTCTCGGAGTTAACAAATACTCCATCAATTACATAGAGCGGATTGTTGTTGGCATTGATGGAAGTGGCACCACGGAGGCGGATATTTAGGGCCTCGCCCGGCACACCGGTACTACTACTGACCTGAACTCCGGCCACCTTACCTTGCAATTGCGCATCGAAACTGCCGGTAGGGATTGAACTCACCTCCTTTAGACCCAGTTTCTCCACTGAGCCAATCAGATTCTTCTTGCCCACCGTGGTGTAACCCACGACAACCACTTCGTCCAGGCTATCTGACGAACGTTGCAATTTGATCAAGACCGGAGATGCGTTGACAACCAATTTTCTACGTTCGTAGCCAACATACGATAGCGCTAGGGTAAAAGGGAGTTTCTGACCGGTCACAAAATGAAAGTTCCCTTTTTCATCTGTTTTAACGCTATGGGTTACGGCCTCCAGCTGCACAGTGACACCTTCTAGCGGTTCACCAGAAATGGAGTCAACAATTTTTCCTTGCAGGGTTGCATTAATTATAGGTTCGCCGGCTATCTGGGCAAATAGGTCTACCGGAACAAAAGCCATAGCGAACAGGATACAAAACAGAATATGCTTTGCATGCTTGATTTTTTTCATGAATGAGTGTTTAAATAGTATACTGAACAAGTGCCAACGCCAATCGATCACCTGTGATTTTTCATCTATTTTTCAAAAGGACATATTGTCTTTTGAAATCAACCGGAAAATTGTTTCAGCTACACATTCGCTCGTTCACGTTCAAGCTATAAACATTAAAAGTTTGTTTTTTAAAGGAATACGAAGGGTAAATTATGGTATTCATGCGGTTTAGTAGTTTAATTAGTAACTCTGTTTAATATCGTTGCCAACGCCAATTGATTCAACGGATATGTAAATATAAAAAAGTTAATAATAAAATCTACCAAATTAATAGACTATTTTTTTTTTGATTGCTTTTTTAGCGATATAGCGTCATTACCCTTCTCGGAACGTTGCTATATTCAACTTTCTCATCCAACACCTTGGTTCCCAAGCAGGTTGATTTATTTTGGAAGGTATTCTACGGGTATGTTATCACGCGCTGGTTTCCGAAGATGCAACGACAAGGTACCTTGTCTTTCTTGAAAAAGTTCCATCGCTAGCCAATCGTGTCCCCCTTTCACATATTGCCTCTTATCTTGATATTACCCAGCAGTCGCTCAGCAGGATTCGAAAAAATATTTGATAAGGACTATTGCCTTCGATACAGGTCAATCTATTTTTCGCGCAAAGGCACTTTTCCATCACAACTGTCCGCTTCCGTACAAAAAGCGTCCGAGTCCGAACAGTCTTGTGCGTTCAATAAAACAATAATATCTTTATTTCCAACATCTTAAATAGTTGGCAAATAAATTGGTTCATGCTATGAAAAAGACCAATATGCTCAAAAATTATTTCAAGATCGCCTTTCGACATCTGAGGAAAAACAAAGGCTTTACAGCAATAAACATTGTCGGATTGGCAACAGGTATGGCTGCAGCTATGCTGATTATGCTCTGGGTGAAAAGTGAGTTTCGCTTTGACCGGTTTTATACAAAGAGCGAGCAGATTTATGCGGTTGGAATGAGCGATGTTTGGGGCGGAGATGCCGTACAGCATTTTTATACACCTAAGCCCCTGGCTGCTGCACTGAAAACTGACTTTCCGGAAATAAATCATGTGACGCGGGTCAATAAGGGTACAGGATTTTTACTGACACGAGGCGAAATCAAACTCTCGAAGGAGCAAGGTGTTTTTGTTGACAGTACATTCTTAAACATATTTGATTATAAAATTGTGGCCGGCAATCCAGCCAAGGCACTAAAAAATCCCAATCAAATTGTTCTGACCAGATCTTTTGCCGATCGTTTATTCGGCAACACCGATCCGATCAATCAAAGCATCAAACTCGACAGTACCCAGATATCAACGGTATCCGCCATCATTGAAGATATACCGGACAATTCCTTTATGCAGGGAACAACTTATCTGGTTCCCTGGACATTGATGGAAAAAATTGGCTACTCCGATGATTATTGGGGAAATAATTCCATCCAGACCTATATTGAATTGGACAAAAACGTTAATATAGATCAATTTCAAAAAAATATAAAAGGCTTCATACAAAAACATACAGACACAAAAGCAGAAAATTTTCTTAAACCCATGCGCGATAAATGGCTTTACAGCAACTTCAGCGAAATGGGCAGACCGACCTCCCCACGAATCGGGATGGTCCGTTCCTTTATTGCGATTGCCTGTTTCATTTTGATTATTGCCTGCATTAATTTTATGAACCTAAGTACAGCGCAGAGTGAAAAAAGAGCGAAGGAAGTAGGCGTACGGAAGGTCGTCGGGGCCAACAAAGGCTTATTGATCGTGCAATTTTTGACCGAATCTATGCTGATTGCTTTATTTTCAGGAATATTATCCTTACTGATTACTAGCATAGCACTCCCCTATTTTAGCGATCTCATTTCAAGAGAATTGTCTATTCCATTTGGGGATATACCTTTCTGGTCAGTTTTTATAGGCTTTGTGTTCACGACAGGTATTCTTTCCGGCAGCTATCCTGCATTCTATTTATCTTCTTTTTTACCGACAAAAGTGTTAAAAGGCAAGTTTTTAAGTACGCAACAGAAGTTTAACCCCCGGAAAGTTTTGGTCATTTCCCAATTCTGTATCGCTATCACACTTATCATAACCACGATATCTATCCAAAAACAAATAAAATATGCGCAGAATAGGGACATTGGCTATAAAAAAGACAGATTGATCCATGTGGTGGACCAGGGAAAGATCAGTAAAAACAGAACACTGATAAAACAGGCATTAATTTCTTCCGGCATTGCTTCCCAGGTATCCAGAACATCATCTCCGCTGACAAAAAACCAAAGCAACAGCTCCATGGGCTGGAACGGTAAACCCAAAGATGACAATACCATTTTCGCGCGCATGGGTGTAGATGACAATTTAGTCCAGACCGCCGGCTTGCAATTGGTCACCGGTCGGGACTTTGATCTGGCTAAGTTCCCCACGGATTCCGCAGCCATGATTATCAACGAATCGGCCGCCAAGGTTTTTAATTTTGACGATCCGATCGGAAAGACAGTTGTTGACGGGAGAAATTGGCATATCATAGGCGTTATTAAGGATTTTGTGCAGGAATCGCCCTTTAATCCTATCACACCCCTAGTCATCATGGGTGCTTTTTCGGGCAGTAGTGTCACCAACATTCGGCTAAACGACCATGTAGAGACAGCGGACGCCCTATCCAGAATGGCGAAAATTTTTAAGGAATACAACCCCGATTACCCTTTTGAGTATTCATTTGTGGACGCCGAGTATGCCGAAAAATTCAAAGATTTTCAGCAACTGGGCAAGCTTTCGAGTCTTTTTGCCCTATTGACAATTTTTATTTCCTGCTTAGGCTTATACGGTCTTACGGCCTATATGGCTGAGAATAGGACCAAGGAGATTGGCGTCCGTAAAGTACTTGGTGCGTCCATTCTCTCCATAACAAGGTTGCTATCAAGAGAATTTATCTCCATGGTCCTTATATCCTGTTTCATCGCTTTTCCGATCGCGTATTATATCGTTGACCATATGCTCAGCTCCTATACCTATCGCATTGACATTACCTGGGATATCTTCTTTATTGCGGGGTCGGGGGCTTTGCTGCTAACGTTGCTTACAGTCAGCTACCAGTCCATCAAAGCCGCCCTGGTCAATCCAGTAGATAGCTTGCGGGATGAGTAGATATTAAGCCTAATTGCCGCTGTCTTCCAACAGTGCATTGACGCACCACATGTAAGCAGCCTGGCCATGGTAATCGCCCGTATGTCGGGGACGGTCGTAATAATACTGTTTATCGTTCTTTTTATTGGTACCCACACAGACTTCTGTTACCGCTCCACCGTCATCCACATATTTAGCTAAAGCCAACCAAGCATTACGGGCAACCGCAGTATACTGTTTTCGATCCAGCCACCCCTGCTTAACACCCGATATGATCGCATAGGCAAACATGGCCGATCCAGAAGTTTCTGCCCAACAGTCCGATTGATCGATCAATTGATTCCACATGCCGCTTTTAGTTTGGTATTTTTTGAGGCTATTCATCATGGTGAGATAACCTTTCAAGATACGTGGTCGATCCGGGTGATCCTGCGGGAGCATACGTAATAATTCGGTCATCCCCGCAGCCATCCATCCGTTGCCGCGTCCCCAGTAGAAGGGCACATCCGGCGCATGATAAAACAAACCGTTAGGACGTTGTAGCTCATCCAGGTAAAGCACCATCTCCTTGGCTGCACGATCCAGGTATTTCGGATCGCCTGTTGCTTGGAACGCCGCTGCCTGTACGATCGTAATCATATACATATCGTCAATCCAAAGGCGAGTTTGCCAAGAATACCCCTTTTGCGCCCAATCTTTCTCTGTTGGATTGGCATTTTGCGGCACTTCCCATTGTGTATCCGCATAAGGCAGCCCTAGATCCAGATAGTTTTTATCTTTGCTGAGCTGATATAAGCGTAAAGGGAGACTTCCGAACATATTTAAGTCAACGTGATTTTTAGGGGGAAGCAGCTGCTGCTCGCTTGCCGTTAATTTGGAAAAGCGGTCCTTCATAGCCTGCATCAGCACCTGATCCCCCGTCAGGTGGGCGTAATTGATGGTCCCCGTCCAGTAAAAAGTTTCCGGATAGCTGATCCATTTACCCGCATGAAGCATATGTTTGCCCGTGATGAAACGATGCGCAATTTTATGGCCTATTTCTTTTGGGTCTGCACCCGCAGGAAAGCTTGCCAGTTCCGATTGAGCGATTAAAAATTTAATCGGAAGAATTAATAAAAACAAAAACACATTTTTTATCATAATAGAAGCTATTAATTTTAAATTACTGAGTTTAAAAAAGTCCTGAACCATCTCTCCTTTTTGAACACCGGTTCAGGACATACGACATGCCTATTCTACTTTTGCTTCATCCGCTACCGCATCCTCCCATTTATCCCATACGGGTGTTGCTGGGTTATAACCGTCATAGCCAAAATTTTGCTTCAATTGCCCCTTAATATTGGAGGTAATCGCGACATTAGGGATTGGCCAGTACATATTCTTTTTATCCATCGTATAATTAATATCACTTATACCAGTGGCGCTCACATGAATGACCCCCTTATTGTACAAGCTATAATGCACAATACGTTGGTACCAGTAGCTTCCGCCGGTGGCATCTGTACCACTTTGCTTGTCAAAATTTTCTAGATTATACACGTTCCCCCATTCATCGGGTTTGCCACTGCGTGCAAGGCACACGGAAACACGCTTCAATTCCACATTCCGCCATTCTTCCCAATATAGTTCACGTGCCCGCTCGTTCATAATGTCACCGATGGTCACCGGGCCCTGATACAGCTCACTGCACTTAGCTCGTTGGCGCAGCAGGTTTAAATCATCTTTTATCGTTCCGTCAGATGGATTGATATAATATTTTGCTTCGGCACGCAAGAGGTAAGCCTCAGCCAAACGATACAAATACCAGTCGGCAATACCACCATTTGTGGCTCCCCGCAGACCATCCGATCCACTGATGTTCGCGTCATTGACGGGGTCATCCAGAAAGAATTTATAGTGGGGCACATCATACCAGCGGCGGATGGAATCCGAACATAGTAATTTGCCCGTCTGTGGATCTTTGAGGGATACTGGTTTTCCAAAATCCTTTGAGGCTTTATTGTTTACCTTATAATCTTCCATGCGCACCCAGTTTCCCACTTTTGAACTGTGTCTCAAATCGCCTTCATCTAGCTTACCGTTGACAGACCATACCCCCTTTGACTGGAAAGACGTAGGGCGGAAAGTAGCGATGCCCCTACCGAAGGCGCGCATATAATCATATTTTGCGTTGTAATCCGGACTATTTCGTTTAATATTCAATAAGGCCTGTTTCCCATCCGTTGTCTGTATCCGGCTATCGAATACGAAGGGATATAAAATGCGCATGGTCAACATTTTCACAAACGACTCCGCTTCGGCACCGCGGTTGGGCATCCCCATGATCACTTCCCGGTTGCTTGGAATTAATTTGTTTTCGGGGCGGTGCATATCCCAGATGACATTGCGGCTAATGGGCCAGGTCTGTGCCTCGCCCCCATCGTTAAATGTTCCAAAGCTCTCGGTCATTAAAGCGTAGCCCGATTGATCGATCAGGATATCCGTCTGTTCTTTCGCTTTTTGGTATTCCCCCAGGGCCAAGTAACATTTTGTCAGCAGCATACGACAGGCCCCCTTATTGATCATGCCTATTAAGTTCATGTTTTTCTGATCAGGTACCCATTGTACGGCAAATTCCAAGTCTTTGGTAATCATCTGCAAAATGGCGTCACGTTTGGTACTCCGGTAGTTTTGTTTTGGTCCGTCAATGATGGTCGTCACCAAAGGCACATCACCGT
Organism: Sphingobacterium sp.; assembly: GCA_029239355.1. Lineage (GTDB taxonomy): Bacteria > Bacteroidota > Bacteroidia > Sphingobacteriales > Sphingobacteriaceae > Sphingobacterium. Next base: position 86,673 of record JAQZAZ010000002.1, read on the forward strand.
ATTGAAATACCAATGCCATATAACGGAATGCACGGTGAAAGTAAGCACGTCCTTTGTAGGCATTTTTATCCTGTTCACTCAGGGTTTGTACCTGGTCCACATACTTGATAATGGTATTGGCATAGCTAATCCCCTTATAAGTTTCCTGCCACAAATACCACATGCTATTCGAGCGGTCGAGATTTTGTAAGCTTGAGTTGTCACTTGTCGGCGTGAGCATATTGGCAACATCGGCCATCATACTTCGTTTGTCCGTATTGCTTGCCACCATTAGTTCGGAAAAGATATATTCCGTACCCAAGGTCAGCATTTCATTATGATCCGTTGCCCAATACCCCTTTAGATGCCGGTCACATATAGCCATGGCCGACAGCAGTCCAGACTCGGTATTAAAGGTTTCATTGGGTAAATATATAGACAGTGGATCCGGCTGTAGAAATCCTTTCGAACAGCTGCTTATTGCCAGTGTACCCGCAAGTATCATTGCGATACCCTGGCAGATATAATTGGATTGATTTGTTGTAAAGTTCATGTTCATCGATTAATCAGGTTATAAAGATAAATTCACGCCGAAGGTAAACACACGAGAAGACCATCCCTGAGGGTTATCGTTAGAATGGAACGTCTCCGGATCACCATATTCCCATTCTTTGGTCCAGGTGGCAACGTTGCGCACCGTTCCATACAGCTTGACCCGATTTAAGTTATACCTGGATGTCAAGGATGTTGGCAGCGTATAGCCCACAGAAATATTGTCCAGGCGGATAAATGAACGGTCGTAAAGCCGCTGTGCCCCCTCTGCCCCGATCGGCCCTTTCGCCTCGATACGTCCGTACCGATCCGTTGGATTAGCTGGCGTCCAGTATTCTTTTTCCGGCAGATTGGCCAGTCCATACGCCATACGCCCGCCATCGTCATCGTTGTTCAGATAGTTGCCCGACAAGCTCTTGTGCCCCATGGACGAATAGATGTTAAATGAAAAGCTGAGGTCTTTCCATAAGGTAAACTCATTGCGCATCGCCCAGCGGAAGCGCGGGTCAGTCTGTCCTAAAAATACCCTATCGTTATTATTATAGACAGGTTTTGTGCCGTCCGCATTGACGACATCATCCGCCGTGTATATATTGGCCACTTTCGGATCACCAGGCGCTTGTCCATACTTGGCTGCTTCGGCAGCTTCATTCGCCTGCCAGATGCCCGTGACATGATAATCCCATATTGTACCGATGGGCTGGCCAATAAACCAGCCATTCGAAATCTCATCCATTTCCTTCCGACCGATAATATTTCCATTTGCATCCAGCACATCTTCGTAGTTATTGTAGAGATGCACAATTTGGTTCTTGTTATACGAGAAACTGAATGTTGTCGACCATCGCAGGTTCTCCTTTTGGAGGTTGGCCGTATTTAAAGTCAATTCAATCCCTTTGTTATCTACCTGCCCCAGGTTCGTTGTGATGCTGCCAAATCCCGTAAAATTAGGCAGCTGCTGTTCCATGATCATATCGTGGGTCTGCATCAGGTAATATTCCAAGGTACCTGAAATCCGGTTTTTTAAGAATCCAAAGTCCAGACCAAAATTCCATGCTGTCGTCTTTTCCCACTGCAGGTTCGGATTGGCCAGGCGATCCACCATCAGATAACGATATTGGACCAGCTCACCGGCGGAGTTGAGGTAACCTTGCAATTTACCATTGCCCGAATACAGGTTGGCCAATGCCAAATTGGGATCTGCCAGCTGTCTATTACCGTTTTTACCGTAGGAAACACGTAGCTTTCCGTAATCCATCACGCTCGTCCATTTAAAGAATTTTTCCTTGCTAAAGTTCCAAGCCAGGGCCAAAGAGGGAAAAGTAGCATAGGGATTTGAGGTACCAAAAGCCGAATAACCATCCCGCCGGATGGAGGTCGTTAGCATATAACGGTCATCATACGAATAAAATAAGCGGGCCAATAAGGCATCCGCTGTTTGATGGCTATCGTAGCTATCAAAACTGCTATCCTCTTTCGAACCATTTTTGGTGTTGTGAAAGCCCAGTGCATCCGACGGTAGAATATTACGCGCTTCAATACGGTCTTTCCACGATTGCAGTTCCTCGGCTTCCTGTACCAAGGTCACCATCAGACGGTGCTTCTCTGCGAAAGTCTGTTCCCAGTTGATGGTGTTGTTGAGTGACCAGTCAAACCGTTTTGTCTGCTCACGGTTTGCACCCCGATCGGCAGGATTAGATCCAGGAAGCTCCGCGGACATAAAATAACGGTCGTGGAAATATTGCAAACGCGGCGATGCGTTAAAGGAATACGTGATATTGAATGGTAATTTTATCTTCGCATTGAAGATCGAGTTCAGTACGGTGTAGCCCTTATCCAGTTCAAGGTATTTTTTCTGAAAATCATAATTATAGCCCCGCTGACTAAACTGTTCACTGAGTGGATACTGTAGCGGATTGCCACTGGCATCTGCATAATCCGCGTATGGGCTATTCCGCAGCGTCTGATCCAGGTCGATGTCTATGTTTCCGTCCGAGCGATCCTGAAAATTAACATTGGCCCCCAATTCCAGCCAACGATTAACATGTGCATTGATTTTCATATTTCCCCGAACAGCCTTGTAGGTATCACTGATGACTGTTCCCTCATTTTTAAGGTACCCCATGGACATGTAATAGTTAACCTTATCGCTCGCACCACTAATGCTGGCATTATAATCTTGGTTAAAGCCTGTTCGAAAGACATGGTCTTCCCAGTCCACGGTTTTGCCGTTCAGAAAATTTTGCAGTGCATTCCCCTGCAGCCCCAGTCGACGGCCCCAGATACTCAAATCAGATTCGCCATCCTCATTTGTCGACTGTGCACGCCAGGCATCGCGCGATAATGACGAAGGCAGCTGGTCTGGGCTCAGGTAAAATCCGTAAGGTACCGTTAAATTGCCGTTATCATCCCGCGTTTGATAAGCCTCATATAGGCCTGTTTCGGGGTTAATGCCATAGGTATTCTTCGTATACCAATCTTCCCGGTGCTGCAGATAAGCGCTGGGGCTGAATCTTTTGCGATACTCGCTCAATTGTGTAGCACCGGCATTCATGGTCATGTTGATCGTCGGCTTACCCTGTTTACCCTTTTTTGTACTGATGATAATTACACCGCTGGCCGCTTTCGAACCATAAATAGCGGCAGCCGAAGCATCCTTTAAGATGTCGATCTGCTCGATATCATCCGGGTTAATTTCGGAGAGCTCACCATAGAAGATCATGCCATCGAGCACCAGCAAAGGATTGTTGTGCCCACTGTTGCTGTCATAGACAGAACGCTTACCACGCACCTCAATCGAGCCACCACCCTTTGCTGAGGCGTCATAGCCGATATTCATCCCCGCCGTACCGCGTAGGATATCCTGTACCGTTTTTGGGTTTTCATTGGCTATGCGATCCGGGTGGATCTGCGTCACCGATCCGGTCAGATCTTTTTTTCGCATGGTGCCATAGCCCACCACCACGACTTCGTCCAGCTCATCTGCTGATGAATTCAATACCACATTGAGCACCTTAGCCGGCGTGATAACAATCTCCTGGCTCTCGTACCCAATAAGCTTAAACACAAGCTTATCTGCACTTAAGGGCACTGCTATAGCATAGGATCCGTCGGCCCGGGAGGCCGTACTGATGTTGGTTCCCAGCACATTTACGGTAACACCAGACAACGGCTGGCCGTTGCTATCCGATATCTTGCCCGTAATTTCTCGGTTTTGGACAATCAATCTATCGATCGATTTTAAGGGCATACTAGCTTTTAATGCTACGGTAGGGCTACCAAAAGCGACCAGGCACATCAGCCAGGAAGAAGGACTACATTTGCCCTTTCCAAAGCCAAAAGAATGGTTTTGTTTTAGTTTACAATTGTTTCTCATAAAGCAATATTTACTTTGAGTGATTTAGAAATTTTATAATTGGCTTCCTCTTATCAAGGAATTTTAACTGTAAAAGTCCAGATTAGCTTTTAGAAAATCAGCACCCAATTGTATCAAAAAACTGCTATTTTGTCTCAACAACACGATTTTCAATATAAACAATAGTCGTCCTACAAATAGGTAGCCTGATTATTTAGTATAATTAGACAAAAAACCAAGAATGAGAATTTAACTACAACGTTTGCGTAATTTAACTACAACGTTTTCGTATTTTTTATATTACAAAGTCTACGCTTCTCACCTTCTTACATTTTTGTACCCTATATTGATCAATATCTCGGCCTAAAGCCATAGTCGCCGATCGTTACACACTTTTTACCAAATGGTAAATACTTTTGGTTTTAACAGCACTAGCTTTACAGCAGTAAATTAAAATCAACGCAATGAAAAAAGTACTTATCACCGGAGCCAATAAAGGAATTGGTCTGGAAACAGCAAGACAATTACTACAGGCAGGATATTATGTTTATCTGGGAAGCCGAAGTCTGGAAAACGGGATACTAGCCGCCCAAGGGCTCAAGCAAGAAGGATTGACGGCTGTAGAAGCTGTGCAAATAGACGTTACGAACGATGAATCCGTTAAAAATGCCCATCGTCTTATTGGCGAAAAAACCGAGGTACTGGATGTACTGATCAACAATGCCGGCATTACCGGAGTACAACTGAGCGAGGACGGGTCATTTGTGCCCCAGACGGCGATTGACACAGACGTAGAAGTCTATAAAGCAGTTTATGAGACCAATGTCTATGGCGTGATCAGGGTGACACAAGCCTTCTTGGATCTGCTCCAGAAATCCGACGAACCACGGATAGTGATGGTGAGTTCCAGCCAGGGATCAATCACCTTGCACAGTGATCCAAATTATAAATATTATAACCACAAAGGTTCGGTCTATCTATCGTCAAAGTCAGCCTTGAATATGTATACAGTCAATCTGGCTTATGAACTGCGGGATACCGATTTTAAGATCAATGCGGTGAGTCCTGGTTTTACAAAAACAGACTTAAACTTCAATCGTGGCACGGGCACCATCGAAGATGCCGCGAAGCGTATTGTCAAGTATGCAGTAATTGGCAACGATGGTGTTACCGGAAAATTTTTCTGCGAAGAAACCAATCCTGAGACAGGTGAGATTCCCTGGTAGTAAGTATCTCGTCAAAATGTATAAGCCCTTTTTACTTTTGGTATCCATCTGTTTTGAGTATTGATGTTAAAAAAATTGCATCTGGACTATAGTGTTTTATAAATCTGTCCCCTAAATGCAGGCTATATTGGATTTATATTTGTCCATGCCGACCTGATCAAAATTAGGGTATCCCAAATAAATGGCTGTACCTATTGTATCGACAAACATATCCGGGATGCCATAGCCATTGGCGAGGATGCCCGCCGTATATACGTTTTGTCGCACTGGCGGGATACGTCGTTCTTTTCGGAACAAGAAAGGGCCATACTAGCATTGACCGAGCAGATGACGCTGATTTCTACGCAAGGTGTAAGCGACGAAATTTACGATAATGCCTTGGCGTTGTTGGGGCAGCCATACCTTACTGAGGTTATGATGGCCATTGTGGCTATGAATGCATGGAATCGTATCGGCATTACTACCGGCCGAGAACCCGAATAGTTTATAAACGCAAAAAGCCAAGAAAATTCTTGGCTTTTTGCTATAAATATAATTAAATCTCCTGGTAACCCTTAAGATCTGACAATCTAAACCTGGACCACCTTGCTTCTACCCTTCATCCTCTTCCGAATCACCAAGCTAATAAGCCATACGACGAGCAAGATTGCTAATATAGCGCCGCTTTTAGTATTTATGTTTGGAAAGAAATTGTTAAGGGAATGAAATGCGCTCACGGCAATAAGGGAACCGGTTGTGTCAGCAACTTTACCTATGCCCCAGCTTCCCAGTACCAAAATCACAAAAAAGAATATTTGTGTAGATGTGAAATCAAAATTCAGATGCCATAAAAACCATAGTATAGACAATAAAAGTATATTATATAGTGGTTTTACCGCTTTTAATTCCTGGTAGAGAAAACCACGCCATCCAATTTCTTCCAGCAGGCCGTAGATCAGCACCGAAAATACGGCTAACTGTGGAACAACGCCTTTTGTCAAGTACGATACGATACTAATTAGGAGAACAGGGAATATCCAATAAAGAACAACCGGGAAAAGTAAGCTGTTAAAGTTTCCCCTGAGCGACAGTACGGGTTTTATTTTGAAGGCGACAAACACAAATACAGCTCCAACAGCCGGCCCTGCACCGGTAAGAATAGATTTTAAATACGGGTTTTCGATCGCGTTTAGTATTTCTGTTTTGTTGGTTAAATACCGACATACGGTCGCGATGATATAATAGATAATTATGGACCAATAATTGATTTTTCTTTTCATCATGTCTTTATAGCTTTTGCAAGGCTCAAAAATAGCTGCTATAAAGCCAAAAACACTTGACGAAAGTTAAGAAATCTTTTTTCTTATTCTACTCAGGCTTTCAGGTGCAATACCCAGGTAAGATGCTATAATTTTAAGTGGAGTCCGCTGAAAAATCTTCGGTCGTTCATTTATTAATTTCAGATATCTTTCAGTAGGCGATAAAGTCAGGAGATTGATTTGTTCAGACTGTTTAGCTGTAAACATAATATCCGAAATAGCTTTGCCAATGAGCAGCGAGCGGTCGGATTTTTCATAAAGTGCCTGTAGATGTTGATAACTCACCGACCAAAGTTCAGAATCTTCTATACACTCGGTTTTGATGACCGTTGGCTTTTGGGATATAAAAGAAAGGTAATCGCTGAAAATCTGGTTTTCATAATACAGATTGATGCAAATATCTTTGCCTTGGTAGGGTACAAAATGGCCAACAGAGCCGGATACTAAAATATTAATGAACCTTTCGGTCTTATCATAGGCTTTAACGACTTCATTTTTGGTAAAGTTGCGGCACTCCACTACTTTTGAAAATTCGATCCAAAATTTGATGTCGACGGGATAATAAGCGTCAAAGATCTGCTTGATATTTTCTGGGCTCGGAATTTTCATTTAAATTTAATGTAACAGCTCTAAAACGATCTAACACTATAATAGTTTATTATTTAAGGCAAAGTGCAAAGCTTCATTCATATTACTTACGCCCAATTTTTCAAACAATTTTCGGCGATGAAACTTCACCGTGTCTATTGAAACGAATATTTTCTCAGAAGTCTCGTGGATGGTCAGCCCCCGGTGATAATAGCGTAATATCTCAATTTCACGTTCGCTGAGGTAAGTTTTTCTTCGGGCACTCCATCGGTCAGTCAGCAGGTCAAGTTCCCAGAGCTGATCAGCATGAAGCTTTTCGATGGTTACATTTCCTGAGGATACGTTTGAAGACAACGACACGATACAAATGGCCTTCCATATCTTTCCCTCTTCAGTCAGAAAACACGGTGTCAACTTATGATTGATCAAAATGTACTTTTTATTCGCGTCCTGTATTTGAAAATCATAAGATATTACATATAGTTTGCGCTCCTCCAAGGGTATTTTTTGATAAAAATCAAAGCCTGCATTGTTGATCTGGATAAGCATTTGAAAATCTGCGTCGGGAACATATTTTTCGTAAAAGCTATACCCCATTTCCATAACCTGTTTTGATGTCAACCCGGCTAAAAATAAGGGATTGTCAGAGACAAATTCGAAAGCCTTGCGTTGATAATCGATAATGTATATACTTTGATAAGTAATACGCGCGAAGGCTTTCACAAGTTCAATGTAATTATTAGCCTGCGCGAGATCTGTTGTAGACAGGCTAGTGACCACATTTTGGGATGAAAATAAATCGTTGAAATCCATATTCAAATTCTATGGTTCGAAATTAAACAAAACTACACTTAGGTGTAGCTTTTATTCACAAAAACTCTTCTATTTTTGAACAAATTGGCAATCGATAAGAAGCAAAAAACTACCAATAATGTGGGCAGCGAATGCCATGGATTGACAACCTTGAATTACCTATAGAACTCCTTGAAAATGACAAATTGCAAAAGCTGTAAAATTGCGATCAATTCTAATTTCTGTCCCAATTGTGGCCATCCAGCGGTGCTTAAAAGAATCGACGCCCATTATATTGCCCATGAAATAGAACATGTCCTTCACTTTGAGCGCGGTATTTTGTACACGATTCGCGAGCTCATTACCACGCCTGGAAAAAATGTACGCCACTACATCTCCGAAAATCGAAGCCGTCTGGTCAAGCCTATTATATTTATTATTGTTACTTCACTTATTTATTCAATTTTAAGCCACTTTTTTCATATTGAAGATAAATATATCAGTTATTATGAATCCCAACATTCCACGACGAGTACGATGTTCCTTTGGATTCAAGCTCACTATGGCTATGCCAACATTATCATCGGGATATTTATTGCCCTGTGGGCAAAACTCTTTTTCAAAAAATATGGGTTTAATCTCTTTGAGATCATAATCCTCTTATGTTTCGTTTTAGGAATGAGCATGTTGATCTATGCCCTATTTGCACTGATTGAAGGTATCGCTCATCAAAGCGTAATGACCTATGCCAGTATTTTAGCGCTGTTGTACGGCGTTTGGTCCGTCGGACAGTTCTTTGATCCTACGAAGCTGTCAAATTATTTAAAAGCATTCGCCGCTTACATGTTAGGATTTATCACATTTATGCTGTCGGTATTTGCAATTGGTTCAGGTATCGATTTCATTTTTCATTAATCATGATTTATCGCAATCTGGGGCCGTGGTTTCTGTGACCTAGAAAGGAGCGTGATGGCAACGACACGCCGACGGAGCCATCCCATAAAATTTAAAATTGACGACCTTGGGTTTAGGATTGCGAAAAACAAATAAAAAAACTGCCTATCGACCTACATTGATCAGGGCTGTACATTCATATGGCAATAGTCATTTCCCGCAATTTTCCACTTTAGTCCCCAATTATGGAGGTCCAAGATAATCTTGAGCAGCTCCTTGCCCTTCTCTGTTGGCCTGTAGCGAATCTGAGGGGGTGTGGTATTTTCAATATCCTCGGTAACAACCAAAAATTCCTCCTTCAGCTCTTTCAAACGTTTACTCAACACCTGATCTGAGAGCGTTGGAAACATTTTTTTTAAGGTACTGAATTGTGACACATCTTCTGCAATGCAATATAAAATCTGCATTTTCCAACGCAGGGATATTTGCAATAGCACTTCGTTCACATCGCATGCCTGTGCCAAAGTTTGGAGATTCTCTGTGTTTGTCGATTGTTCTTTTCTGGGTGTTGCCATTTTAAAATTAATTTATAATCACTCACTTTAGGATGAGTTATTGTGCGGACAGAAGCTTGCCTATACCTTTGTCAGGTATTAAAAAACAGTATAAAATTAAATAAAATGAAACAATTGAGAACTTTATTTCTGTTACTGCTGATGTTGAGCAGTACGCTAGCTGTCTATGCACAAAGCCAAAATAGCCGGCCGACTTATGTACTGGTCCACGGCGCTTGGCATGGTGGCTGGTGCTGGCAAAGCGTCGCACAAAGGCTAATTGATGCACACTACAACGTCTACTCTCCCACGCTCACAGGACTCGGAGAACGCAAACATCTGATCCATCCGTCGGTAGATATCGACACCCACGTCCAGGATATCGTCAATCTGATCGAGATGGAAGATCTACATGACGTGTATCTTGTAGGGCACAGTTACGCAGGTGCAGTGATTGCCGGAGTTGCCGACCGCATTCCATCACGATTGCACAAATTGATTTTTTTGGATGCCATGATCATTGAAGACGGTCAAAGCCCTATTTCACTGCAACCTGAGGCCGTGCGTAAAGTTCAGCTCAAAAACATTCAAAAAAAAGAGAATTTTGCTCCTTTTGACATTGCATTGTTTGGCGTGACAGCCCCCAAAATGGTCTCCTGGGTAAAGGATAGACTTAGTCCACAACCCTATGGTACATTTGCTCAGCGATTGCACCTAAAAAACCAATATGGTAATGGATTGCCCTTGGTCTATATTGCCTGCACGGATCCTCAGCTGCCTATTATGAAGCAAATGAGCGAAAAGGTGCGCGCTGATCAAAAGCTCCACTGGCAATATCTGGAGATCGCCACTGGACACGATGCCATGCTGACCGAACCGAAAAAATTAGCCGATATGCTAATCGGTCTGGTGGATTAGCATATCTAAATTAACAGTGTATATGTGCTGTACTTATCCCCCAGCCAATCTACTGGTAGCGATCACCAACCAAATCCATTAAAAATGCAGCCCCATCGACAAGATGCACTGCCGCAGGCTACCTGCTGTAATAAAGCCTCTTCCGCCGTAATAATAATGGGTGTTAAACAGGTTTTCAGCTGTAAAACGACATTGGAACTGTCGATACGTATAGCCTATATTACCGTTACAGAGTGTATAGGCATCCGTATAAAAACTTCCGGCACTTGTGCTGTTGATTATCAGATCCTGCCCCACGTAATTGCCCCCGAGGCCGATGTTCCATTTACTGACCTTATCCACCGGCACTTCATAACTAGCATACCAGGTCGCAGACCATTTCGGACCAGCATTCACAGGTCGCAATCCTTGTACAGCGGCATCGCCAACCGTTATTTTACTGTTGTTATAGGCTGTACCAACATGTAGAAAAAGATTTTGCAAAGGCTCAGTCTGTACATCCAGCTCTACACCACGGCTATACTGCTTGCCCCGTTGCAGGTATTTTGTGGCATCGTTCGGATCTGTAGTCACGGTATTGCGCACACCGATAGCATAGTAACTCAAGGTGAGATCCAGTACGTTATTGGGTACGGCGATTTTAATCCCCGATTCCCACTGGCTTCCATATTGGGGTTTAAAATTATATAAGATACCATTGTTGCTCGTTGGTGCTATATTTTGGAATCCGCTCATATAATTTCCGAAAAATGTAACGGTCTTTGGAATAAGCTGATAGGTCAGTCCAATCTTAGGGGTGATGGAAGATTGCTTATAGTCAGCCGTTGTGATTGCAGTCAGCACATCCCGTGTTCCAAAGTTGATCAGCCTATCGTAACGCGCACTCAGCATAATGGTCAGCGCATCGTTGGGTTTGATGACGTCCGAAATATAAGCCGAGTACGCATTTTGTGGAGCGACCGAGTTGCTGGGTTGTTTGGACAGTACGATATTCCGGACAAGGTCTGCATTAAATAAGTTTGCCGCAGCCGTGGGATCCGCAATAGATACCGTGTCTACATAGCCCGCACTCCTATAATTTGCTGCATAACTATAGCGGTGATAATCAAGGCCAACGAGCAACTTATTGTCCCAGTCACCGACCTTAAAATTTCCGATAAAGTTTTGTTGCACCTGATTATTGCTAATGTCTTCTGCTTCATAGCGTAGTACCTTCCGAGCCACAGCAGCATTATTGTTGACCAACAAGTTTGTCTGGTAATCGCCATTTGAGGTACTATATGTACTTGCAAAGTTCGTTTCAGACTGCCAGTTCGGCGAAATCGTATAACTTATCTTTCCGTAAAAATTCAGTGAGGAGGTCTTCCACAACAGGCTGTTGTCCGTGTACGATTTTCGGTAGTCGAGCTCAAGCCCTCTTGAATGCTGTACATTATCGGGTCCGGCAGCCGTTTTTGGATTAGCAGGTGTGAATAAGGGGCTATTTGTAGTGTTCCGGTTTAAGAATTCAGCTTCCATTCTAATCTTTAAATCCGGAGTAAGCTGGTAGCTGAAACTTGGTGCCAGGAAAAGACTTTTATTTAAACCCTGATCCTGAAAACTACTTCTCGACGTATACGTACCAAACATCCGGAATATTGCTTTATGAACAGAATCTAGCGGCGTATTTACTTCGATATTGGCTCGACGGAGCGCATTGTTACCCGCAGCCAGAGAAAAATTTGTAAAGGCGCTATCGAGGGGAATAGCAGTGAGCACATTGATCAGTCCACCAAAAGCCATATTGGTGCCGCCAAACAAGGTGCCGCTCGGCCCTTTGATAACATCCAGCTGCTGGATGTTGCTATTTTCGTCGCTGTATTGCAGATAAGCATTCAGCCCATTTCTAAAATTACTGCGCGTCCGGAATCCGCGGATCGTAAAGTAAGGGGCCACCCCGGCCCAGCTAGGTGTTACACCTGTGGCATTCGATAGCATGGCCGTTTGTGTATAGTAATTCCTATTTTTGGTCAGGTTGGTACCCACGCTGGCCGTTACCTGTGGGTTTTCGTAATCACGAATATTTATTCGCGCAGACTGGAAACTCGATTTGTCTTTCGCCCTGAAATGTGATCTTATAAAAACGGAGTCGAGCTGTTTTGGCAATAGTGTATCCCTGGATTGGGCCTGTACAGTGCCTGTAAAAATTGCAAATATCAGCGTAAAAATTAAAAAAGGTCTTAAATAGAGGGTGTTCAATAGCATTAGAAACTAAATTTGATCAACAATGAATGAGTCCTACTCGCCCCCGACAAGGTCCTGCACAGCAAATTCCAGCCATTGCCTGGTTGCTCTGCAAGAGATCATCATTTCTATCTTGAAAATGGGGACTATACAGCTGAAAAGGTATAAAACAGGTGTTAGCGCTATGGCAATCTGTTGTACCTATACATCGCTGGAGCGATACTTAAAGTATACGAATTTATGCTATTGCAGCGCTGGGTGGCCTGAGCAGTTTGTTGAAGACATCAAATTTGCGGAATGCGACATTGCGTAGCGTATGATGATCTTTACGGAGTGCTGGGACATAGGCCTTGTTTACGATCAAAGGAAAATAATGTCGGCAGAACATGACCGGCGTTTTGGAAAAGCTTTCATGAAAGTCTTTTTCCCGTTGTGCTTCCTTTTTGAGCATACGCATCAAAAAGCATTTCCCGTCACAGTGTAATGACTGGTTATTTTTATTGATACAATATCTATTGGCGATATCAGTCTGGTTTGCATAAAAACTCACCACAATAAATACTTTACTAAAGCTTAGCAGGAGAATGCAAAGCAATAGCAAACTTATAGTGCCTAATTTAAAAACGCGCGCGATCATGATTTACTGCCGCTAAGATAAATGTTTTTTGACTATTTTTTACGGATTATCATTGCTATCTAAAAATAGTGCATAACATGATCATCAAAATATGCTTGAGCAAAGCGTACGAGTGCACGCTTTGCCGACCAAGCCTCAAGCAGGATCAATGCCGATACCGTTCAAAGAATTCATAAGTTCGCAACAGCTGATCGAGCCGCTGGCCGACGTTTCCCGAGCGTGTGATCTCATGATCCGCACCTGGATGTCGGACATATTCTGTCTGGCGGCCCATATATTTGAGTTGCTTGTATAAAAAATCACTCTGCACGGGACCTGTGCGATTGTCCTGCTCCCCATGAAAAATAAGTAAGGGGGTGTTTATCTGTTCGGCATAGGTGGTGGGAGACTGTGCCAAAAGAATATCGCGCATCCCTTTTTCCCAGGGGAATCCATCAAAATAACGTTTCAACATGGGCCATACATTGGCACTACCAAAAAAGACGTAAAGGTCATACACCCCCCGTTGGCTCGATGCCGCGCGAAATCTACTGTCATGCGCCAAAATCCATGTGGTCAGATAGGCACCATAGGATCCGCCGGTGATAAATAGCTGCGCACTGTCCACGATACCTGTCGCAACCGATCGGTCGACTGCTTCCAGGACATCGCGCGATGGCCCCGCACCCCAGTCTTTAAAATTAGCTTTCAAAAACGCTTCGCCATAACCGCTTGAACCACGGGGATTGGAAAATAAAACCGCATAGCCCCGTGCACGAAAGTACTGGTACTCGTGCCACATACTGGCATCCGCAGGTCCGAACATCGATGCGGGGCCACCGTGTATCTCTACCAACAATGGGTAGCGCTTTCCTTCCTGATAGTTTGCCGGTTTCAATAACCAATAATCAACCTCCTGTCCCTTGTCATTTCGAAAATTATTTTTCTGTGCCAAACCAATGTTTTTTCCCGATAGCCAGCCTGAATTGATGTCACTGATCACAACCGCATTCTTAAAGTTGGCATCCGCCCGATACAGTTCCGATGGATTGGCAAAAGTCGTTTTGGTGAAGAAGGCTTTCTGGCCATTTACCCAATACTCACCGATCCCCTCCTCTACCGAACTTAAGGTGCGGATAATTCCAGTCTTTAAATCAGCACGGTTGATCGTCCGACCACCCCGATCCGATGCAATAAAATAGACCGATTTTTCATCGGGCGAAAACTGCACATTGGTCAAACTACGATCCACTTCCAGGCTAAAACCTTTCCAATTTTGCGTATCATAGATAAAAAGGTCACCAACAGTCAGCGAATTCTGTCGGCTATGGTTCACGGCCGCCCATTTCCCAGATGCAGATACCGCGGCAACCTGATAGCGATGTATACTGTCACTCAATATAGTTTCCCATTTTCGTGAATCAAGGTTCAATAGGACAAGATCAGTAGATACAACACGATCCGGATGTAGGCCATTTTCGGTCTCCACACTCAAAAGAACCTTATTATTCCCTAAAAATTCAGCCCCTGAATAGCTTCGAAAGCCTTGCGTTAAAGGTACAGGCCCTGTTTTTGCGGCGATGTCCAGGATATACCAATGGGTAAAACGAATTTCACCTGTCGTTGAATTCTCTGTTTGAAACTGCAATTTATTGGTCACTTTGGCAATACCCTCCCGTTCATCGTGTTTGAGATAAGCATTTATCCCGGCGACATCTCCATCCGGGTCTTCTTGTGCAGGCTCGCCCAATAACGATGCATGATTGCGATCGCCCGGTTTTTCCGACGCCCATGGCGGCAACTTGCCCGCAGCGTTGAAATCTTTACTTTTGAGGAGATCGCCGAGGCTGTAGCTACTCGACAAAAGTACTTTTGAACCGTCCGGACTGAACCTTACCGTGCCCACCCCCTGGGCCAATGTCGTCATCTGTAGGGGCGGTTGGCCATCCGCCGGAAATGAAAACAGTTGCGAACGTTTGTTGCTGTCCTTGCCAATAGCCCATCTGCGTCCATCCCAACTATACAGGATTTGGGTAAATTGAAGATCTCCTTTCAACGGCTCTGCCTTTGCAGACGAGGCTGTTTTGTTCACATACCAAGTCGTTTCATAGCGAAATCCCGCATGTTTGGCCGTATCCGCCACAATTCCCTTTACGGCATAGGCCAATTCGCTACCATCTGGTTTCAGCTGCAGATCAACAATATTTTTTATCCGGAGCAGATCGCTTGCAACGATCAAACTATCATCTGCACCTGCCCTGACAAAAAATGGGAAAATGCTCCCCAACAGAAACAGACAAATAAAGTGATGTTTCCAACCTGTATATCTGCTAGCTTTCATTCAGTTTTTCGATTAGTTTTTGTGCAGAAATACGGGCCTTGCGCCGAATAAAATCGGGATCCGTGTTGTCGCCAATTTCATAGACCAATGCTTCGGCATTATAGTTTTTATACAAATAGCTGTAGGCAGTAAAGGTCGGCCCACCCAGATATAAGGGTTTCACCAGGGGCTCATACCCCGGAATTGCTTCCTTGACACTGGTTATCCAGTTGGGAATGAAACCCGGAAAACGGCTTGGTAATGCAGGATCGACCGTATAATAAATATCACTCCCGGTCGAATGGAAATCAATCGCAAAATAGAGCTGTCGGCCTTGCTGCTCTATTTCTTTCTTAAAGTAATCGCGCAGGGCAATGGTTTCGGGCTGATTAAATTCGGACCAGTCCCGATTGAGATCCACACCATTCGCATTGGCACGCCAGTGTCCCAAATCTACACCGTCGGGATTGACGATAGGGATCAGATAAATGCGGTATTTCTCCCGAAATCCTTTTGCATCCGCGCTGTTGCCGAGCAAGTATTCGACAAAACTAGCATAAGCATAATGTCCCGTTATTTCGGGTGGATGCTGTCTTCCCAAGACGGCAATGCTCTTTTTGCTCTCAGGATTCCCCGCCACATACACATTGAGTGCTTTGCCTAAGCCCGTTTTACCTATTTCTGTTTTTTTGAGCTGGACAGCAGGATTTACCTGCTCAATCCACTGATATACGGCATTTGATGGAACATTAGCCTGGGCCGAAACCCAGCTGCGCTCACCGGAGACCGGCAGATCAAAAGAAGCACCACTCAGCTTATTCCAGCTCGTTCCGTCTTTGCTCACTTTTGGATCATAGCGATGGTGCACGCCTGATGGATAATCAAGCTGGACCCTTATCGTCGTATCCCGGGCAGCCCAGACCTGAAAACCATACCACGGACTTGGATTGATCGGCGTGCGCTCCGGGGCCACTTGCACATGATACACGCCATCACTGGATTTTTGTAACCCATTCAACCGCGCTCCGTCATAATCGTTCGTAAAAAAAACACGTTTGTCCACCGAAAAAATACCACGTTCTTGCTTCACAATATCCTGGGATTTTGTGGACTCATAGCTAATGGGATTTTGCCCTTTAAAATCCTTCTTCAGTCCGCCGATCTCCACTTTCGCCTGATTAAAAAGGCTGTCCAAAACTTTACCGAGCTCTTCTCCGCGGACATTTTTGGCAATAATCGTCCCCTGTTCATCCACCAAAAAATTAGCTGGGATCGCACGCACTGCATAATTAGCCGCAATTTCGCTATTCCAGTACTTCAGTTCAGAGACATGCTGCCAGGTCAGGTGGTCATCCGCAATACCTTTTAGCCAAGCTTCTTTCTTTTTGTCCAGCGAAATGGCATAAATTTCAAAACCCCGGGATTTATACTTTTGGTAGTTGGCCACAATATTAGGATTTTCCTTGCGGCATGGCGGGCACCAGGAAGCCCAAAAATCAATCAGTGTATATTTGCCCAAGTGATCGTAGAGCGCCTGAGGATTGCCGTCGGGATCATTGGCTACGATGGCTGGGGCTTTTTTTCCTACAGCGACCTGGCGGGTCACCGCAATAATTTTTCGGAGGTCTTGTATGTAACGCGATTGCTGCTGCCGTCCGGAGAGCAATGCGATATTGGCTTCAAGTTCTTCGGGAGACAGCCGATAAGACCATTCCCTGTAAAGAAGGTAACTGGAAACAATATTATCCGGATATTTTTGTATAAAAGATCGAATATCCGGTTTACGCTGTGCCCGATATTCCTCAAAGAGCTGCTGGCTTTTTGAACCAGACAGCGACACCGACTGTCTGTTCTCATCTGTCGCATCAATCGTCACTTTATTATCGCCAGCATCCAGGAACACATAGCTCGGGACGACATCCCGCTGTGTAGAAATACCATACAATTCAGGAAGCGGCAACTGCCGCCGGAAGGAAAATCCGCCATTTTTGACCTGTGCGGAATCAATGACCGTAAAAATTTTATTTTCAAAACGTTGCAGATAGACAACAGCTACCGCTCCGTTCTTTACCGTACCCTGGAGTGACAATGTTTGCTGTTGCGCCTGTAAGGATCCCCCACTGGCCAGCAGTAAGGGAATGACGAGTTTGCTTGTATTCTTCATATTCAAATGCTTTTAGTTAAAAAGTTTATTGGTCGCCAATTCTGTATTCGGCGCCGGGAAAATATAGTTTTGAGCAATCGTAGGCACGCTTGGAGTCTGTATACTGGCATCCCCTTTAGCGGGCAACTCTTTTAAGTGGCGCAGGAGATCATGTCCGCGCAATCCCTCGCCGAGCAACTCAATACGCCGCTCTTTGCCAATTGCTTCCAAGATGGCCGTTTTGCTGGTCAGGGACGCGCCTGGGAATACAAAGCTTGCGTCCGACCGCTGGTGGACTGCGGTTAAAAGCGCCCCGGCAATCGAGAGCTGTTCAACCTGCGCAGCAGCTTCAGCATAATTTAACAACACTTCAGCGTAGCGGATCACCGGAATGTAGTCAACATAGGGCGAGGCCTTAGCGTATTTTTTTAAGTATTGTTTGCCCCCATTCGCTTGAAGGAGGCCACGCCGTTTGTCTGCCGGATCCCATTGGGTGTCGTTTAAAACACCGGTGGGATTAAGATAATATTCTTTATTGACATTATAAACATAGCCTATCGCAGACTGCCCCGAAAGCGCGTCCGTTGTGCTCATGGGCATACTTAGAATAGATTCAGTCGTCGTATAATTGCTTCCAAAGATAGCGGTGATATCTGCCTGCAATTCATGCGCGACGCCCTGTTGCGCTTTAAATGGAGCCGCCTGCTGCGGGACGATCTTTTTCGCTTCCTCCAGTACCTTTTGGTAGTTATTGATCGTCAGATATACCCTGGTTTTGAAAGCCCGGGCCGTATTTTTATGTGCCCGTGTCGTATTGAGCAGCGCAGTGGAATAATTTTCCGGCAAATCCTTTTCGGCCTCGTCCAGGTCGCTCAAGATCTGTTTGTAGACCTGGGCCACCGTACTGCGGGCCAGATCATTGTTGTTTCCGTCAGTCTCAGCCTTAAGCCGCAGTGGCAGACCCGGAGAGGCACCCTGGTCTTTGTTGTAGGGCTGCGCGAATACCGTCACCAGACTAAAATAGGACACTGCACGCAGCAACTTTGCTTCAGCGATATAGGCTTTTGCCAGATCCTGGCTAATGACTGCAGTACCGGGGCTAAGCGCCTCAATCAGGATATTTGCGCCATTAATAGTCGTATATGCGGCAGACCACAGGTTGTTGATATCATTGGATCCCGAACTGTAGGAATTGTTCCAGCTTTCATAAGCTGTATAACTGTTGGCCGTGACATTGATAAAATCCTCCCCTCGAACATCTTGGTAAAGGAGATAACGCCCACCATATAAACTGGCCGCTTTCAAGTTCTTGTAAATACCATTGACCACACCTTCAATACGGGCAGGGGTGTCAAATACGTTTTTATCCGATATTGAAGTAGTCGGAACTGGAAACAATCCATCCTCCTTTTTACACGAGTTCAGCGTGGATACCAATAATAACGCGCTGATCAGGTAGCTATTTCTTTTTGTGTTAATTTTCATGTTTTCAACTATTTAGAATGAGACATTTAAACCTGCCGTCCAGGTACGGCCCTGACCGATGGAATTCTTCTCGATACCAATCGAGGTGTTGGAATTTCCGTTCGAAGAAGACTCCGGATCAGTACCCGAATACCCAGTTATCAGGAAAAGATTCGACGCTTGACCATAAATACGGATGCTGGAAAGACCGATCGTATTAAACAGGCTACCACGGAACGTGTAGCCAAGTGTAAGCTGTTGCAACCGTAAAAAATCAGCTTTCTCGGCATTTTGGTCAATGGAAAATCCGGCAGAACCATTAGATATCACATCGTTATAGACCAATCGCGGAACATCCGTCTGTTGCCCGGCCGTGGTCCATCGGTTGAGCACCTCGACTGAATTGTTGTAAAAACGCTGATCCAGCAGCGTACCCCTTGTACCATTCATTACCTTATTCCCGCCGGCAAAGGTGAAATTGACCGCGGCATCAAAGGATTTATAACGGAAGGAATTATTAAAACCGCCATACCAGGTCGGCAATGCCGTCCCCAGCACCTGATAATCCGCCACCGTGATCGGGCTGGCAACGCGGCCGTCAAGATAAGTCCAATTACTCTGCCCTGAAGCTACGGCGGCACTATATTGTACCCGCTCACCATTTTTATTGATAAATACCCGCTGACCATTTTCGGGGTTTACCCCATCGGTTACAGCACCATACAGACTGCCCACAGCATAGCCTACCCGAGTAATGTTGTTGGCTTCTGTTGTCGTATGTGTGTACCCGATGATATCCGCATTGCCTTCAGACAAGGATGTTACCTTATTTTTTACATGCGTGAAATTAAAGGACGAATTCCAGGTGAAATTTCCTTTTCGAAGGATGTCGCCACTGATGGCAAACTCGATACCCCGATTATACATGCTGCCGACATTTTTGAGGATGCTATTACCCGGAATGCCTTTTGATGGCGACTGTGGCACATCCAGAATAAGGCCATTCACATTGTTCCTAAAGTAATCGATATCCACATGCAGACGCTTCTGTGCGAGATCCAGGCTCAACCCAAAATTGGTCTGTTCGGAAGTCTCCCAGCCTAAGTCCGGATTACCTGCCTGGGAAATGCTCCATGTGGGCACCGTACCATAGAGCGATGAGCTATACAGGTTGAGCGATTCATAAGCCGAAAGATTTCCATTGCCGACCTTACCCCAGCTCCCGCGGAAGCGCAGGTCGCCCAGCAGGTTTGCCAGGCTGCCGTTCTTATAGAAATCTTCTTCAAAAACAGACCAGCCCAAGGACAGCCCACCAAAATCACCGTACTTATTATTGGCACCCAAGGCCGAATTGCCATCTCTTCTAAAATTGGCGGTCAGGAAATAGCGTTTGCCATAATTGTAGGTGGCGCGCACAAATGTAGAACGGTAGAAACGTTCGGAAATACTTCCTCCGGCCCCGGAAAGCGTAGTCCAATTGCCCTGAAAATTTTCAAAAAACGGGTCCGATGCATTATTTTGCGATGCATTCCAGCTATCGTTGTGATATTTTTGGATATCGTAGCCCAACAAAAGAGATAGCGCGTGCTTTTCAGACAGCACTTGATCATAACTCAAGCTATTGGTAAAGTTCCAATTGTTGCGCAGGCTGCTCACATTATTTACCGATCCACCATTCGTATATCCCGATGAGCCCAGATTAGGGCTCAGGTACGTCTTGGTGGTCGACAGATTGCGGTCAACAGCATAAGTGGTTGTGAATTTTAAGTTTTTCAGCAAGTTGAGCGAAGCATGCACATTGCCCAGGATATGGTCATTCCCCGTGGTATATTTACTATAGGCAAAAAGCGCTTCGGGATTGTATAATGTATTGGTAAATAAGTTGGCTCCCGGCCCCAGTAAGCCCGTACTACTTAAATTGTAGGTACCATCATCCTTATAGGCCGAAACATTAGGCGGTAATACAAGTGCCAGCCGTGCGCCACCGATCAACAGCAGCTGGCTGCTAGGCAGTGAACCCGAATTTTTAGCATCATTGAAAGTGTTGTTGTAGGTCAGGTTACTCCCCACAGAAAACCAATCGTTTACCTTATGTTCGATATTAAAGCGCAGACCTTTGCGGTCAAAGCTATTTTTTGCAAAAAAACCTTCCTGATCCGAATAATTTCCTGAAAAATAGTACTGCGTATTTGCATTGGCCCCGCTCACTGAGAGACTATGGTTGTGGCTATATCCCGTGTTATAGACATGATCGTACCAGCTGGTTTCCACCAGATTGCCATTTGCATCGTACTGCGGAAAGAAAAGTTCACTGGCCACCTTGTCGTTATTTGCATTGCCCGACAAAATCTTGTTGTTCAGTACAGCTTCATTTTTGATCGCTATATACTGGCTGGCATGCAATAATTTGGGCAATCGTGCTGCTGTCACGGCCGATCCCCATACGTCATAGCTGACTTTTGCACGTCCCTGTTTTCCTTTTTTGGTTGTCACGATCAGCACACCTGCTGCAGCCCTCGAACCATAGATGGAAGTCGAAGCCGCATCTTTTAAGACATCAATGGATTCGATATCTGACGGATTGATATCAGCGAGCGGGTTGTTGGCCACATTGGACGAGCCGATATTGCCGGTATTTACGGGAATACCGTCTATGACAATCAAAGGGTATGAACTGAGGGATATCGAATTGAGTCCCCGCACCCGTATGACCGGAGGATTATTGAGCAGGCCATTCGGCAGATAAATGCTTACTCCTGCAGCCTTGCCGGCCAGAGCCTGGTCAAAACTTTGTACCGGAACATCTTTGATTGCATCAGCAGCGATACTGGCAGCCGCACCTGTGAAATCTTTGCGTTTCTGTGTACCATAGCCCACGACGACAACTTCTTCCAGTGCCCGGTCCTCCCGGACCAGACGCACGGTGTCCCCCTGCTCCTGGATCAGTGCTATTTGCTCTTTATAACCGACGGACGATACGACGACGCGTGCCGGTAGCTTTTGCCCGGTCACGAAAGCAAAGTTGCCCTTTCTGTCTGTCGTCACTGCATGCGTAACACCATAGAGCTTGACCGTGGCACCTTCAATTGCTTGTCCATTCTCGGCATCAATAACCAGTCCTCTGAAGGAGGCATTTATAATGGTTTTTGGGGAATCCTGTGCATACGTGGAAAATGGCATTTCGGCCAGACCTGCCAATAATAGATAGGCAGAATAATGCAGTATTCTTCTCTTTTTCATAGGTGGAATAAATTAATTTAAAAAAATAGATGTGCGGGCCATAAACATGTTTATAGCCGAAGACAGAAGCAATAAATAGCTTATCGCTCTTGTTGTTTGGAAAATTGGAGAAAAAGTACTAGCAACACATTCGTCGCGCAGAGAACGCTCCATGTGTATCTGGGAAAAGTTGTTTACTTACGTTGAAGGGATGGTTTAGAAAATGCTGTTCCATTTTTACTTTGTTTAGATAATGATTAGATCGTCGCCAACGCCAATTGAAACTACGATAATACAAATGTAAGAATAAAAACAAATAATGTATACTAATTTAGTAGATTTTTTTACTGCCATAGCCATTATACCGTAGCAGTCTGAAATTCGACTAACAGCACAGGTTTTGAGCCTAAAAAAGTGGTATCGAAGATATGGCCGCAAACGAACATATAGCGTTCGAAATCGAACAGGGCAACCACAGAAACAACTACACAAATAATTATATATCAATAATTTACATTTAAGGCATTTCGTTTGATCCGCTATAAAAGTATACAGCAAAACTGGATTAATTTAGCTCAAGAATTAGTCAAGGCTTGCATGAGCAATACATTAAAGGACAAAGCATTTCCGATCATGAAGAATTTAAAGCAAATACGAAACGAGAAAAGATTATCCCAACAGGAACTGGCAAATCTCTCTGGCATTTCCCTCCGGACCATCCAACGGATGGAGAAAGGTGAATCTAAGGGAAGCCCGTATGTCATAAGATCCCTCTGCCAGACGCTTGATGTGGATCCCCAAGTTATCTATATTGAAACAGATATTGTGCATGAAAAGGGGCCTGATCAGCTCCTGGGAACAGCAGATATTGAATCAATCAGCAGCATTGAAACAGACCGCGACAATGCCGCAAACATTAAATACATTAATTTCAGTTCGCTTATCGTCCTGTTAATCCCTTTTGCCAACCTGCTATCTGTACCAATCTTTTATTTTCTGTTCAAAAAGAGACTGATCGATAAAAACCAAAAAATCACAGTTTTAAAAATCCTCAGTTTCCAAATCATATGGTCAACAGCGACAATGCTGTTCATGATATCGACACCGCTTTTCACCTTTTGGCTTCCGGATATTCCTACATCCATCCACGATATTCCACTATTTGTGTGGGTATACTGGCTTATGCTTTTTGTTCATGTGGTTACGACATTAACGATCGCGGGCAGCCTAAACAAAACCGATCATCCAATCCAATTTATACCCAATGTACTCTAATACTGTAATTGACATACAAAATGGCGTAAAAATGGCGCAACCATTGACGCGATATCACAGGTCCAAACACAATATATTTGATAAAAAAATGTCAATGAAAAAGTTACTGTTTAATATCGTTCTCCTGATGTCGGTCGTGACCCAACCGACGTTTGCACAGCATGGCATAAACGATTCCATCCGTAATCAGTTGGAGATTGGAATCAAGGGGTTCAAAGCGCGCTATCACTCCCCTAGTGTTGTATTGGCAATAGTCCATCGGGATTCGATTATTTTTTCCGGTTCGGACGGTTTTATAGATTTGGATCAGAAAATTCCAGCAACGATCGATTCTAAATATCAGATTCAATCCGTTACCAAGCTGTTTACGGCCACCATGTTCATGCAGCTATGGCAGAAAAAGTTGCTAACCCTGGAGGACGATGTCCGAAAATATGTTCCTGAATTTACAGGATTAACCCTTAAAGGGCGTGCAGAAGCAACTTCCCTATTAGAATTGGCTACCCATACTTCAGGTCTCCCAAGGAACTCTCCTTCAGAATTTGAATTATTCAAAGATGCGGAGATGCTAACACTTAAAAATCGGGAAGTAAAATCCTTACATTCATCCCATCAAAGTACTTTTTTAAATGCACTTGGAATGATCAGGAAGGAATATCCAAACTTTGAATACCTTCCTATAGATCAAAGGCATTATTCTAATATAGGATATGGTTTATTAGGATTGGCACTCGAACGGGTAGCAAAAACGAGCTACGCAAACTACATACAATCGACGATTTGTCACAACTTGGGACTGGACAATACAGGGGTAGGAACTGTAAGCAACGAAGAAAATAGGATTGCGCAGGGTTATCGGTATCTAAATGATCAAAAGGACTTTGTAAAAACACCAGATTATTACGCCAATGCCATGACACCGGCCTCAGGGATGTATTCAACGGCAAGAGATTTAGCAAAATTTATTAGCGCACAGTTTAGTGATAAAAATGTCTTACTTTCTGAAAAATCCATTCGAATGATGCAGTCGCTAGGCATCGGTTGGCAGCGAAATTATCCCTATCTACGACATGAGGGTGCTATGCTAGGCTTTCGTTGCGAAATCGTTATCCACCCGAGGCTCGAAGTGGGATGGGTCATCCTAACAAATACAACAGATTTCGAATTTAATAGATTTGACCAATATATCTCCAGTTTGATTTTGCCTGCCTATGCAGAAGCTCCAATAACGGATCAAGGACAATATGTCGGAAAATATTCACTTGTGGGAGGTACAGAATCTATTGACATATACCAAAAGGAAGGCAAATTATATACTACTTATTTGGCCGATTCCTTCCCCAATACTACGCTTATATTTTCGGGTAACCATACGATGACCTTGGAAGATCAGGCTGGCAAATCGGTGCGCTTTGAATTTATTCCCGATAAGAATGGAAAGATCTCCCTGTTAAATTTAAATCAGCTGATGTGGCAAAAAGACTGAGCTATATCGTCACCTTTTTTTTAAACGGTCTTATCGACATCTGCCTAATGTTCTGCAACCCTATCCATGCACCTCGTTGTTTCTCGCAATAAGACGAGGTGCATGGATAGGGATAGCCGAAAGTTCTATTTCATCGGTGAACACAAATGTATTTAAGCACTTTCAGTCGCTGACAAAAACGATGCGTTAAACCCTCTGATCGCGATAAGATTTAGGATAGTTGCCTCATCGCGTCTTTTGGATCTAAATGTGATCGTACATAGTTTATCCTGCAAATCTGCTGAAATGTATTTTAAATCTGCAATATGCCGATTTAGATAGTTTATGATCTCGGTACGTTTGGCCAGCACCTGGGCCGAAACAGAAAAGGTAAGTAGGTAATATTTCATATTCCACGGAGTTTTTGATCCATTACAAATTCCATAGCTGCAAGCTGATTTTTCCGACCACCTTAGACGAACTATTGATTTGAGCAGTAAATATAAAAACTTTTGACCAATAAATAAAAATAGTCAGGAGTAAAAAGTGCAAATTTATTCAACATCCTTTAACAACTGTTCGATTTTACGGTATTGACCTTCATCATTGCATACAGCTCGGATCTCCTTGATCAGGTGCAGGCTCGTTGGCTTTTTCGGGTACTTGTTCTTGAGCAGAAAGGACTTTAAAGCCCTATTGAGCACTGCTTCCCCCAGGAGCTCAGCAATCTCTACAAAGACAAGGGCACCTTTGGAATAGGCTGTAGGCGTATTTGTAGCACTAACTCTGTACAACGGTTGTGGCACATGCAATCCCTTTGCATCAGCGTAGATCTGCTCGTGCAGCTGCAACTGGCGCTGCAAGCCAGCTTTACCGTACATCTTTTTATATAGCATCATTTCAGTATACATCGCCAAAGACTCCGTCAGCATCAACTTACCTTCACGGTCATCCGGATCGATCTGGCTGTTGCCCCACCACAGATGGGATACTTCATGGCCAGCAATTTCGTTGATGACATCCTGTTGCCTATCGCCTTTCAGGTTGGCATGAAAGACCATATTTTCTGGCATAAATACCGCGGCTGGATAGGCTGTTCCGGCAAATCCTCTGGTGTATCCCGATATCTCGGCAAAGACCAATGTCTTAAAAGGGTATGGCCCGAATTGATCGATACAATAATCCAAACTTAACTCGGCATTTTTGAGCAGATGCTCCACATTCTCGCTGTGCCCTGGGTGATAATAGACTGCGATGGCGATACCGCGGTGGTAGCGGGCTTTAATCGCATAGGAAGCGCTCGATAGCGCAAAACGAAAAGGTATCTGCTGCGCGCTGAACTGGTAGAAATGCCTTCCCTGCTGCCGCCAGTCTTTGATCAGGTCGGCCGAGGCAACTACTGCCTGATCACCCTCTGTGGAAACCCGCATCTCTAGGTCTATAAAATCATTTTTTTGAACATCCGGCCCTGCCAGCGGTTTTTCCTCCCGCCCCACACCCAATCCATATTGCTTTCGTAGGTCAGGATCTGCCAGTTCTAGGTCTCGTTGGTATCCAAGCTGCGGATAATATCTACTGATCCGCATGAAGGAGCCATCTGTCATGATCACATTAAACGGATCATTTGCATTCACGCCGTGCCAGGTGTACGCAAGCTCAAAGTCAAACAGCATGGTATCTCCGGGCGCCAATGGCTTGGGCAAAACCACCAATGGGCTACCAGCCTCGACCTGCACGGTATCGCTAGCGATCAGCAATGCCGACCGCAGCAGTTTCAACTGCGGGTGAAAATGGAATAGCAGTTTGTCCATCACACCCCGCCCTTCATTTTTGAGCAAGTAACTGCCCTGGATCCGGTAACGCTGTTCGGAAGGATAAAGGGAGACACTTGTCGTCACCCGGACAATTCTGGGCAGCTCCATCTGATCGTATGGCCGATACAACTTTTCGTATGTAGCAGCTTGCAGATGCTGCGCCGTTGTGCTTTGAAGATGCTGTTCTTTTGAATAGATCAAAGCCACTATGATCGATCCAAGCAGGCAGCCGACAGCGGTCGAAAATTTAGTCCAGCGTTTTTTTCTGAAACGCAGACCCGCTATGGCATAACAAAAGCCAGCCAGCCCCAGCCCCATTACTGTCCGCAGTAAGTAAGCTAACAGGTAAGCGCTGTAACCACTAAAATCAGAATAGCCATCTTCGTAGGGTAGAAAAAAGTGAAACAGCGGATTTGGCAGGATTTTTTTGACAATGAAGGTTCCAAAAAAGAGAAAGAAAAGCAGGCTGATACCCAAAGCGGTAAACCTATTCGCAGTAATTGAATTGATAAAAAGTATACTTGTCGCGAATAAAACCAATGATAGCGTATTGAAGCCAAGCACACCTAGATAGGCTGCCCAGTCAAACTGTACATAGTGGTATGCAAACTGAAAAACAATTGCTTCCAGTATGAGCAGCACCGTAAAAGAAAGTACCACCACCGTCAGGGACAGCCCATGTCCGATCCATTTGTTGCAACTATAATACGTTGTCACTTCCAGGTGGGAAAATCCCGCAACCTTGGACCTCCAAAAAAGATCATTCGCCAGGTACAGGATAATCAGCATTCCCAGTAACTGAAAATTTTCAATAATCGTAGCGGACATAAGCCCAGAGGAAGCATATTTTTGCGGAATACGAATTCCCTTTTCGATTTCCGCATATAATTCCATCCCCACAAAAAACAGGAGGCTCAAGCCGATGCCGTAGCAGGCAACACCGCGCAGGAGATAGAATAAATCCATTTTAGCAAAGGAAAACGTTGCCTGTATACTTGATTTCCAATGGAGATCAGCAGCTATTTTTTTGTATGGGGCCGATTGACCTTGCTGATCTCCCTGTAGCTGAGGTTGATTGGCCTTTCGGCCGCGACTCGCGGAAGCAAAGGCAAAGCGACAATAACATAACAGCAAGCACAGTACAGCAAGTCCCAGATAAAGCAGCCGATTGATTAGCAGAAAGCCCGAGAACGGCTGGACCTGCAAATTTTTGGCATTCACAGACCTTGCTTTCGTCTCATAAAAATAAGCTGAGATACCAAATGGATCCAGTAAGCTGGAAATCTTTTGCATACCGATCGATTGTGGCATACTTCCGCTCATAAAAGGTGAGCTGGAAAATAACAGCAGCAACATATAGACGATATACAGCGAAATTGCCCCTAGCAGCACCAGGAGCTTGCTCTTGGATAGATAGGATAAGGTAAAAAGCAAGCTACATACAAACAAGCTATTGAACACACCGAATACAAACAGTGGATTCAGGTAATATCCCCAAGAAAAAACGGGCTGCATATCCGCTCCGGTCCGCAGGTTCAGGCCGATGCCGAATCCCAGACATACGAGCACAAAACACAAAAAGCTCAGCAGAAAATGAGCGGCAAAATTTCCCATTAAGTACGATTTCTTTCGGACAGGCGTCACAAACAGGATTTGGCCAAATCCAGATTCGGCATCGCTAAAGAGGATCTTTTGCGCAAAATAGCAGGCAAACAAAATAATCGACAAGCTGAAAAAGCCGAGCACGAAGCCAATTGTATAAGCCGCATTCATATAAATTTCCTGACTTGCGGAGAGGTTAAACTGATTGCCACAGAAGGCAGCGAAGAGCAGGATGAATCCGAGGAACAGGTAAGTTGGCCAACCCTTCAATCCGCGAAGGAGGCTAAACATTAAAACCGTTTTCATCGTTTTGTTTCTTGATCAAGCGCCTTAAAATAAACATGATCCAAGGTAGGCTTCTGTGCAGTAAAACCAGCAACCGGGGATTCGGCATACACGGTCACCTGCAATTCTCCCTCCCGCAGATCCTTACTGACCAGCTGGAATTGGTCCTCATACCGCTGCAGATCCGATAATGGAATACGGGCCGACCATAATTTTCCATCGAGCTGGCGGATTAGGTCGGCAGGCCTTCCCTGTTTGACGATCCTTCCGGAAGCCAGGATTGCCATCGCAGGACAAAGGTTTCGCACATCCTCCACCAGGTGGGTGGAGAGCAGTACAATAACGTCCTTGCTGATCTCGTTGAGCAGAAAGTTAAACCGGCTTCTCTCCGACGGGTCCAAGCCCGCGGTAGGTTCATCGACGATCATGATTTTGGGGCTACCCAAAAGCGCCTGCGCCACACCAAAACGCTGCCTCATGCCACCAGAAAAAGTCAGCACTTCTTTGTTGCGCGCCTCGAAGAGGTTGACTTTATGGAGCAGCAAGTCGATCTGTTGACTCCTGGCCCTGGCATCGGACAATCCTTTGAGGCAAGCGATATGATTCAAGAGCTGATAAGCCGTCACCCTGGGGTACACCGAAAAATCCTGCGGCAGGTAGCCCAGGTATTTCCGGATGGCATCTGGATCCTGTTTTATGGGACTGCCATTAAAAGAGATGCTTCCCTGACTGGGCTGCAAAAGGCCGACGATACATTTCATAAGCGATGATTTACCGGCACCATTCGGTCCCAGCAGGCCAAACATGCCATTGGAAATTTTTAGGTCAATGCCACTGAGCGCTTGTACGCCATTCCGATACGTAAGGCCCAATTGTTCGATAGATAAGCTGTTCATTGGAAAATAAAGTCAATAAGGTGGCTAGCCACATAAACTGCAGCTAAAAAATTATAGCTATAAAAGTTAATCTTCCCGGTATTCCAAGATATCGCCAGGCTGACAATCCAGTTCTCTGCAGATTGCTTCCAAAGTATCAAAACGCACCCCTTTGGCCTTACCGGTCTTGAGGATGGAGAGGTTGACAGTCGTTATCCCTAAGCGCTCTGCTAATTCCTTGCTCTGCATTTTGCGTTTGGCAAGCATGACATCTAAGTTGACTACGATAGGCATATTATATGATAAGATCTTGATCGTTCTGCAAATTTACCCCTTGTCTAAATATATTGGCAAGGAACAGGCTAAATATTCCCAAGATAAAATGTATACCCACCAATATCCAGATAACGCCTTCCACTTCCACAAAGAAGCTGGCGATTAATACAGCAGGCAGGGGCAAAAAAATGTTAAACAGGTAAAAATGCCGCATCGTTTTTATGTTGGCTGGCGTAAAAATACGAGATTGCATAAAAGCCCTGAAGACCCTCCCCGCTAGATAAAAAAAGGCAGCATATCCAAAAAGGATCAGCAGGAAAGAAAAAATGAGGTAGGCCAGGCTGTTGTCCACATTTAAAAAGGTAGTCTCTGTAAAAGGATAACTGATGTGTAAGAATCTCCCTTCCCCATAGGCTGAGATCCACAATCCAGTAACCAGACAGAAAAGCGAATACACAAAAATCGAAAAATAGACAATGGATAATGCCCTGCATAGCAACTGCAAAATACGGGCGATGAAATTAGTCTGTTCCATATTTAGATTTGATTAATTATTCAAATATATAAACTAATTAAAATAAAACAATAATTATTTAAAATATTTTTTTATTCTCTACTGTCAATCACTGTCAATTCGATTCACTGAAAGAACTGCTTGAAAAGCGCCGAACGAGTTGAAAATACCTCCAGACATGAATGGACGCTACGGCAGCAAGGGACGATGTAAATATTAATAATTTATTAATATTCGTAACACGCTCAGGTATAATTGCCTACTTACATTTGGTCTTTGCATAACTACCATGGCTAATTGTGAATTTACAGCACTTACGGATCAGGAACTGGTGGGCCTGGTCCAACTCGAGGACAATAAAGCGGCCTTTTCCGAACTCTATAACCGCTATTGGGAGCCATTGATCAATCTTGCAGGTAAGAGGACACTCTCCCTATCTATGGCCGAAGAAATCGTTCAAGACGTCTTTGTTGATTTTTATTTGCGAAGAAAAGAAATCCAGCTCAAACATTCCCTTGCGGCCTATTTAAAAACGGCCATAAAATTTCAGGTATTTAAAACCTACCGGGCGCAAAAAATCCAGGATAAATATATCGAAACTGTATCCCATCTCGGTCAGGGATCCCCCATTCAACCCGACAGCATGCTCGAAGCCAAACAAATCCATGCCGAGATAGTTCAGATCACAGAAAAAATGCCGCCCACCTGCAAACAGGTGTTTCTATTGAGCCGTTTCGAAAAACGTTCGAACCAAGATATTGCCGAGCAGCTCAACATTTCAGTGGCCATGGTCCGCAAGCACATTACCAAATCCATGAATATGATGCGGGCCGAAATCAACGAACATCAAATGGATATTTTCTATTTGATGTTACTGCTATATAGCCATAAAAATTAACCAATTTCATTTTTTTTGAAATTCCTGTTCCCGCTTTTGACTACTTCGGGTACTAGTTAGTATAAAGCAGAGGAAATGGATGATCAAAATCAACACATACGGGATATACTTGCGAAATACGAAGCAGGAACGATAACCGAGGAAGAGCTTAGACTAATTGACAACTGGTATGCCCCATTTGAGGCCAACCCCGATCTCATCGACAGTTTAAGCGCCGAAGAACGCACGTTTAGAAAAAAACAACTGCAGGAA
The DNA here is from genome assembly GCA_029239355.1 of Sphingobacterium sp. Classification (GTDB taxonomy): domain Bacteria; phylum Bacteroidota; class Bacteroidia; order Sphingobacteriales; family Sphingobacteriaceae; genus Sphingobacterium. Next base: position 118,070 of record JAQZAZ010000002.1, read on the forward strand.
AAGATACTCGGTCAGCTTACTGCAGATACATCAACATTGGCAATAACGCCCAAAAAGCGATTTTTCCTCACTCCTGGCAAGCGGCTATTGCAAGCAGCGGCCAGCCTGATCCTGATTTATGCCGTCTCTTTTTACTTGATCAACAATCAGTATAAAAAGCCGCCGACCACCGTAGGCGCGCATAACAATACCATCAATCCCGCAACAGACCGAGCGGTTTTAACACGTAGTAATGGCGAAGAGATCCTGCTTGATGAATCAAAAAACGGGGAACTCTTTACGGAGGGAAATGTGCATATCAACAAATTGAAACCCGGCAATTTGGTTTATACCACCGACAACAAGGTAGATAAGGTATACAGCAATACCCTGTCTACCCCCCGTGGGGGCAGATATCAGCTGACTTTGGCCGACGGTACGCGGGTTTGGCTGAACGCGCAATCGTCGATCACCTACCCTTCGGCCTTTCATGGCCACTCCAGAGAGGTGAAGATCAGCGGCGAAGTATATTTTGAGGTGGCACACAACAGCACCATGCCTTTCCGCGTGCGATCAGAAAATCAGACGATCGAAGTACTGGGAACACATTTTAACGTCAATACCTACCATACTGGCTCCGGTGCCAAAACAACCCTCTTGACCGGTTCCATAGCCCTGACCAATCGTCACCATCGCGTTGTCCTGAAACCGGGTGAGCAAGGCATTGTTGCCGGCCCTTCCCTATCCGTAAAAAAGGTCGATCCGGCTGAAGTCATCGCCTGGAAAGAGGGCTACTTTGACTTCACGGATAATGATATCCTCACAGTCATCGAAGAATTAGGCCGTTGGTATAATGTAGACATCGACTATGCGGGCGTCCCTACCAAAGAAACATTTACGGGAAGAATACCGCGGTCCTGGCCTTTTGAAAAAGTATTGAATTTATTGAAAACATTTAAAAGCATTCAGGTAGAAATGCAAGGAAGGAGGCTTATTGTAGAAACAAAATAATATACACACTGATGCCTGATTCCAAAAAAAGCCAATAGTGGTCGAAACACTACTGGCCAGTAGCTGGAATAAGGCAAACGAATTTCGCGATCCAATTAACACATATTTCAGCTTAACAAATGTATAAAAAAAATACAAAAATACTATTGAAGATGAAGCTAAGCACCTTCATGACACTTTTTGGCATGCTGCAGATCAGCTTAGCAGCAACAGGACAGCAGATCAGTCTCTCAGAGAAAAACAGCTCTCTGGCCAAAGTATTCAAAAAAATAAGTACGCAGACAGGTTATGGTTTTTTAGTGGAAGGCAGCCTCCTTAAAATGTCCAGACCGGTCACAATTGAAACCAAAAACAGCGATATAAAAATTGTGCTGGCAGAAATTTTCAAAAACCAGCCGCTGACCTTTATCTTGAAGGACCAATCCGTGATCGTTTCGGCCAGAAAAACAGCAGACGCTCTCCCCACCCTTTCCAAAGGCGTAGACAGGACAGCGGCGCAGCAACAGGGAAATATCAGTGGAAGGATTATCACCGAAAATGGTGAAGGGCTGGCAGATGCAAGTATCACGCTGCTCCAAACCAACCAATCGCTAAAAAGTAAAGCCGACGGAAGCTACACGTTGAACCTCCCCGCCGGGTCCTATACGATCGAAGTAAGCTACATTTCCTATCAGACAAAAAGAATCACGGACATTCTTGTCCAGGCAGGGAAACAGACTCAACTTAACATCGTCTTAAAGGATGCCATAAAGAGCCTGGAGCAGGTCGTCGTCACGGCAAGTTACAAACAGGAAAGCATTGCATCACTTTATACCAAGCAAAAAAATGAAGCGACCATCTCTAACGGGATTAGCCGCGAACAAATCGCCGTTCTACCTGATAAAAACGTAGGCGAAACATTAAAGCGTATCTCCGGCGTGAGCACCAACGATAACCGCCGGGTGGTCATTCGGGGTATTGCCGAACGTTATAACCTGGCCATGATGGACGGTGCCACCCTCCCCAGTACCGACGTTCAGGTCCGGGACTTTGAATTCGATATTGTGCCAAGCAACCTGATCGACAATGTCATTATCCACAAGACAGCATCACCTGATCTGAGCTTCGGTTTTGGCGGTGGCCTGGTCAAGATCAATACCCTGGCCATTCCGGTCAAAAACTTCACTTCCTTTTCGATAGGGAGCAAGTATATCAATGGATCGACAGGAAAAGATTTCTTAGGCTATGGCCGCGGCAGCTTGGACTACCTGGCTTTTGACGACGGTACCAGGGGCGATTTTCCCCGCGACCTGACCGTATTCAACGGCATCAATTACGACCCCGCCAACCCCTATAAGCCGGTGCCTGAAGGCGTCACGCCATTTACACCCGAGATGATCGCTGCACAAAACAAACGCATCGGCGGGTTAGAACGTCTGGGGACGCGGAAATATACCGCCCTGCCCGGGCAAAACTATCAATTCAGCCTAGGGCGAAGTTACACCGCAGCCAAGGGTATCCTGGGATTTGTCGGATCGCTCAGTTACAGAAACGAACAATCCATTGATAATATCTCCAATTTTGAACGGGGCAACTGGCAGAAAACAAACGGGACAACCTACGATATCAGCACCGGAAAAGAAGTCAATCCCACCATCTCCACGCAGTATAACTTCAACTCCAGTTTGAGCGCTTTGATCAACATCGGCTGGAACAGTAAAAATCACAAACTTACCTCCCGAAATTTTTATTCCAGGATGTTCAACAACCAGTTTTCTGTGATCAAAGGCTGGGGGAATGATATCGGTCATGATTCCAGGCCCGCCATCAGGGAGTATGACCGGCCTAAATTTATCAATATGCTCCAGAACAAGCTGGAAGGCGAACATCAGTTCGGCAATTTCAAATTCGAGTGGAATGTTGCCCGCAATCGCTTAAACAACCTGGAGAAAGATGCCACCGAGGCCTGGCTCGCCCCGATCGGCACCTTAAATGATACCATTTATAATATTGTCCCTTCGCACTACGCCAACGCTGGCGACGGAACTTTCACGCGCTCCGAATACCATTATACAGAGACCAATAAAATTGCCGAAGGCGCAGTAAGCTACCAGACCAATTGGTTGGGGCAAAAGCAAATTTTAAAAGCAGGCTATCAATTTATGGATAGACACGGGCTATTCGAATGGGTCTCCCTACCGATTGTTTCGGTCGGTGCAAATACCTTCACCCCCGTGAATACCTGGTCGGAATACCTTGAGTTTAAAGATCCCTTACATGGGATGTTCTATTATCCTGCCGCCTTCTCGGTCAGCGCCTATGAAGGAAAAAACATCAACCAGGCCGTGTACGGAATGATGGACAACAGGTTCAATTCATGGATCCGCCTCGTATGGGGATTACGTGCCGAATATTTTAAGTATAAAAGTTTGCAGAATGGCGATAATGACCTGATGATGGATGCCAGGACCATTGCCATGCGCAAGCAACGGTTTGTCGATCCAAAAACCGGAAAAATTGTGGGTATGACAGCCGATCCCGAAACCGAAGAGAAAACCTGGCGCTACCTACCCTCGGCGAGCCTGACGTTGACCCCATTGCAGGATTTCAATATCCGGTTAGCCTATTCCCAATCTGTGGTGCGCCCGGCATTGATCGAAAACTCGCGGATGGTCCGCCAAGACCCGGCATTAGGTGGTGCTTACCGTCGAAATGAAGGCGTACTGTCTACCGCAATTGACCATTATGATGTACGTTTTGAATGGTTCCCTTCTCTTGCAGAGGTGATTTCAATCGGATTTTTCTATAAATATTTTCAAAACCCCATCGAATTATACCAGCAGATGATGGACTCCTCGCACCGTATTTACGTCACGACCAACAACTCCGAATGGGCCAAAGTAAAGGGACTGGAGTTTGATATCCGCAAAAATTTAGGCTTTATACGGCCAGGCTCCCTGATGGAGAACTTTAATCTCAGCGGAAACATCACGCTTCAAAGCTCAGAGGTACAGTCAGCCGAATTTAAGGCAAAGGGCATGGAAACCGATAAATACGGAAATACCTTTGAATACCGGGAGAAAAACGTCTTAAAAAGCAAGCGTCCACTCTATGGACAGATCCCTGTGGTCTACAATGCAGCCTTACAGTACACAGCCGATCGATTAGGTGCGAATGTGGCATTCAACCATATGGGGTACAAAACCTTTATGACAGCCATGAGCGAAGAGCTTATCGAATACGAACGCCCGCGCAATCAGCTGGATGCACAGATTAGCTATAAATTTTTGAAAAACAAAAATCTGGATGTCAAACTCAATCTGAGTAATCTGTTGAATAGCCCGTTCCGCTTTTATGTGAATAGAGCCGAAACATTCAAAGTACAAGACCGGTGGAAAGGGCTGGCCAACTCCGAATGGCCGACACAAGAATGGGAGGAGATCTACGAATGGAAATTCGGCTTTTCGCAAAAATATGAAGAAGGCTATTATGAAACCTCCGAAGATGGCAAGCAAAAGACCCGTGTCGGTGACAAAGAGACCTTCAACAGAAAAGTGGGCAGTTCTTTTAGCCTATCCGTCGGATATACATTTTAAATCAACCGCTATGAAAACACAACCAATCTTAACAGCCGCAGCGATCTACTTTTTTCTGCTATTCACCCTGCTGTCCTGCAATAAAGGTGGAGACGATCTTTTGTACAGCTCTAATGTACATATGGTCAATTTAAGTGGCTATAATAACAGTGAAGAGGAACTTATCCTTCAATTGGACACCTTTGCTGCCACCGTCACTCCGCCATTTAGCCGGATCGAGTTTGGTGCAAAATACAATTTCAACGCTATCAGCAAGTCCAGCTTAAAATTTATCATGAAATCCAAAGCCACCGACAAAATTCTTTTGCAGAGGGAAATCAAGGCCAGTGATACCACACTGGAGACCAATCTCAATGTAATTTATATGGACGGAAAAGTGGCCGATTTCCCGGCAGTCCCAGCGCCAGTGGAAGGCAAGGTTCAATTAATCTATATGCTGCAGTCCAATATTTTAAATTACCGCGAGCCGGTGGATATTGTATTTGGGAAATTCTATTTTACCCCCAAGGTATTTGAAGAAGTCATCCGGATAAAAAATTTAAAGCCCAATGAATTCTCAAAACCGATCGCTTTTGACCCATTCCCGTTAGGCATACAGGATTATAACGGGCAGAAGACATCGGTATTATTTCGGGCCTATATCTATAAGGCCGGGACAGATATACCGTACAGCGAGGGTTCTTCGTACACATTCAATCAGCTGACCTCGGGTGCTCCGGTCCCCTCGCCGACCACATCCATTTCCAAATTGTTTATCATCAACGAAGCTCCGCTTAACAACACCATGCGATTCAATAAGGTTTTAGAATTATAATTATGAAAAACTTATCAACAAAGACATTTTCAGTATCCTTTGCCATCTTGCTGATAGCAATTCCATTCTTTTTCAGCGCCTGTAACAAAGACAGCCTCGAGACGGAGCGAGCCATGCATATTCTCATCAATGGGTATAATGGTAGCGCGCATCCTTTACAAGTGGCCATCGACACCACAGTATACGACCATAAAAATGGTGCGTTTATCATTCAGCCCCAGAGCAATATACATTTTACCACAGCATTTAGCTATAGAACACCTAAAAAAAGATTGGTCACATTAACGGATACGGTGACAAAGAAAGTAGTTTATAGTGCTGAGTTGCCAGAAAACACGATTAAGGTCAATTTCAATTACCTATATTTTGATGGCAAAGTGCAGCAGCTGCATCTACCTGCCAGTAATCCCAATGTCAATACATTAGGTTTTTATATTTATGATAAGAGCATTGATTACCCCATCGATATTTCCTTACAAAAAGTCGATGCCACTACCGGAGAAGTCCGTAAAGTGTATCTCGCCAAAAATGTTGTGCCCGGAAAATGGGTTTACGTCGACTACTTGGCATCGAATGATTTTGGTAAAAACAGTGATCTGATGAGTGCTACGGTCAATTTCACCAAGGCCAATACCGAAGACGAATGGGCTTTTGAAAACGATGAAACAAAAAGTAAGCTGCCTGCAGGGGGATTCTTTTTGCCGGCGCTAAATGATAAGGGCAAAGTCCAGCCCTATTTTATTGCACCAAAAGTACCAAATCAAACCTTCAGTAGGCTCTTCTTCTATTTGGATTAAGTTGGGACATTTTAGTCTATTTAACAATTGCGGAGGCTACATATTAGCCCCCGCAATTTTTATTCAAAGTCGCTTACCTGATTTTTCAAGCTCTTTGACAAAATCCTTACCCCAATAATGGATATCGTAGTGTTCAATATGCTCATATAGCCTACGCGCTCTGACCTGAGCCTCGCTAGGTTCCATGACAAGCGCTTTCAAAAGTGCATCTTTCATGCTCTTGCGGTCATATGGATTGGTCAATATGGCATAAGGCAACTCAACCGAAGCACCGGCAAATTCCGAAAGCACAAGGATACCCGCGGTTCCCAACAGCTTGTGCGTAGCAATATACTCCTTTGCCACCAAGTTAAGGCCATCACGCAGCGGCGTGATCCAGGCAATATCACTCAGGGCATAGTGCTTGACCACTTCCTCAAATGGCAGCGCCCTGTAAAAATATTGGATAGGCGTCCAGTTCATCGTAGCGTATTTGCCATTGATCTCACCTACAGCCTGGTTGACCTGATCCCTAATTTCATCGTAGATCGTCATACCCTGCGATGGCGGTGTACAGACATTGACCAGTTCGATCTTACCCCGAAATTCTGGATACTCTGCAAGAAATTCGCCAAAAGCCTGAATTTTTTCCAATGGCCCTTTGACATAATCCAGGCGCTCAATGGATATGATACGCGTTATTGGCGATTCAGCTTTACTTTTTTTGAGTGTATTGATCTCCTCCTTAATGTGATCATCAGTCAAAATATGTTCGATATGGTCTCTGTTGACACCCACCGGCTGTGCCCCTAGCCTGATCTGTCTGCCATCCACCTCAATGATCTTTGTCATCTGATCGACCCCGAGGGCACAGCTATAAGTCAGAAACTGATTGGCGACATCTACCTTTTTGACTACTTTAAATGGCGTATGACTGCGGATCACATCCACGAAATTCTCTACATAGCGCGGGATATGAAAACTGATAAAATCACAGAGCAGCAGGCTGCCGATGATCTCTTTACGCCATGGAATAATATTAAAAATATCCGCTGCCGGAAAAGCCGTATGGTGAAAAAAGCCAATTTTAAGATCGGGGCGCAAGGTCTTTAAAAAAGAAGGCACCATCCACAGGTTATACTCATGGATCCAGACCAGTGCCCCTTCGTCTGCCTCGCGTGCGATCCGCTCAGCAAAGAGTTTGTTGATCATCAGGTAATGATCCCAATCTTCGTGATTAAACTTGGCCCGGTCCACAAAGGAAAAGATCGTCGGCCAAAAAGCCTCCTTGGAGAATACACGATAGAACTTATCGATATCCTCTTTTGACAGCGATATGGTGGAGGCGACCAGATTAGGATACCTGCTTTCGTCCACCAGCTGATTTGGAACCGGCTGCCCATCCTGCTGAATGACTTCCTCCCCGATCCAGAGGCCAGACCGCCCCTTTTCAAATAAGCCCAGCAGCGATGGGATAATCCCATTTGGGCTTTTGGGCGCTACCCGCACTGTTTTCCCATTGACCGATTCCTTTTCAAAAGGCAGCCGATGATACACCATCACCAGCTGATCAGATTTTTTGGACTTTCTCTTTTGGGGCACTAATTTTTGTTCCCCACGGATCAACTGCTGAAATGGGCGGTACTTGCCCATATATTCCAATATACCACCCGCCCCGGCAGCCTCTGCGCTATAAGCCGTATCCAGCTCAGCAATGGCTTGCAGCAGGCTTGGTTCGGATTTTCCGACGGCAACACCCCTAAAGCCGATCTGAAATAAGGCCAGATCATTTAATGTATCACCGGCCACCATCACATCATCCGCACCGACCGCCAGGAATTCGACCAACTTCTGTAGTGTCGTGCCCTTGTTTACACCTTTAGGAAGTAAGTCCAGGTATTTATCGGCCGAAGTTATAATGTCACAGTCATACTTGTCGGCCACCTGCTGTACCAGGCTATGGTCTACCCCAGCCTCATAATAAAAGGAGCTGCGGCGCTGCTGTGGTACATGTTGGTAATTCAGCTGCGGTATTTCCTCCAGTGCTGCCCGGATTGCATAAGTCTGCGGCCATTTTTCCTCAATTTCACTCTGCAGCGGCTCAATCGCTTCCAAAGTATGGCCGTTGACCACGGTGGCGCCCACATCGGCGATAATAAAGTCCGGCACCGGAATGAGCGGATCACTCAGTAGGGGCAATACCGACTCCAGTCCCCTTCCAGTGACAAAGACCAGCTGCATATTCGGGCTAGCCTTTATCAGTCTATATAATCTGAGGCGGTCTTCCATCTTTCCGCCTAAAAAAGTTCCGTCTAAATCTGTTGCTAATAACATATTATCTTATATTCCTTTCTAAAAGTTTAAATTCATCCATTGCAGCCATATATTTATAGAGGACGCGATAGGCTGTCTGTAATAAAGGTAAATTCAGTCCGAGGCTCGTCACTGTCGCCATGAGGCCCTTGGTTGCAAAATATCCTTCGGCCACCATACCCATGAGCTGACGCGCCTCGAAAACCGAATAGCCCTGGCCAAGATATTTACCAAAAGTGCGGTTGCGGCTATGCGCAGAGTAGCCTGTTACCAATAAGTCACCCAAGTACATTGAACGGCCGAGCCGGGCATTGTGCACGCCAACTGCCCGCAGCAGTATCCCCAGTTCGTCAATAGCATTGGCAACCAGCACGGCCATAAAATTATCGCCATAATGCAGTCCTTCAGCCATTCCACAAACAATGCCCACAATATTTTTGTAAATCGCAGCATACTCCACCCCCACCATATCCGGACTGTAATTTACCTGCATATAACTTGAAGCAAACCAGTTTGAGATCTTGCTGATAAAGGTTTCATTTGAGCCGCATAGGGTCATATAGGTTTTCTTATTGCGCGCGATTTCTTCGGCATGGCAAGGACCCGCAATCATCGCCTGCTGAAAATCTTTGAGGTCAAAACATCGTGCTAGATAAGCGCTTGGAAGCAGATTTTCTGGACCGACGGTCCCTTTTATGGCGGTAATCACAAATTTTTCGGCTAGGTCCTCTTTGGGGATTGCAGCGCAAACGCTGTCTAGATGTGCACTGGGCACGGCAAAAAGAACTACTGTCGACCGGGCCACGATCTCATCCAGCTGACCAGAAGCATAAATTTTTGTATTGTCAAGTTTTAAAAACGATAGGTAGTCAGGGTTAACAGCATCTTGATTGATCGAGCGCACCTGCTCGGAACGCCGCATATACCAATTGACATGGATGCTATTTTCTGTCAAAATTTTAACCAGGGCCGTGGCCCAACTCCCAGCACCTATCACACTAATCTCATTCAAATCGTCGGGGGTTTTAAGACGCAAAAACAGAAAGTTTTCGCTATCGGGTTATCTATTAATTTACAAATATAGATAAAAATTAATCAATAAGCAAATAAGACATAGTTAAACCACTATAATAGGGTATTTACCGCGTTAAAACCCGTTTTTATTTTTCTTCGTAAATTTGTCTGTTCATATGAAAAATTTAGACATACTCAACTTCAGTGAACGACAATCAAGTTCAATTTACCAGTACATCTTCGATCTCTTTGCGACATTAGGTTTACCGGAACAGCAGGCCCACATGGGGACCGCAGTCGGACTGCTTCTGGCTTTTGCCCTACTACTCTATGGGCTGGATTACATGATGCGCAACATCTTCTATTCGGCTTTAAACAAAATTGCCCAGCGAACCTCGACCCAATGGGATGATTTTCTTTTGGCCAATAAGGTGCATGTACAGCTGAGCCGGACTATATTGACGCTGTTGACACGGCAGCTGCTTCCGGTCATCTTTATTGGCTTTCCCGTACTTACCGCGGCGATTGTCAAATTTATGGATTTAGTGGTGTTGCTTACTGTCTACCATCTTGTCAATAGCCTGTTAAAAACCTGCAGAGATATTTTTCGTTCGTCAAAAGGGTTCAAAGACAAGCCCATAGACAGCTACCTACAAGTGATACAGATTTTTTTGATTTTTATCATCGGCACACTGGCTGTGTCCCTGTTGACGGGCAATTCGCCCTGGTCTTTTCTCGTGTCCCTGGGGGCGGCATCCGCCATTCTGATGCTGGTATTTAAAGACACCATTTTAGGTTTTGTGGCCAGTATACAGGTATCGGCCAACGACTCGGTGCGTGTAGGCGACTGGATAGAGATGCCCAAATATGGGGTGGATGGCGATGTATTGCAGATCAACCTCAATAATGTGAAGATACGCAACTGGGATAAGACCATTGTCACCATCCCGACCTATACCCTCTTGAGCGACTCTTTCAAAAACTACCGCGGGATGCAAGAGACTGGAGGCCGTCGGATAAAACGGGCATTAAACATTAAAATGTCTTCTGTGCGCTATCTAAGCGCCGAGGAAATCACAGCATTAAAAAAGATCCGCTTGCTGGCGCCTTATATCGAAAAACGGGAACGTGAAATTGCCGATTACAACAAAACCTGGAATACCGACAGCTCCTCACCTGTCAACGGCCGGAGGATGACCAATATTGGCCTCTTCAGGGCCTACGTCCTTGCCTATGCCAAGCACAACCCAAATATTCATCAGGAACTGACCCTATTGGTGCGTCAGCTCGCGCCCAGCGAATACGGCATTCCGTTGGAGCTGTATATGTTTACCAAGGGTACACAATGGGCCTATTTCGAAGAAACCATGGCCGATATATTTGATCATCTATTGGCCGCCATTAAACACTTCCACCTGCAAGTGTTTGAACTACCGGCATCCGATGACCTTCGTATCCTAATGGCAGCGCGGAATTTGAGTTAAATTTTGAGACTATTTTTGTGATCCTGGCGATAAAGGCCTGATATCCCTCGTCCCAGGATCACTTTATCAATAGTATATCGCTAAACTACTGCTTAAATTATCGCAAGTCCCTTTTGCATTTATGATCAGCTGTCCTTGCTTAATCGAGCAATTTAAATTTACCAATGTCGCACATATTTTTTCTAAAAAAACCTAATCTATTAGCCAATTTCAATCGGTATCCATGTTATTTTTGAAAAAATTCAGTCCACACTCTATCTTGTTTAAAAAAAACACCAATTTTATATATTTTTCCACTCCGTATTGCACAAACAACCCCTATCAAGCGTGAAACAATCACACTATTCATAATTTCTATATCTAATTACAATCAAATCACCATAACCTATACGATATTTTAAGCAAACTTACTATTTTTCACCTTCTTTTTACCTACTTTTAACACACCTAAAGATTCAATTTTAAAATATGGACGATATAATCAATAAAATTTATGACATCATCTGGAGTGATGCTCTGGTATACCTATGTCTGTTGACGGGTATCTATTTTACGATACGTTTCCGATGCCCGCAGCTCACACAAATTCGGGAAATGATCCGTTTGCTTTTTGATGGCAATAGTTCTGACAAAGGAATTTCCTCATTTCAGGCATTCTCGCTCGCTATCTCTGGTCGTGTAGGTACGGGCAACATTGCCGGTGTTGCTACAGCCATAGCTATGGGCGGTCCCGGAGCTATCTTTTGGATGTGGGTTATCGCTTTTTTGGGCAGTGCATCAGCCATCGTGGAGGCTACACTTGGCCAGATGTACAAAGAGGTCAATGACGGAGAATACCGGGGTGGGCCGGCATTTTATATTTTGAACGGGTTGCGTTCCAAGGCTTTTGCCTGGACATTTGCTATCGTAACGATCATCAGTACCGGATTTTTACTCCCTGGCGTGCAGAGTAACAGCATCGGTGCAGCGGTCGAATCAGCCTTCAACTTGTCGCCGAGCGTTACCGGATTGAGCATAGCGGCCTTACTCGCTATCATCATTATCGGCGGTGTAAAGCGGATCAGTACCGTCGCTGAGTACGTCGTTCCATTTATGGCTGGAGCCTATATTCTGATGGCTTTAGTCATTATCGGTCTCAATTTTACGCAGATACCAGCCGTCATTTCACTCATTGTAAAAGCCGCCTTCAATTTGGAGGCAACCTTTGGTGCGGTGGCAGGCATGGCAATTTCATGGGGTGTAAAACGAGGCATTTACAGTAATGAAGCCGGTCAGGGCACCGCGCCACATGCTGCCGCCGCCGCCGAAGTATCGCACCCGATCAAGCAGGGTTTGGTTCAGGGCTTTTCAGTCTATGTCGATACCATGTTTGTATGTACTGCAACAGCGTTGATGATCCTATTTACAGGGCAATATAACGTAGAAAATCCAAATGGAGGATTTATCGTACAGCACCTTCCCGCTACGGAAATGGGTCCGGGCTTCACGCAGCACGCCGTGTCACATCACTTCCCTACCATAGGGAATGCTTTTGTCGCTTTAGCCTTAGCGTTTTTCGCGTTCACGACCATCATGGCCTATTATTATATTGCCGAAACTAATATCAGTTTTGTAAGCCGCAAAAAACAACACAAGACCATACTTATCTGGGTTTTGCGCCTGCTTATGTTAGTATCCACCTATGTAGGTTGCATCAGTACCGCAAAGTCTGCCTGGACGCTGGGGGATATTGGCGTCGGACTGATGGCCTGGCTCAACCTGGTTGCAATTTTATTGCTCCACAAAAAGGTACTTGTCATTTATGAGGACTATCGTGAGCAGCAGAAGGCCAAGAAAGATCCAGCTTTTAACAACGATAAGTTTAATTTCCCGAACATGGAACTCTGGTCCAAAAAAAATAACGACACGCTAAACTAACTGATTGAAGTAGTCGCATTTTTTCCTGTTATGATTAAGCAATCCATGTGCGATTATTCGTCGAATAGCATTTTAAATCAAATTAAAGTGCTATTCGACGTTTATAAAAATAGGCTACCTAAACACCTTCTGTATTAATTTACCAATTTCAGCAAAATCCTGGTGGTTGTTGATCGCACGCTTTTCCGCGGCATCCGCAGCGCTTTCCGTATAGGGATAAATCAGCAGATAGTTGTTTTCGATCCGGTTTTCATTCAGGTATTGCGTAATGGTATGGATCGGGGATTTATACGAAAAGCGGTTACGGTCGGCCATCAGCACAATCAGCCCCTGATCGGATTTTAAATCAGCGATGACCTGATCCACTTCGATCCAGTTGGCTATACCGACAAATGAAGCTTCAACAGCCGACCTTTTAATGATTCGATGCAGGATTTCGATGATATCCGCTGTGGTATAGAATTTTAAAGGCGACCCCGAATTTCGGGCAATATTCCATATTTTTGACAAAGCCTCAAAAAAACCTGGTTCCCGATAAGCCAATGGCGGGATGAGCACGACATATTCCTTTACAGTAGAAATAGGTTGTATGGCACTGTACAAAATCAGATTGACATGTTCATTCTTCAGATAACCATTGTATAGATTATACATGAAAGAAGTTGAAAAACCTTTATCCTTATCCAGGCCCATCAATAGATCCGTAATATTCTTCTCTTTGATCACATTATTGATACCGGCTACAACCTCGTTATCGTGACGTGTGATGGGCTGTACCTGCACATCAGCCGCTGCACCGAGTTTTACCGCAGCCTCGAGGATTTTTGCTGCATTCTTGACCGAGGACTCATTTTTGTCTTCGCTGATAATATTGAGGGCATACAGCTGATCCTCCTTTGATTTTGTGCGCATCAACAGTCCTAAATTGATTATCTTTTCGGTCATCTGTTCACTATTGATCGGCAATAAAATATGAGCATTCGGTTGTTTATCCCCCGCAATGGTATTTTCCCGATCCACCTCTGCAATACGCTGTGCATTGGACATCGCCACAAAAGACGATATGGTACAGGAGATCAGGATCAGCAAAATACTACCATTGAGCACATGCTCATTGAGCAAACGAATGGGTTCGCCGTCTGCCGTCTGTCCAAGGACAATATTATAGCCCACCATGACCGCCGCTAATGTTGCTGCAGCAGATGCGGCGCTCATTCCAAAGATCAGGAGGCCCTCCTCCTTGCTCAGTCGAAAAGTCTTTTGCGTCAGGATGGCAGCTATATATTTACCACCAATGGATGCGACCAGCATGATCGCTGCCACGCCAAGAGTCTCCCAGCTTTTGAAAAAAGCCGAAAAATCAATAAGCATGCCTACGCTGATCAGAAAAAATGGGATGAAAATCGCGTTACCCACAAATTCGATCCTATTCATCAACGAAGAAGTATGCGGGATCAGGCGATTGAGTGCCAGCCCGGCGAAGAATGCACCGATGATGGACTCGATACCCGCCAGTTCGGCCAAAATCGACGCCAGGTAAATCATTACGACAACAAATATGTACTGCGATATCTTATCGGCCACATTCTTAAAAAACCAACGGGCTATCAGCGGAAAGACCAGCAGCACAACCAGGGCAAATGCAATCATGGAAACGCTCAGCCGGATCCAAAAGGCGGCGTCCACATCACCCTGGGAAAGACCAACGATCACAGCCAATACCAACAGTGAAAGTACATCCGTAATCATGGTACCGCCTACGGTAATATTGACTGCTGGATTTTTTGCGATCCCCAGGTTACTGACCAAAGGGTACACGATCAGTGTATGGGAAGAGAACAAACTCGCAAATAAGATGGAGGTAGACAGCGAAAAATGCAGGAGATAGTAGCCCCCGACAAATCCAAGGATAAAAGGAGCCAAAAAGGTATAGATAGAAAAAGTAATACTTTTCCATTTATTCTTTTTAAAGTCGCCCATATCAATTTCCAGCCCAGCGAGAAACATGATATAGAGTAAACCCGTGGTACCTGTCACGACCACGCTGCTATCCCGCGACAGGAGATTAAAACCATAGGGCCCCACAATTGCCCCCGCGACCAACAGACCCAACAAATGCGGGATTTTTATTTTATTGAGCAGCAATGGCACCAGCAAGATAATCAGCAACTCGATAAAAAATTTGAGTAACGGATCTTCGACGGGAAAAGTAATATGATGTATACTGGCTATGATCATTTTTCATTGGGTATAAGTTCAACAGAAAAGGTCGCCTGACAATCTCCTTTTGTATGGATTGTCTGCGTTCCACGCATCAGTTTGGTGCCGACCAGATCAATGTTGACCTGAATCGCGGCCCTTTTATTGCCAACACTGTCGCCCACCCCAACTAACCTGAGCCGATTATCCTGCAAGCTGCCTTTAAAAAGCTGCGTGGTCATGTTTTTTGTGGAGGTCTTGACATACAGGCCTGTGGAGTCCGCGACAAATTGCCACTGTTCGTTTCGCTGATCGCCGATGACATAATTGCTGCAGCTCGAAGAGCGGCAGACGAGGCGGCTGCTCCACTGTCCGGCGATCGAATCAGGCCAGGACTGTGTACGCGAGGCTGAGTCGTTATGGCTTACTTTGCTCGCCATCAGACTATCACGCAAGGCAAGCAAGGTTTTATATTCCGCCTCTTTGTTAGCGAATTCCTGTTCTTTTTTTGCGAGTCGCTCTTCTCTTTGCCGGATATCACCGTCCCTGTTGTTGCATGATGAGATCAACAAAGTGAGGATTGATAGATGTATTATTTTTTTCACTTGAAATATTTTTTTTTGAATAATCTTGATAAGCCGCTTTCAAAGCCAGATAAATTGCTTAATCTTTTAACAAGATGACAGCTGCTTATGTTTGTGAAGTAATAAAATTTATATAACGAAGGACACGAAATAAGGTCAAAATAAAAAAAAAATGAAATTTCGAAATCCAAGCTTTTAAAAAAGTCGTAAATGCCTATAAGTACAGAAAAATTATAAACTAAACGACTTTTGTTATGGAAAAGATAACACCACACAACGAGGCACTACCGACTAACGACAGTGCGATCGACAAAAAGGATCTCCGAAGAAGGGATTTTTTGAAATTTGCTGGTGCCAGTGCGGCATCACTCGCCATCCTTGGTTTGTCAAGCTGCAGCAAAGATGATGACGATGGCATGGATCATGGCGGTAAAGGCTTATACTTTGGTAGCGGCGACATTGCCATATTGAATTATGCCTATGCCTTAGAGCAACTTGAAGCCGCATTTTACATACAGCTGGTCAATAATCCTTATTCAGGAATGACTGACATGGAAAAGGCCTTTTTTACCGATATCCGCGACCATGAGATCGCCCATCGCGAGTTTTTCAAGGTTGCTTTGGGTGCCAAAGCGATTTCCAGTCTCGAACTGAATCTATCCGGAATTAATTTCAGCAGTAGGGAAAACGTATTGGCCACCGCCAAGACCTTTGAAGATCTGGGCGTATCGGCATACAATGGTGCTGGTTGGTTGATTAAAGATCCCAATTATCTGTTATTGGCAGGCAAGATCGTTTCGGTCGAAGCGCGCCACGCCGCTTGGGTGCGGGATATGATCGATAATGGCAGTTTCGCCAATATGGAGGTCGTGGATAGCAACGGACTTGATGTTGCCAAGAGCCCGACTGTCGTATTGAGTGCCGCTGCACCGTTTATCAAGTCGAAAATCGATGTATCGGATCTACCTACTTATTAATTCACCTAAACTCTGATTATCATGAATCTTTTAAACGTTTTTGAACAAATAAATACTGTAGATCCTGAGTTCAGCGATCGTATCAGCCCACGTCGCGAAGCGATTAAGAATCTAGCTTCCATGACTGGAAAAGTAACATTGGCGGCATTGCCGTTCTTTGTAAGCGAACTTTTCAAAAAAGCCTACGGGGCTACGGCACCTACGGATGTGAATGGCGTACTCAACTATGCGCTGACCTTGGAATATCTCGAAGCAGAATATTACACCATGGGTGTTTCCAAAGCGGGGCTTATTCCTTCCGGCAGACCACTTGGGGCGATTACAACCATTCGCGATCACGAAGTAGCCCATGTCAAGTTTCTGAAACAAGTGTTGGGCAATAAAGCTGTTGCCAAACCAACATTTGATTTTACGGCTGGAGGTACATTTGCAAATGTCTTCAGTGATTATGATACATTTTTAGCGGTTGCACAGGCATTTGAAGACACCGGTGTGAGGGCATATAAAGGACAGGCAGGTATCTTGCTTGGCAACCGCGTTGTACTTACAGCGGCATTACAGATTCATTCGGTAGAAGCACGGCATGCCTCGCATATCCGTCAGATGCGCCGCGCCCGCGGGGGTGGTGCCGCTAATCAGAAACCTTGGATTACCGGGGCCAATGATACTGGTATCGGTGCTGTCGTAAATCCGATCTATGCAGGTGAAGATAACGTGAAACAGGCAGGAGTTGATATTACCTCCCTTAACGGTTCAATGGGAAAAATCTCAACCGGTGCCGCCACACAATCTTTTGATGAGCCATTATCTGCAGAAGCTGTACTTAATATTGCAGGTTTATTTATCAAAGCTTAACAAAAGTCTTACCCTACCTGCGAATATGGCCCTGGTTCATTAGATGAATCAGGGCTTTTTTTGATAGCTCCTACCCTTTTGTGCAATACAATCGCCGAATTTTCAGATAAAATCATAAATCCCATTTTTCCAGCCCAATATTTTGTCTGCGTCTGCCATCAACCAATTTTTAAGCAGCGTCGCATATACCTTTCTAAAATCCTCCGTATACTGCAGATCCCCCGCATTGAGTTGGCTCAGATCCGGCAAGACGTTTAGCAGCCCTTGCTTTTTCAAGCCACCAGACACAAAGAAAAGCTGATTCGCAGTGCCATGATCTGTACCCATACTGGCGTTTTGGGCTACACGGCGGCCAAATTCCGAAAAGGTCATCAGCATCACATCCTCAAAAAGAGCATTTTTCTTTAGATCTTCCACAAAAGCCTGCACGGCATCATTGATGGTATGAAAAAGGCTCTCCTGCCGCTGCTGCTGATTGATATGGGTATCAAAACTGCCAATCTGCAGATAATATACCTGTGTATTGATGTCCGATTTAATCAAGGAGGCGACCGTCTTCAGGTCCTTTCCCAGCACCGAATCGGGATATGCCGCCGTTGTTCTTTTTGCCCTGCTTTGCTCAAAAATATAATCCGCATTGTTGATGGTTTCACCCAATGTCTGATAGAGATAGCCTACCGTCTCCTCATCATGCTGTTGCTGATGCTCCTGATAAATTGCGTTAAAATATTCTTCGCGGCTGGTTTGATAGAGCTTTTTGGGATCCCTGAACGCGAAAGCTTTTTTCTGTTCTCCTTTGAGCGCGAGGCTCAGCATATCATTGACTTCAAGCGCCTGCGTCGGATGGCTGCAGTCGTAGCAGGCTTGGTCGAGGTAACGGCCTATCCAGCCGCTCTCCAGGTATTCATCACTTCGGCTCGCACTATGCCAGATATCCATGCTCCGGAAATGCGATTTATTCGGATCTGGGTAACCCACATTATTGAGCACAGCCATTTCCCCACTTTCAAAAAGCGTTTTGAAGAAGGGTAAAGCCGGATTGATCCCTGCCTCATCCGTTAGGGCCAAGGCATTGTCGATGGCAATTGTAGGCCGCTCCCGAAAATAAATATCATTGCGCATGGGGACGATGGTATTGAGCCCATCATTACCGCCGCTCAATTGTAAAATAACCAATACTTTGGCACTTCTTTCCAGTGAATTGGGAAAGGCCATCGCTTTCAGAAAATTGGGCAGCAACAAGGATGCCGTAGCGAGCGAGCCAGTTTTGAGGAATTCGCGTCTTTTTATGATCATGTCCGTCGTTTTAGCCGTTAACAGAGTTGATATTCAGGAATACACATTGTTTCGATAATCGCCATTCTCTTGTCACTTCCAGCATATTTTTCCAGTAGTTTTTTCGTAAAAGAAGGCTGCTGCTGCAATAATAACTGAAAGGGATCCCTATTCGAAAACGCCTTTTCAACCTGCGCCCAATCGATGGTAATCTGCGGATTCTTGAAGGTTTTGTAGAGCTGGCGCGATTGTTTCAAGCCCATGTCCAGATCGTCATCGTTCTGCGGATCGAGGTCCAATGGCCGCATGCCTGCCCATATCTGCGGTACCTGCATCCGGAGCAACAAGGTTGAGCTGTCTATCCAGGCCTTCCCTGATGGCCAGCCCGCCACATTCGGTGGGTATAATAACATCTGGCCCAATAATTTTTGGTAGACAATGAGATTTTCAGGGCTCGCAATTTCCATCGTAAGCGTGCGCATGATACCCACCATAAGTTCGATCGGAGACTTTATTTTATTTCCGATATTTATGGGATCATAAAACCAGGACGCCATAAATATACGCTCAAGCAATTGCTTGATATTATAGCCCGAATCATAGAAATCCTTGCTTAGGGCAGTGACAATAGCATCGTTTGCTTGCTCATTGACCAGGAATCGGTACAATTTCCCGGTAATAAATTTGGCGGTAGCGGGTTGTTCCAGTATAATATCCAAAACAGCATTTCCATCAAAATTCCCTGTTTTTCCTAAAAACTTCTTGGTACCCATGTCATGAAACTTGCGCCGCACCACAAATTGTGCATCCTTATCAAAAGACCATCCCGTAAAGGCGCGCGCAGCCTCCCTTACATCCGATTCGGTATAATTGCCGGGTCCCATGGTGAAAAGTTCCATCACCTCCCGGGCAAAGTTTTCATTGGGATGCCCTTTTTTATTCTGCTGGTTGTTGAGAAAGTTGAGCATCGCTGGAGCTTTCGAAACGGCAAGCAGCAGGTCCCGAAAATTTCCGAGCGCATTTTTTCTGATTTCATTGAGCAGATGTGCGCTAAAATTCGCGTTGACGACCCGGCATGCGAAATGTCCATGCCAAAAAAAAGCCATTTTCTCCCGCAGCTGATCATCCGCATGCACCATGGTATTTAGAAAATTCAGGTTGGTCGCTATATTTCGCTTCCGGTTAAGCTGTTGTACCTGTTTCTTCGACTCCGCATTCATCATTGACAGGTCGCTGTAGTCAACATCCGTTTGCGCCGTGACGAAGCTTATTGGAGTAAAATCCCCGGAGCGCGCATACATCTGCCAGGTATCGGTGACAGGCTGCTGTTCAAAGGCAGCAATCTGCTGTAGACTCATTCCAAATCCGGCACGATTCGCCAAATGCTTATTTTTAATAAATTCGGAAACCATTTTTAATACGATTTACAACGAATTAACGATTTAATTTACAAATAGTTGTAGGCTTCATAGGCATTTAACAAACATTAAGCTAAATTAACATAACATTTCCCCTATCGGCGGATAAGGAAACAGGCGGTTGAATTTTGACGTGAAAAAAAAACGTCCCCCAGGGGCGGGAGACGTCTTATAGATTAATCCCTTAACAGGGTAATATCCTGTGCCGGTGCGGGCAGATTCAGGTTGGCAATCTCTGTGTAAACAGCAGCATCCACCTGGAATCCCCATTTTTTAAAGAAATCAGACAAATCTTTCTGGGCGATCTGACAGGCTGAGATCATAAAATAGCGCATTTTCTCCGCATCCGTGGACACGTTCGGACGATTTTCACGGGTAGACCTGCTCAGCGTGATGTAGAGATTATCACCAAAGGCCAACCAAAGCTGATGGAACATTATCAATTTCAGGTCATTATCCCCAGCGTTATAATTACGCTCGGCGATGGGTTTAGCGAAATAAGTATCCAGTTTGGGCCAGGAATTATTTGCCGTAATCCGGCTGACAGGCAAGCCAAAGCCACGCTCTGCAGCCATCGAGTATATATTCACCGTCGTTTCGGTCAGCCCACCCCAGGTCCATGCTTTTTGCTGATAGGTATGCCCATATTCATGCCATAGGCCCCAGCCATTGGTATTGCTCAGGTATTTAGGCTGCAGCATTCGGTAGGAAAGCGATTCGGTGTAATAAATGGAAATCCCTGCCGCCATATACCCACCCGATGCAGAATCCCGGACTGTCACCAGGTGTTTATTGTACGGAATGGCATGCACACCCGTCGTACCACTCAATCCGCTGATGTAATTTTCATGGCCAACGATAGAATCCAGCCGGTTGACAATGGCTTGCTGGTCCTCATTCTTATACAGCAGCGCTTCATCCATATTGGCGACCATTACTGTACGGTCGGAAGAAAACACGACATCCGGTACAGCGGTTTTCAAGGAATCCAAGGTCGTCAGCCATTGCTGATGCGTCGTGATCCCCTTTTGGAAATAAGGCACCGGTTTAAAACCATTTCCAAAAGTCACTTCAATTTCGCCGTTTGTGGTGTAATTGTTGGCGGCATAGATGATATAGACCAATCCCCCATACTGATCCACGGTAAAAGTCTGTGTTCCGGCCGCCAGGTTAAAATACTGCCTTACCGGCCTGATATTATCCCGGAATGGCGTACCTATCGCTAGGCGGGGTACCGTAGTACCCGATTTCACATTCACCGTAATGGTGATCGTACTATTGGGTGCCACATAAAATCCAGTTGCCTGCATCTCATTGTGCGCAGCCCTGAATTGCAGGCGGTCCGTTTCAATGGAAGCCGAAGGGATCACCTTAAAGGTCTGTACACTGTCCGCGACAGCGAGGGAGGCTGTACTTTGATCGACAGGGACAGGTTCCATGGTGACCAGATCCTGTTTACAGGATGAAAATGTCGCAACAAGAGCCATTGCAATCGCATAAGAAATGTTCTTTTTCATTTTTTTGAATTTAGTTTATAATCAATTGCTTAAGACAAATAAATTATCATAATTCAATATATAACAAAAAAAATATTTTTCTTAAAACAATCGATTGCACAACAAACGAAAACCTTTTCGTTTGTTACAGTATTAAATTTTCCTTATTATTAATTTTTACAATCATAAAAACCAAGTCTATATGTGTATTTTGATTGCCATCAGGCTATCACGCATAGCAAGCAAGCTTTATATTGCCCTCTTTGTTCGCGAATACCTGCTCCTGAGGGGCAAGCCTCTGTTCTCTTTCCTGCAAATCCGCTTCGCGATTATTCGAGCATGAAGCAATCGGAAAAACTAAAAATAGGATGTATTGTATTTTCTGTACTAAAAAAATGTTATAAAATAAGCTACTTTCACAATTAAATGTAAAATAGATTCTTTATTTTTAGTTAAAGAACCAAACATGTTTGCCACTAAACCTAAAATAACATTATCGCTAAAAGTGTGTAAGGGACATCTTCTGACCATTTTTCTGCTCGCTCTATCATGGGTGTGTTGTCCAATAAGCAACGCTCAGATCGCTGCTGAAAGGGCAATTTTGACGGGAACAATTGACCACTATGAGGCAACAATACCCATGAGTATAACTATGCATAGACTCGGACTCTCTTCGGTGACAATTTATCCTAAGGTCAACGATAAAGGCGACTTTTATGCAGAGATTGATTTATATATCCCTACGCAAATCTGGATTGGTTATAAAACAAATTTCAGCGTCGTCCTTCATCCAAGGGACAGCTTATGGGTCTCCTTTGATGGCAACACCTATCAACGGAGCGCGCTCCTTAGCACAATCCAATTTGCCGGGACTGCAGCAGTCACCAATACACAAGTCGCGCAATTCCAACGCCTTTACTATGCCAGTGAACTATACGACCAAAACAAAAACTATCAGGCAGTAAAAAATTATGGTCCTGATCAGTATATGCTGTTTAATGATACCATACGTCAAAAGGGGAAAGAGCTATATGCGCAGTTTATCAACGCCAATACCACCAATGAAGAAAGTAAAAAGTGGGCTCTTTTTGAGAGCGAAAGTCAATATTACGATAATATCCAATTTTATGCCATGAATCACAAATCTGCGAACAATCTGGGATCGATGGATACCACATTCGTTATCCCAAAGGGTTTCTACGAAAAATTGGGTAGCCGCCTCCCACTGCATATCGACAATTTAATGAACACAAATTCAATTTTAACATTTTCCAGTCTTTTTAAATTCTACATCAACGAACAACTTCGCTCGCTGGACACCAAAGACTCTAATTGGGGAATAACGCCAAGCGGCGAATTATTTGCGTCCACAGCCATTTCCGATTCCCTCATATTGAACAGCATAGTCGATTACACGACCGATCCCCTATTACAAGAAATCATGCTAAGCCATCACTTTTCAAAAAAGTTTCAACAGCAGGATTTCAAGACCTACGAAAAATTCAATACGATTGTCACCAAATATATTAAATCGCCATTCCTGCGGGATCCGCTACGGCAGGAATACCTCGCCACGAAAGCCAGAGTCGAACATCCCGAACTAAATAGCAGGGCTATTTTCAAAGACATGCGATCTTCGCCAGTCCAAGGGATCATGGAAGATATCTTTCGCTCCAACAAGGATAAAGTGATCTATATTGATTTTTGGGCCACCTGGTGCGCACCATGCTTAAGCGAATTTTCCAATTCCAAAAAGATCGAAGCCGACTTTCATGATAAAGCAGTTTCGTTGGTCTACCTGTGTCTTGATTCAGATCTGGATAAGTACAAGGCGACAGTCAGTAAGTATGATCTGGGCGGGCAACATTATTTTCTATCGGCCAAGCAGAGTGCCGCTATTCGGGAACTGTTTAAGGTCGGTGGCATACCATTTTATCTATTGATTGACAAGGATGGCACGATCCAAGAAACAGGAAACCATCTCCGGCCACTATATGCAAAAGATAAAATCAATAAGCTGCTTAAATAGCGAAAATTCCGAGATAGTCCTTCAACACTCAATCTAGCGGCTAATTTTCGCGCTATTACGAAAGTCGCTGAATCATATTATTCATTGCGTCAATGTTTGACTTGCCAAAAAATCGAGCACTCTCAGCGTAAATGGCTACCTTTGCGTTTCTTTTTAGCTAACGGAACTAAGATGATGGAACGACTACACCTTAAAAAGCAGATCAATAAAATAGAAGACAAGAAACTATCTTTCCGCGTGTTTGACCTTGATGCCGAGCATTTACACGCCTACGCAGCGCCACATCAAAAAGACCACTTTTGCATCTTCGTGGTCCAGGAGGGCGAACTACAACTACAAATCGAAGACCGACAGTACATCCTGAACAACAGCCGGATTTCGGTCATCTTCCCAGACCAGGTGCATGCCATACAGACTTTTTCTGATCAGGTAACCGGCAAAATTATCCTATTTGAAGAGGTATTATTCTGTTCGGACATCCTCAAAAATGAATTGAGCCCCTATAATATCAACCTGTCGACCCAACTGAACAACACGGTATTGTCAAGCACCGAATTTGCCGAGAGTATCCATACGATCAAGCTTATACAGGATATTTATCAAAATCCAAGTCTGGTCCGCAAAGAAGAAGCACGCTTTTACATCAAGATATTTTTGCTCAAGCTCATTGAATCCGTACACGGTCAGCATCCCGTTCTGGGGAATAAAACAGCAGACCAAAGCCTGTATATCGAATTCAAAAAATTACTCAACGAAAACTACAAAGAAGAACGCTCGGTACAATACTATGCCGATCAGCTTCATATCACCCCCAAAAAGCTCAATGCCATTACCAAAAAACATTGTGGCGATACTGCGATCAACACCATCCACAACCGGATTATGACCGAAATCAAGCGGCAGCTCATGTTTGCAGATATCACACACAAAGAGATTGCCTTTGACCTGGGATTCAACTCCCCGGCAGCGCTGAACAAATTTGTGAAAGCAAAGCTCAATGAAACACCGACCCAGCTCCAAAACGAGTTGGCTCAAATGTATAACACGTAGGCCTGTTTGTGTAATAAACGAAGCTCATTAGCGCGCTATCTTTGAACTATCAAATTTAAAGATTGAAAAAATGAGTAAATTATTTATTGCAGGAGAAGTATTCCATGGCGCCGGAAGCCTTGAAGAACTGAAGAATATAAAAGGTAAAAAAGCCTTCATCGTGACCGGAGGAAATTCCATGCGTCAAAGCGGAACGTTGGATAGATCAATTGCATTTTTACAGGAGGCAGGTCTTGAAACGTTTGTTTTTGATGGCGTAGAGGAAGATCCATCATCAGCTACAAGTTTCCGCGGCGCAGCAGCGATGCGCGAGTTTCAACCGGATTGGATCGTAGGACTTGGCGGTTGTTCGGCTATTGACGCCGCTAAGATGATGTGGGTATTCTACGAATATCCAGATGCAGATTTCGATGCCTTGGTCAAACCATTTACGGTACCTACCCTGCGCAAAAAGGCGAAATTTATCGCCATCCCATCCACCAGTGGTACCGGTACCGAGACAACTGGCCTGGCTGTCATCACTGACCGCGAAAAAGGTGTCAAATACCCCATTGTTTCATACGAATTGACACCCGATATTGCTATTGTAGATGGCGAAGTCTGTGCGTCCATGCCGGCCCATATCACGGCCAACACAGGCCTGGATGCCCTCACGCACTGCGTGGAAGCATACGTCTCTAACATCGATGACAACTATGCCGATGTACTGGCTAAGGGTGGTCTAGAAATCGTTTTCAATAACTTGAAAGAAGCGGTAAAGAACCCGACAAACATCCAGGCGCGTCAAAACATGCATGACGCATCTTTTATGGCAGGGTTAGCATTCAACAATGCCTGGTTAGGTATTGTTCACTCCCTATCGCATCAGGTAGGCGCTTTGTATGGTATTCCCCATGGCGCTGCCAATGCGATCTTTTTACCCAACGTCATCCGCTATAATGCCAAGGTATCCACACGTTTCCCTGATTTAGCAAAAGTAATCGGTAAAGAAACCGCTGAAGAATTGGCACAAGCCATCGAAGCTTTACGTGCTGAGGTAAACAATATTTCATCCATCAAAGAATTTGGAATTTCCAAAGAAGATTGGGAGAAAAATATCGATTACATGACACAAAATGCATTGCTCGACCCATGTACAGGATTTAACCCTCGTGTACCGGTATTGCAAGATCTTAAGGCTATCTATAACGCCTGTTACGAAGGTGTAGCTTTTAATGATTAATTACGGTAAGGAGTCTGCAAGCTGGCATTTTCTGTTCTTTAAAACATCCGTTTAGCAGCTACTTTATCAAAGCGCACTGCAATACAGTGCGCTTTATATAATTTATACTCACCACGCTTATTTTCCGCCCCTCTTATTCCATCTTTATAGCAGCCGCTTTTCGCGAGGCTGACCAAGGCACCGAGAGCAGCGGTCTGCAGCTCCTCAAGGTTACTGATTTCGTCCCATTATTTTTTAGCAAACACGATCCCCTATCGTATACTGCAATTAAATCAAAAAAAAATCTACAAAAATAGTAGACTTTATTCTTTACTATTTTTATATTTGTTCATCGTTTCTCAATTGGCGTTGGTAACGTTGTTATTTTTTAAATGTAATTTTCACAATTAAATTTCTATGAGCAAGTATTATTTTACGATCCCTCCAAAAAACAGTCCCCTGTTGAATCCATTCTTTTTCAAGAAAAAACGAATGTGCATGGCGTGATGCACCTGCCCGATAGCTGAATAGCTATTGTTTTTTAGAATTCAACATCAACCTAATCTACTGTTTTAATCATGAACATAAACAATTGGAAACGATTGTCTGTGGTCCTATTTGCCTCATTTCAGGCCAATATGGTGCTCGCACAGCAGTCCGTTTCACCCATTATCAATGCAGACCTTATTGGCACGCTGCTCGATGCACGAACCAATAAGCCCATCGCTGGAGCAACCGTGCAGCTGGATGCTGTCACACACCGTGTACAGACCGATACCTGGGGTCGTTTTTCCTTCCGAACTGGCCAAAAATTGCCTTTTAAAATTATTGTGAGCCACCTGGGCTACCGCTCGGATACCCTCGTTGTACAACGCTCGCCCGTGGAAATCAAATTGCAGCCCAATGACCGGCAGCTCGAAGAAATTGTCGTCGTCGGCTATGGAACGACAAAAAAAGGAGATATCACAGGCGCATTGTCCCAGATCAAGGGGCAGGACCTCAATGACCGGCCAATAGCTAATATCGTTCAAGGGATACAAGGCAAAGCGAGCGGCGTGGACATTACCTCAAATAACCGCCCTGGTGGTGTAGGCACCATACGCATCCGCGGCAACCGCTCTATAAATGCCTCCAATGAGCCGCTTTATGTGGTCGACGGAATTCCGATATCCGCTAGCGAAGCATCTATTATCAACCCAAAAGATATTGCCTCCATTGAAATTCTGAAAGACGCCTCAGCAACGGCAATCTACGGATCACGCGGTGCAAATGGTGTGATCCTGGTCTCTCTTTTGGAAGGAAAAAAGGGACAGGTATCCGTGCAATATAACGGATCATTATCTTTGGATCAGATTCATTCGATGACTGACTGGATGGATTCAAAGGCACTTTTGGACTGGCAACGTCAGAGTCACATCAATGGAGGCACCTACACCGGAAAATACGGCACGGCACCGGATCCTGATTTTGATATTCAAAATTTTGGTGGTGGCGAAACCTACGGCATTGAATCCATCCGTAAAGCCTACAGCTGGGGAGCAGACGGCAAAGTACTGCTGCGTGATGCTACTCCAGAAGAGGTTGCACGTGGATACGCACAGCAAGTGCCCGTATATAACGGCGGCAACCTCCTCAATCAGGATTGGACAGATCTGGTGACACGTCTAGCAAAAACCAACAACCACAGCATCTCGCTCTCTTCGGGTAATGAAAAATCCAGCCTTTACCTGTCTGCGGGACTGCTCGATCAACAGGGCGCCATGATCGATCAGGATTATAAGCGGTATACCACGACATTAAAAGGCGATGTTTCGCCCCGAAAATGGCTGAAGCTGGGGATATCGATGATCGGCAGTTACTCCGTCCAAAATTATGGCATGGCTGACAACAGCTCCAATACCGGTGGCAAAGATTCTTACGGCCAGGCCCTGGCGCTCATGCCCTATGCGCCGGCCTATGATGAAAATGGTCTGTTGTTGAATACCAACCGCACGGGTCTGTCTGCGCATAATGTACTCCTGAATATTGAAAACAGCAAAAATGAAAATACGCAATACAGTGTGCTCTCCAACGCTTTTGCGCAGCTGAATTTTACACCTTGGTTAAAGTACCAGCTCAAATTTGGGGTGCAGTATACCGGAACGGAAAAAGGCTCGTTCTATGGCCCCGATTATACAAACCCCTTCTCTGCGGTGGGCACAGCTCCATTGATTGGCTACAATTCCCACAACAAGCGATTATCCTGGGTGTTTGAAAATATGCTGACTTTTGAGAAGAAATGGACTGACCAGTCCCTGAAAGTGGATGCCTTACAGTCTTCACAGGAAAATAGGTCCAATGGCATTAATATCCGGGCGCAGGATATTACCTTCCCTTCGTCGCTGTGGTACGACCTGAGCGCCAATGACCTCGGTATCCCCATGAGCTATGGGACTTCCTTTAGTAAATCCACCTTGCTATCGTATATGTTACGGGCTAATTATGCCTTGAAGAATAAGTATCTACTGACGGCAACGGGACGGTGGGATGGGGCATCGGTACTGGCTCAGGGGCACAAGTTTGACTTCTTCCCCTCCCTAGCCCTGGGCTATAAGCTGGAAGAAGAACCTTGGTTAAAACAGGTCGACTGGATTGATCAGCTCAAGCTGCGCTATGGCGTCGGGGTGACTGGTAATTCCTCCGTGTCGCCCTATACCACCTCGGGAACAATCGCGGGTGCCGCCTATGTTTTTGACGAAACCCAGTATCCGGGCTATAAATCATCCTCCATGCCAAACGCCGATCTCGGTTGGGAAAAAACTGTACAGCATAATGTCGGACTGGATTTTGGATTTCTGAACAACAGGATATCAGGTTCGCTCGAATGGTATAAAGCGAATACCAAAGATCTCCTGCTCAATCGGTCCATTCCACCCGTGCTGGGTTACAACAGCATATTGGGCAATATCGGAAAAACGAGCAACAGCGGGCTAGAAATCTCTATCTCAAGTAAGAACATCGACCGACCGGATTTCTCCTGGAATACGACACTGACCTGGAGCAGAAACCGGGAGAAGATCGTCGAACTGGTCGATGGTAAGGTCGATGATGTGGCCAATGGCTGGTTTATCGGGCAACCTATAGCCGTATTTAGGGATTATGTCTATGACCGGTTGTGGCAACAGACGCCCGAAGACCAGCGGCTCATCGAGCTCTACCGAAAAATTGGAAATATCACTGCTTTACCGGGGCAAGTAAAGATCAAGGATCAGGAACTGGTGGAAGTACAGCCCGGTACCGATGGCGCAAAATCCATCACCCTGGCATCTGGCGAAACTGTCACCTATCTCGACAATGGTTTTGGAACCATCAACGACAGTGACAAAGAGATCTTGGGCAGCAATAGACCCAAATGGACCGGCGGGATTGTCAACGCTTTCCGTTATAAAAACTGGGACCTCTCTTTCTTTGTCTATGCCCGCATCGGCAGCAGCTACTATGGCGCGCTACAGACCTATGGCCGCCGTACGGAAACGGATGTGTGGAGCCCTGACAATACCGCGGCGGCCTTCCCGCAGCAGACGACAGCGACCTTTACAAACTACAATGCTGCGCGGAATTACACCAGTGGCAGCCTGGTGTCATTGCGCTATATTTCTTTAGGCTACACATTTAAACAACCTGTACTCGATCGGCTTAATATCGGAAGCCTGCAAGTATATGCGCAGGTGCTCAACCCAGTCATCTGGGGCGGTGAAGCTGTAAAAATTGGCCTTAATCCAGATGATGTCAATGGCTGGGATAGTGCCGCCGCAGCTCAAAGCGGTGGACAGACCGCCAACAGCATCTTATTGCGTAGTGCCGTTCTCGGATTGAGAATCGGTCTTTAAATCACTTAGCATCAACGAAACATGAGACTTGGAAAATACACGATAAAAACCATCGCCCTTTGGGCAATCGCTATGCTGTCGACAGGAGCAGGATTAAGTTCCTGCAAGGACTTTCTCAAAGAAGAAATGGTCTCTACGATCACCCAAGACTATTTTGAATCTGAAAAAGGACTCGATGAGCTTGTCGTCGCAAATTACAACATCTTACGATGGAAATATGGGTTTATGGAAGGCCCCTTTCTTTTTGAAACAGGCAACGATATTACTGAACCGCTCGATAACGCCTGGGCGACCTTCAGTCCCGCAGTATGGTCGCCATCAGGCGCTGCCGGTGAATATGCCAACAACCTGATCGGTTATTATCAAACCCAGTTATTGGGGGCCTATCCGATTATCAATGACTGTAACAAAGCCATCGAAATCATTACCGAAAGAGCTCCGGGAAGATATGCAAGTGATGCAGCCTATGCCAATCAAAAGCTTTCCGAACTCTATTTTCTACGGGCCTATGCCTACTACCTACTGGTCACCCAATTGGGGGATGTCCCTTTTCCACTGAAAAGCAACAACAGCCTGCCGGCTAATTTTTATCTGCCCAAAACAAATTCGGCGACCATCTATGCCAAATTAATTTCAGACCTACGTTTTGCCGAACAATATTTGCCTGCTGCCGGACAGACACAGCGCGGCCGGATTACCCGCAACGCAGCCCTGCATTTCCTGGCCAAGCTTTATTTGCAGCGCCATCAGGCTGCAGCCTTTAAATCCTACCGGAATGCAGAAGGAAATATAGATCCCACAAGCCCCAATGCGTACCAGGGACTATTATATAAAGGTGAAGGCGTAGCAGATTTGGATTCCGCCATTTATTATTCCTCTCAGGTCATAAATTCTGGAATCAGTCTTGCCTCAGATTATTGGGACCTCTTTGCCATCGGGAAAGGCAATTGGAGCAACGAAACGAATTCCGAAATTATTCTGCAGGCCTCCTATGGCAATAATTTAGAGAATGGACGCTATGGTATGCGTACCAATGCCGCCTTTACCGCCGATTACCGCAACTCAGCCTGGAATATCCCCAGCTGGACCTGGTCCTACGGCTTGCTAAAAGGTCAGGGATTCCTACCTTCAGACTGGGGCTATGATGTATTTACCGATAAGATCAACGATTCCCGTTTTGAAAAATCCTTCCAGCTCGAATACCAAAGTGCCTCCTTTGACAATGCTTCCCAATCAGACGGTCCCGGCCTAGATTATACGGATGCCAAGAATGCTTCCCTGACCTGGCAAGCAAATGAAGCCGATTTCTTTAATGTCAATATCAAGCCCAGTTATAAACGTCCCTCCTGGAATGGCCGTAATGCCCTGGCCGGACAGCGAAAAATTGGAACGGCCGATCTGGGGCTTGTGTTCCTGGAGAACAGCAAAGAAACGGCCATTGATATCAGTGAGGCACTCGCACAGCCCTATGTACTCTATCCGCGGTGGATCAAGGACAATGGAAAATACTATTATAGGAAGACCGGAGCGGACCGCTACAGTGGGAATGCTGGACTCCTGTTGAACCGGAAAGTCCGTCCTTCTTCACGTAAATTTATCGATCCGAACCGCAGTACGGTAGACAACCATTTCGGCACCCGTGACGTGGCAATCTTCCGGCTTGCCGAAACCTACTTGATCCGGGCAGAAGCCTATGGCCGCAAAGGAGACTATGCCAATGCTACCGCCGATATCAATAAACTACGCAGCCGGGCCGCCTATAAAGCTGGAGAAAACCGCGCCGAGGTATTGGCACGCTTATATCCTGGCGCCGAATCATTGGGCGTGGAAGAACGCTCCTACCCTTACAGCACCGCGTCGGCCACCTTTGATAAAATTAGGGTCGATGCTTCCTATTGGGATGGAAACTCTACGAAATCCAAGGCTGAACAATATCCGCCCGAGGCGAATACCGAACTGAAACGTTTTGTGCATTTTATCTACAATGAGTACTCACGCGAATTCAATACAGAGCAGGTTTTATACGAAGGGATACACCATGCAGGTATACAGCTGGAGCGCATGTTGCATCACGCGCAACTGGCCTCTAGCCGTACGGGTCTCTGGTCCAGATCGGATAATCCATCCGGAGTGAATGGGCAGGATGGAAATGGAAAGGGAACCTTTTCAGCTACGCATACGTTCAAACCCTTTCCGCAATCTTTTATCAGTATGCTAACGGACAAGGATGGTGTACTGCTTGATGAAACAGCCCGCCGATCCTATCAAAACCCCGGATATTAACCTTTAAAAAATGAAATTAAATAGATGAATAACACCAGCATCATACCAAAATTAGTAAACGGTTTTCTCCTATTTCTAGCTATTCCTGTTCTGCATGTTCAGGCACAGAAAATCGCCAAACCCAATATCGTACTGATCGTTGCCGACGATCTGGGGTATGGCGACCTGGGAAGCTATGGCAGTCAAATAATCAAAACACCCCATTTGGACCAGCTGGCGGCCCAAGGTATCCGGTTTACGGATGCCTATGCAGGTGCGAGTGTCTGCTCGCCCTCCAGAGGCACTCTTTTGACCGGTAAGCATACAGGACATGCGCGCATAAGGGGTAACATGACGCGCCAAGGCGGTGTTGAGGGCTTTAAAGACGGCGTCGCTATACGTCGGCCAAGTTTATTGGCCACAGACAGTACATTTGCGAGTAGGCTACAAAAGAACGGCTATCGGACCTATCTGGTCAATAAATGGCATGTCGAAGGGTTTGACGAATCGGCACATCCGCAAAAAAGAGGCTTTGACGAGTTTGTCGGCTGGCTGGTCAAAGAACCGAAAAGCCATAACCATTATCCCGAAATTCGCTTTAAAGGCTACGAACCCTATGCCGTGGCAGAAAACAAAGGCGGCAAGCACGGTAAGCATGCGACCGATATGACAACAGAAGAAGCGCTTGCGATCCTGCAGCGCAAGCACGATCAGCCGTTTTTATTGATGGTCACCTACAATGCCCCGCATGTGCCGCTTGATGCGAAAAGCACCGCCCTATATGATTCGCTGGACCTGTCCCCACAGGATAAATCCTATGCGACATTGGTATCCCACCTGGATGAAGGCGTAGGATCTATTCTGCAGACGATCGAAACCACAGGTATCGCAGATAAAACGGTCGTTATCTTCATTTCTGACAACGGTGGCTCCAGGGAAGCACAATTGGTGCAAATTAAGCAAAACGCCCCTTTGAGAGGGATGAAAACAGATCTATACGAAGGTGGAATACGCGTTCCCCTCCTGGTGCGGTATGGTCCCGGAGCTGCAGCCGCGACCTCTTCTTTCCCCACCTATTTCCCTGACTTATACGCAACGATATTGGGTATGGGCGGTGTAGCGCATGCCGCAGAAACAGACGGTATCAGTTTGCTTCCCGAGATTTTAACGCCCAACAGCCAAAATCGGGAAAGTCGCTATCTCTATTGGGAACAATACCCCAAAAAAGGAATTCAGCAAGCAGTACGATGGGGCGACTGGAAACTTATCAGTCCGGGAAATGACGCAGCTGTTGAACTTTATAATCTACGGAACGATATCAGCGAAACAACAAATTTAGCCGAACAACATCCCGACATCACAAAAAAGCTACAATCTTTCCTTCAGCAAGCACACGTACCGTCCGATTGGTGGCCGGTTGACAATAACAACAATAAATCAAAATGAAAAAATATTTTTTCCTTTGCTTCCTGAATCTTGTTCTATGCTTACGAGGACAATCTCAACACAGAACACCCGTAGATTCAGCCCCAAAAAAATACAATGTATTGTTTCTGATTGCAGATGACCTGCGGACAGATATGGGCATATATGGACATCCTTTGGCACAGACCCCCAATTTAGATCGCCTGGCGGCGAAGGGCATATGGTTCGAACATGCGTATTGTCAATACCCATTGTGCAATCCCTCCAGGTCATCCTTGTTAACCGGAAAACGCCCGACAACAAGTGGCCTTTACGGAAATAGAGAATGGTTTAACGCATCTTTTCCGGATTGGGTCAGCCTCCCTAAATATTTTAAGCAAAACGGATACACCACCATCCGAAGTGGTAAGGTCTTCCATGGCGGTATAGATGATACAGAGGCCTGGGATATTGGCGGAGAAAAGCGTCAATACGGCACCGTGGTTAATGGCGCTCCCCCAGCAGCAGTGGATTCACAATCCTATTGGCAAGAATATACCAATTCACCGCCCCGTATCGAACCCTATGCCGCATCGACACCATCAGACAAATGGGCAGCCTTAACGGGGGAAGAGGCAAAGCGCATTGGTGATACAAAAGTGGCGGACAGAGCCATTCAATATTTAGAAAACCTAAAGCAAACCGAGCAACCCTTCTTTTTGGCCTGCGGTTTTTCAAAACCGCATACCCCGTTTGTAGCGCCAAAGGAATTCTTTGATCTATATAATCTGGACAGTATTGCGCTGCCGCCGGATTTTTCATCGATGCCCGGCATACCCGTGGGATTTCCGGCCGGGTCCATCCGTCGGAGGAATGCTGATTTCTTTGTCAACCGGACAGCATCGCCGCAGGAAGCCAAGGAATATATTAGGGCCTATCTTGCCTGCATCAGTTATATGGACTGGAATGTCGGCCGGGTGTTAAAGAAGCTGGAAGAATCCGGATTAAAGGAAAATACCATCGTGGTCTTTTGGAGTGACCATGGCTATCAACTGGGTGAAAAAGGAAAGTGGTCCAAAGCCGGCTCATTGTGGGAACAGGGTACCCGTGTACCCTTTATTATCTACGACCCACGTGCTGTAGGCAATGGGCAGCCTTCGCCACGTGTGGTGGAACTGCTGGATATTTACCCCACTTTAGTCGACCTCTGTGGACTACCCGGCTACGAGGGCCTAGAAGGAAAAAGCTTAAAACCCTTACTAAACAAACCTGATCAAACTTGGGAACGGCCAGCATATACCGTTTGGAGCGAAAATGGAAAAGGTGTGACCGGGATTACCGTTCGTACGGAAAAATGGCGGTATGCAGAATTTTTCGGCCATGGTGCCGGAAAATCGCTGACAGATGTGGTTAGCGATCCGCACCAGATGATTAACCTCGCGAACGATCAAAACTATGCAGACATTGTGGAGCATTTCCACCGCTTGGTTATCCAACAGGTAAAGGGAAAGGTAGAGCTCCCGCCCACGACTAAATAACATCACTTTTTATCCAATACCAAAGGGTCCTCATCCCTATGAAGACCCTTTGGTAATGAACTTATTTTGCTACTTCTTTTGGCTTTTCTTCCCGTGATTAGTTTTAAACGCAAGCAAGGTTTGTTTACAATTTGACCGCCCATTTATCGATCGGGCCATTTACCACACAACATAATAGCAAGATTCCGGTCCAGACGAGGTATACCACCCCAATGGAATAACCATATTGCGTCAAAGGGCCTGCCGACGTATAAGACCTTGAAGTAATCAGCATTGCTGCTGGATCTTTTCCTGTTAGCCAAAGTAAGGCCATTGCCATAAAATGAATTAAAAATGTGCTGAACAGATAGATAAACAAGGGTCTTCTGCTCAACGCATAAAACAGGAAAGCTTTGTCCCCGCGGCAGTTTGCCGTGTAACCCAAGAAAAGAAATACAGCACCCAAAGTGAGCGAAAGGTAGGCCAACGATGCCGGATACTTAGTCAGATTCAGAAAAGACATGAATGTTTTCGCTGGATCAGTATAAGCATTCCACCCGAAAGGATCACCATAGACATTCACAAAACGTAACATAAAAAACAATGCGAGGCTAGCATAGCCCATAATGAGCAAGATACGCTTTCGCTTTACTGGATCCGCATGGGGCTGAAATAACTTTCCAATGGCGTAGCCCAGCATCAGCACCCCTAGCCAGGGGATGAGTGTATAATTCACGATAAACAAGCGATTCGGTCCGGAAATAAATTTCTGCTGATGCAGCAGGTACCAGCAGATCGATCCGAAGGAATTACCCTCCAGCTGGATTCCATCCAGCAAATGATGCCCCGACAACAGCAGCAGACTGATGACGCATAGAGACTTACGCCCCAGATACTGCAATCCGGCCATACAAAAAAAACAGAGTCCAAGCACACCGAGAATAAACAGACCGATGGTCCGATAATACGGATCAAAGGTGTACAAAAAATTATTGACCACAAGTTCCAAAGCCAACAGCATAACAGCCGTATAACACAAAGCTTTTGTCAATCTTTTCGATCCATAACGCTGACCATACTGGTAAATTTCTATTCCCAACAGTAAAAAAATCGTCGGAGCAAAGAAATGAGAAAGGAACCGTGTTAAAAACACGATTATTGAGGTATCCCCGATCGCTGTCGGATTCACGTTCCAGTAATAAAAAAACATACGCGTATGATCCAGCATCGCCAAGGCGAGCACAATCCCCAATAAAAGATTGCGCGGATCCCGTTTAGGATAGGAAAGTCTAATCCACATAAGCGGCCGTTATTAAAGTATAGCGATCCATGAATCCCCTGTCTGAAGCTTATCATTTGGCTTCCGGAAACAGGCTGTTCCCAGAAGCCAAAGAAATCTAAAACTTATAAGCTACGCTGGCCATAAAATTGAATGGCTTTTGCGGACGGGCATAGTAGCCGTCGCTGACCCAGTATTTTTTATCCAGGATATTATTCGCCTTTACGCGGACACTATATTTTGGCCGGTTATAGAATACTGTTGCATCCAATAGATTATAAGCTCCTAAGGTGAAGGTGTTGGCTGCATCCAGGTAAGCTTTGGAAATGTAGGAATTACCGACACCAAGACCAAGGCCTTTGGCCCTACCATCGGTCAGCGCATAACTTGCCCATATATTAAATACATGCTCCGGAGTACCCAATGCCCTTTTACCTGCTGCTGCACCATTGACAAATTCATTGTCGTTGTACCCATAGCTGGCCACATAATTAAAGCCTGTGAATGGCTTACCGATCAGCTCGACCTCAAATCCTTTGCTTTTTTGTTTTCCATCTTGTATTCTACTTGTTCCATCAACACGGATGCTATTGGTGACATCAATATTGTAGTAACTGGCCGTTGCATTGAATACATCAGACAATTCGACTTTGACACCGCCCTCCAGCTGATTGGCCCGCTGAGGTTTAAACACCTGATAAACACTGGTAGCTGGATCCAAGTAGCCAGGCACATTCTTAAAACCATTCATATAGTTAGCAAACAAGGAAACTTTATCTTTCAATACTTCATACACCAACCCAAATTTAGGCGATAGCGCCGTTTGGTTATAATTACCCGTCTGTTTCCGGCTCAGCGTATTCGTCGTCCCTTCGCTGATAAAGCGGTCTATCCTTAGGCTAGCCATGGCCGATAAACGGTCGGTCACATTAAAGACATCGGATACATAAGCACTATAACTGGCTTCTTTGGTGACATTCTGGCCTGTATTACGTTTGGCCAGCACCGCATTGACCTCCTCGATCCGGATCACCGGTGTACCCGGGAGGTTATAGAGCTGCGCCGGCGCAAACACCTCGCCGCCATAGCCCAGTCCGTCGTAACGTGTCTTCCGGTAATTAGACATATAATCCAGTCCGATGACCATCCTATTTCTAAATTGGCCGATTTTAAAATCGCCAATAAAATTTTGCTGGAAATTTTTACGCGCCGATTCTTCATCCGTAAATGCCCTTAAAATCCTATTCACCAAACTATCTGTTTTCCAGATCATATCAAAGATATAAAGGTCATCGTAGCTTCCCCCGCCCCAGGCATATTTGGTCTGCGACTGCCATTGATCGGACAGCTTGTAGTCGGCCTGAAACAAGATATTGCTGGATGACTGCCGGCTCACCAGCGAATTGTCGTTCAGCGACTGTCTATAATCCAGGTGCAGCTGGTCAAAGCTTGTCTTCCCAAGCTTCGGATCAATCATCCAACCGGCAGGAGTAATACCTTTTACCGCATAGAAATCAGCATCCAGGGAAAGTTTGAGCCGATCGTTGACCTGATAAGAGAGGCTTGGCGCAATCAGCACAGTCGCATTATTGCCCTGGTCCTGAAACGTATTTTCTTTCTGCCGTGCGAGGTTCACGCGAAAGAGCAAGCCCTCTTCGGCCACAATCGGCGCGTTGATATCCGCCGTCAGCCTATTCATGTCCCAGCTTCCCATACTGTAGCCCACCTCGCCGCCGAAGGTTTCATAAGGTTTTTTTGTAATATAATTCACTATCCCACCGAAGGAAGTCATTTGTGCACCAAATAGTGTCGAAGTCGGACCTTTAATGGTTTCCACACGTTCTACCTGCGCCAGGTCAATCCCTGTACGCAAGTAAGTCGCCATACCGTTCCTAAAATTTTCGCTGGTCTGAAAACCGCGCGAAAAGAAAGAAGGCATCCCGGCTCCGGTCTTGGATGGCGCCGCTCCCGGCACATTCCGAAAGGACTCCTCCAAAGTGAGCGCCATCTGCTCCTTGATCAGTTCCTTGTCCACCACACTATATACCTGTGGGTTTTCAAGGTTTTTGAGCGGCAGTCGCGCCACATAATCACTTTCCTTTTTGGAGGTAATGGCATATTTCTGGCCAATGATCAGGATCTCATCCAGTGTCTTTCCATCTGCGGATAAAACAAAATCCGCCACGGCACTTTCACCGGCCTGAACCGATAGCGTCTGCGACTGCTCCGGTAAACCCACAAAGCTCACCGTCACCACATAAGTTCCGGGGTTGAGATCGCGAAAGGTATACCGCCCCTCCTTGTCGACCCGCGCACTCCTTCCATTCGAAAGTTTAATGGTGCTGTAGGCCGCAGGACTCCCATCACGGGTAGTCACCTGTCCCTGGATAAGATTATTATTGTTCTTTTGTGCCCGCACATTTCCAGCAAATAGGAAAGCAAGCAAACACAAAAAAAAGAAAATTGATTTACTGTTTTTCAAAGATAGATACATGGTTTTTTGTTGTAATTATTTATTGTTTTTAAATTGAGCAATGGGATTGATGAGTATACCGACATTTGTGCGGCCATTGTAAGGGTCTTTTCGGTCACGCAGCTGTCTATTGTTGCGTAGCTGCATCCGGTTTAAGGCATCTGAATGAAAAGAATCCACAAAGAAATCATACTTTTCGTAAGCAGACTTAAACTCCGGATGTGCCTGTTGATAATCCAGGATACAAGCGGCGACACTTTTCCAGAAATCGTGTTCCCGGTACCCCGCTTGCTCTTCCAGAATTGCGGCAACAAAGCGGAAAATGGAATCAAATACCTGTGTAAAAATGGGCAGAGTTTTGTTTTCCTCCCGCACCGAAACCTTCAGCCGCTCAGCAACCTCCGGTACATCCAGACTACTGTTCAGCAAGGAAACCTCCTCACCGATATCTTTCATGATTGCCCGTACCGGAACATTGTTTTCCAGTATCAGAATCAGGTTTTCGCCATGCGGCATAAAGACCATATCCCATTTGTAAAAGCAGTGCAGCAGCGGGCTCAGATAACAGTTAAAATAAGCCTGTAACCATTCGTCAATAGATATTCCCGAAGCCTGAATAAGTGCTGGAAGAAAAGCCTTCCCATTATCGTCCACATGCAACAGGGCCGCCATGGTCATCAATTGCTGCCCTTCACGTAGCACACTCGCCGGGCTTTCCCGCCAGAGGCAGGCCAGCATTTTCTTATAGGGACTGTCGACCGTAAGTGCCTGTTCAAAGTAACTGTGGCTATAACTGACACTGGCCACTTCCCGCAAGATGCAAAAACCCACCTCCTGTAGATAGGGATCATCCAGCGTGAGTTCGTAAATCCATTGGTTGATCCCCGGATTGGTCCGCATGAAGAAGGGCGACAAACCCCGCACATAACCCATATTCAGGATAGACAGCGCTGTTTTTGCGTAGAATCTTGTTGGATTACTCACATTATAAAAAGTACGGATAGACTGCTGCGGCAGGTAATGATCTGTACTATAACCCAGGCACAGGAGATGACCGGTGGCGATGGCGGGCGAAAAAATATTGGCCAGTTTATTAAACCACTGCCAGGGATGTACCGGGAAATAATAATAGTCTTCCGGTACAAAGCCCTTTGCTTTAATTTTGAGGGAAAACTGCGCCAGCAGCTCAGGTCCCAGTTCCTGTTGCATCACCCGATCGTAATCAAGGTCCGCAATCCCGGTAAATTCACCACCGCTTTTATGGCCAGCAAGCCATAATAAAGGAAAGGGGCTTGCTGCCTCTGGTGCATAATATTGGTAATCCGCAGCATCAAAGCCCACACGGCCATTATTAGCCGCAAAACGTGGGTGACCCGTCATGGAGCCTTCGATCTCTTGGTAAGACGATCCGACCAGTTCATCGGCCGATTTTTTACCCTGAAAATACGTGTAAGCACTTCCGGACAATGTACTGCTAATCTCCTCCATATACACGGGTAGCATCTCCTGCTCAATACCCATCTCCCGATTAAACTCGACCACAAATGCTAAACTGTCCAGGGGCACCGTCTGGCCCGACTGCTGCTTAACGATCGAATCGACGTCAATGGACCAGTGGTTGAGCGCCAATATTCTGGCGTCAAAACGATAGACGACCGCCGGTTTTGAGGGAACCTCTAACAGGTAGCTTCCCCAGTCCGAGTTGCTGTGAAGGAGCTGCGGCTGAATAATGCCTTCATGGGCAAATTCGGCCAGTATTTTTCGGATATGTCGTCGGTTGATAAGCGTCCAGCTGTCCGCATTTAAATGCGCGACAGCCTGCTTTGGTTGAATCGGATATGCTATTTTCATATAATTTACAAAAGAGAGTAAGCATTAAATAAGCGTTGTTTTGTATACTGCAAGTGGGTTTTTAAGATTTCCGGCAAATTGCTGATGTTTAAATGGATTAGCGCCATCGATCATCTTTTTATTATTCTTCAGCTGCAGTCTATTCAGGCAGGTTTTGGGAATTTCTGACGCAAAAAGATCATATCGATCAAAGCGCTGCTGCAGTTCCGGAAATTCCTGTTGGTAAGCCAGGATACACTCGGCAACGAGTTCCCAGAATTCCTCTTCAGGAAAATCGGCATGGCTCACCAGTACCTGATTTAAAAAACGGAAGAAGCAGTCAAAGGCCTGTGTAAAGATGGACAGAATCTTAAGTTCCTCCGGAACTGGGATTCGGATACGTTCAACATCAGGCGGTAAGGAAACCTCCGGTGACAGCACAGCCACCTCCTCGCCGATATCCTTCATGATCACCTTGACAGGAATATGGTTTTCCATGACCAGGATCAGGTTTTCACCATGGGGCATAAAGCGCATATCGTGGTAATAGTAACAATGCAGTAGCGGACTCAGGTAGCTATTTAGGTAATGCCGCAACCAATCGGCGGTGCTTAAACCCGAAGAGCTGATGAGGGCCGGTAAAAATGCCTTTCCGTAGACGTCAATATGTAATAGTGCCGCCATGGTCATTAGCTGCTGCCCGTCATTAACGACGGTAAATGGACTTTCACGCCAGAGTGTGGACAGCATCTTTTTATACGGCGTATCTAGCTGCATCGCTTCCTCAAAATACGCATTGGTGTATCCCACAGTTGCAAATTCACGCAGCACCGTGAAGCCCCTGCGTTGCAGATAAGCATCATTGGCTACCAGATCATACACCCAGGTATTGATAGCCGGTGTTGTCCGCATAAAGTACGGAGACAGTCCGCGCATAAAGCCCATATTCAGGATCGAAAGGGCAGATTTGACATAGGAGCGTTGCGGATTGCTGACATTGAACAGTGTCCGTACCGATTGCTGCGGCAGATAAAGGTCTTTTGAGTATCCCAGACAGACCAATTTCTGGCTGGCAATATCTGCAGCAAAGATGTGCGACAGCTTGTTGAACCATTGCCAGGGGTGTACCGGAAAAAAGAAATATTCCTGTGGATTTAAGCCCTCATCGGTCAACATTTTGCCAAATACAGCGGTATGCTCCGCTCCTATTTCCTGGCGGATGGTATGGTCATAGGATACCCCCGCTATGCTGGTAAATTCTGTACAGTCACGATGCCCTGCGAGCCATACCAGGGCCAGTGGAGATGCCGCTTCGGGCGCATAATTCTGATAATCAATGGCGTCAAAACCGATGCGCGCACTGTTGGCAACAAAACAGGGATGCCCGGCAGACATGGCATGTTCGATCACCTGATAATCCGATTTGATCAGCTCATCCACACCCATCCGGTTTTGATCACGCATATAGGCATAGGTGAACAGGACGCTGATGATCTCTTCGAGATAAGTGCCTATATTTTCCTGCTCCAGCCCCAATTGATCGGCAAATTCAACAATAAACGCGGCGGCGTCCAGGGTACCTGCAACACCATGCTGAATCTTGCT
Source organism: Sphingobacterium sp. (assembly GCA_029239355.1). Classification (GTDB taxonomy): domain Bacteria; phylum Bacteroidota; class Bacteroidia; order Sphingobacteriales; family Sphingobacteriaceae; genus Sphingobacterium. Next base: position 160,276 of record JAQZAZ010000002.1, read on the forward strand.
GATGGAAAAAGCATCAATATCCCAATGATCCAGGCTCAGCACACGTGCTGAAAAACGATAATAAATCGGCTGCTCAGTATGTTTTACCTCATACACGTTCCAACCGTCCTGCTGGGCGATGAGCTGGGGCAGGATAAGCATCTCATGCGAAAATTCACTGAGCATCTTTTGCAAGAGCTGTATATTCACGGATCGCCATACCGCCGGTGAGAGATGTGCTGCGGCGAGATCCGGTTGATAAAGTAAGTTATTCATGTCTGTGGTTCTGGTTTTAGAGTTGAGCAATCTTTCCGTAATGGTCTTCGATAATAAAATAGGGGTTGTCAGGATGGGTCATTTCGCGTATCTGCAGGAGGTTGGTTTTGCTCATCATACGTAGCATCTGCCGTCTTTCACATTTGACCCATTGACCGTCGACCTGCTTCATACCCGCCTTAAAGGCCGATCTTCCATGCGCACAGAGGTGGTTGTTGACAAAAACCAGATCGCCCGATTGTGGGATAAAATCATTGTAGATATATTCTTTGGCCTCCGACCAGAACCGGGAAAGGATCTCCAGTGCCTCCGGGCTCTGCCCTGCATTAGCGTTGTACAGTTGTTCGGCAGCATCAAAACGGATAAAAGGTGTCTTTCTGTTTCCATACAGGATGCTGGTCATCACATCTGCTCCGTCTAGCTGCTCATCTTTGAAATTGGCATCTTTGGGGCAGCGAAAGATAGGTTTGAACAACAGCTCCATATCCACGGTAACCGCCGGATGGGAGCGGATCGAATACAAGGTGGACTGCACCTGCTCCTCATTGCGCAGGTAAAGAAAACTTAAAAAATCAGCCTGATTAAAAAGAAAAGCATCCTCGGTGTGGACAAAAAGATCCGTTTTTGATCCTGATCCCGTCTGTGACATGCTCATGGATTCATCCGGAATAATCGGGTGCAGCAGGCCGCCCCCTTTACGCTGTACGTAGTATTGTACCGGTTTGGCCGGCACTGCGCCGTGGAGCAACGAACAGATAAAGCCATACAACAACAGTTTTTCCTGATCGTAAGCTTTCCAGGAAGGCGGCGTCGGACCTAATTTTTCCTGATCCACCTCAACAAGTCCCCGTAGGACAAGGGCCCCATATTGGCTTGCCGAAAAATCAGATCCAAACTGTGTCAGCAGCCTGGTAATACGTTGTGGCAATAGCTGATAGGCGTATAAATGTAAGGTTTGGATATAAGTCGGATCTTCATAATGACCGAATTCATCAGCGAGTTGCCGCGCTACTTTCATCAAAGCCATTTTTTCCTCATACTTAATATCGATTAGCTGTGGCGCTCGGGGCGCTGGAGCGGGCATTAGTGGATTTTTGTCCGCTAAATACATTTGACTGCCCTGGAATTGCATTGGTTGCATAAGTCTTGCTTATTTTTTTGTAAAACATGTAAATTGATTAGCACCACTCCCTTTCCAACTGTAAAATCTTAAAAGACAATACATTAAAACAAAAATAACTTATCGAGAAATGTCAAAATTTTATTTTTTTCTTGCATTATTCCATTCTCCTCTTATCTTTGTTTTATCTCTATATGTAATCAGTCTAAATAAGAACTATAAAACAAATGTATTTGCAAAAATTGAGAACCGCAAATTTTTTTTTGAAAATCTTAAATAAAGATTAAAAAAATATCATTATGAAATCGTCTTATTCACTGCATTCAACCCCTAATCGAACGTTCCCAGAACGCGCTGCAATTGTAACAACCGTCATCCGGCAACGCCGCAGTATCTATGCTGACGCTTACGATAAAAAAGAGATCAGTCCGCAACAATTGGAGGAAATTTTAACCAATGCCACCTGGGCACCGACCCATAAAATGACCGAACCGTGGCGTTTTGTTGTCCTGTCAGCCGAACAGCAGTCGGACTACGGCAGGTACATGACCGAATATTACAAGGATCACTATCCAAACCTCTCGCCCCAAGACCGCCGTCTCAAATTCGAATACCTGCAAAACTATCCCCTTCATGCAGCAGCGATCATTGCCATCATCTTTCAACCCAGCACGCGTATCGTTTTACCCGAATGGGAAGAGATTGCCGCCATTTCTTCCGCCGTCCAAAATATGGCCTTGACCTGCACCGCGATGGGGCTTGGATCTTATTGGGCTTCTGGCGGATCTGCGATCGACTATGTCAGACGTTTTATCCACAAAGATCGGGAGCAATCCTTCGGACTTTTCTTCATCGGCCACCCCAGCCCAAGTAAGGCCCCCACAAAAAAACGAAGAACGCCAATCAGCGAAAAAGTCACCGGCTTCACCCCCTATCCATCAACAATCAATCCCCAATAAAAACCCCTTTACAAAAACTTAAATCATGGACAACACACTTCAATTATCATCCGTCGAAGCTATTTCCGCACAATTACCTGAACAGTTTTTGTTTGCAGATATCTTTAGCCAACATAGCAGTGCAGGCTACAACGCTGCCATAAACCAAGCAAAAGAACTTGTCATTACTTTTTTAAACCGTCAAAAAAAACCCTTCAGTGGTATAACTCCGGCCCAGCTGAACGTGCTCTTTGAACAGGTAGACCTCGATATCCCCCTCTCCTCCTATCAGGAACTTTTTAATGAAGTCGACCAATTGTATGTGCAGCATGCAACCGCTTTTCATTTACCCCATTACATTGCCCATCTCAACTGCCCCGTTGTCATTCCGGCATTAGCGGCAGAAGTGCTGATCAGTGCCATCAATTCGTCACAGGACACCTATGACCAGAGTGCAGGCGGTACGCTGATGGAACGCCGTCTGATTGACTGGACCGCACAGCAGATCGGTTATGCAGCCCATGCTGATGGAATATTTACAGCTGGCGGTTCACAAAGTAACCTGATGGGGCTGCTTCTTGCCCGCGATCATTTTGCCCTAAACCGATATGGACACAACATCAAACAGGATGGCAACCCCCTTGCGGCACACCGTTTCCGTATTTTCGTATCCGAAAAATCCCATTTTAGCAATCAAAAAAATGCGGCATTGATGGGATTGGGTGAGCAGAGTATTGTTTCGGTAGCGACCGATAGCCGGTTCCGGATGCGCATGGATGCCCTGGAAGCAGCCATTGAAACTGAAATTGCCTTAGGCAATATCCCTATTGCCATTGTTGGCACCGCCGGCACCACAGATTTCGGAAATATTGATCCCTTGAGCGGCATTGCCGACCTCGCCTCCCAATATGGTCTCTGGATGCATGTCGATGCAGCCTACGGATGCAGCCTGCTGCTTACCGATAGCTACAGACATCTGCTCGATGGCATCGAACGCTCCCATTCGGTGACCATCGATTATCATAAATCTTTCTTTCAGCCCATTAGTGGCAGCGCCTTTATTGTACGCGACAAAACATTGCTGCAGATCATCAAACACCATGCGGATTACCTCAATCCTGAAGATCAGGATTACGAAGAATATCCCGCCCAGATCAACAAATCGATTACACAAAGTACCCGACGCTTTGATGCCCTTAAACTGTGGTTCACCCTGCGGCTGATGGGGCGCGACAAGCTTGGCGAATACATCGAAACCTTGATTAACCGCTGCAAGGAAGCTGCCGAGATCGTCAGGTTTGATCCCGAGCTGGAGCTACTGAGCGATTCGGACATCAGCATCCTGCTGTTTCGTTATGCCCCCGAAGGTCTATCCGAAGAACAGCGTTGCACCGTCAACCAGCAGATCAAAAAACACCTATTTCACAGTGGCGAGGTACTGCTCGCCAGCACCAAAGTCAATGGCAAGTTTTACCTCAAATTCACCATTTTCAACCCACTGCTGACGACTGCGGACCTCAACGATATTTTTCACAAAATAAAAGTAACCGGACAGACCTATGGACAGCAATCAAATTAAACTGGAGGGGCTGATCAATGCCTATTGTCTGCAGTATTCCAATTGGACCCGTTATCGGGGTATTCCACGGTACGATCCGAAACTAGCCCATTACCTGATGAAATCGACAACGCAACTGCACATTCGGATCGATTTCGCGGAAGCATTTACCGAGGTTTATATTCCCTTGGTTTATGATTCATCCGTGGGTCAGCATCAGTTTCAGTTTCCGGCCTTTGAGCGTCACAGCCCCTCCAAAACCATCGGTGAATTGACCCTCGACCGCTTCTGTATGCTTACGGGACTACAGTCTGTCCATGAAAAAATGCCAGTAGCCGCTGAACAGTTCGTACAGGCAGTCCTTCAGGTCCCAGGTGCCCGTAGCATTCCGGTTGCGGCCTTGCTGTCCTGCAGCAATTCTGCCGAGCAACTGCCCCAGGCCCTACAGTACATCCAAAAATATAGCGCGAGCCGACGGCTTCATCACCGAGATGCCGTGTTGCACTGGTTTCGCCAATACCTTCGTATTTTGGGCTATAAGCTTCTGGATACCGTACTGACAGTCGATGAAAACGGATTTCCGGCAGCAATCGATGGGAAGGAGATATCAGGTGACGATCCCGCAGCCAGATCCCAGTGGATTGAGCTCGTCCTTACTGGGCATGTGTTCATATTGATCGGCCTGATCGGCCGTTATGGACTACAGGATGAAGAAGCCCTGATCGCATTGACTCACCAGTATTACAAGCAGAGATCCCTCAAGCAGCAAGATTCCATGGCGGCCTTTATTATCACGGAGCGTCATTTTAGCATCCGGGACATCTTCGCTAAGGATTCGGCAAAGACCAGCTGTACCATTCCCAATCCACTGCACGAGGTCTATTGGGATGCCGCGCTGTTAAGACCCCAGGGACTTGAGCCGGTATTTTCCAAAACTTACGCCAAAGAGCAGGTGACGGTCAGCATTAGGCCCTTTGATCTGGACCGCGACCTGGAAATGGTACACCGTTGGTTTCACCGTGATCATGCCAAAGCCATCTGGCAGATGAACTGGGATCTCCCTCGGCTGGAGCAATTTTACCGTAGTCTGCTTGCCGACAAAGCTGGTCATGCGTACATCGGCGAGATCAATGGCATTCCGACCTTCAATATGGAAGTCTATTGGGCTACCCGCGATGTCGTGGGCAACTATTTCGATGTGCTGCCAACGGATTATGGCACCCATCTTTTTATCGCCCCAACAGACAAGGAGAAAAAGTTCCCCTCGCTGACCATGCAGAGCATCCTGAGCTGGCTGTTTGCACATCCCAAAGTAGGCCGCCTGGTCGGCGAAGGAGCCATCGAATCCATGGCTGCCCTGATGAATAAAATTCATGTCGGGTTTAAGTTGCAGGGTGTTATTGAGATGCCCCATAAGAAGGCCCATCTCAATTTCTGCTACCGGGAGTGGTACTGGGAGAAATTCCCGGCCAACAAACCCCAGGAAGTGGAACCCGAACCGATGGAAACCTATCCGGAACCCACTGAAATCTATTAAGGAAACAACTCATAAAAACAAAAAAATGGACAACAACACGAATTATACATATGATTTTATTGGCATTGGCATCGGACCTTTCAATCTGGGACTTGCAGCATTGACACAACCGATAGCAGACTGTAAAGCCATCTTCTTTGATCGCACCGAGCAGTTTAACTGGCATCTGGGCCTGATGCTTGACGATGCTACCCTCCAGGTACCATTTATGGCCGATCTGGTGACCATGGCCGACCCAAGCAGCCCCTATTCATTCCTCAACTATCTGAAACAGAGCGGCCGGATCTATAAATTCTATATCCGCGAGAACTTCTTTATTTTACGCCGGGAGTATAATGCCTATTGTCAATGGGTTGCAGCCCAGCTGGAGCAGTGCAAATTCGGGCATGAGGTATTGGATATCGTCTATCTTGATCCACACTACCAAGTGACGGTGCTGAATAAAAGTACCCAGGAGACCAAACAATACATCACCCGAAAAATCGTACTGGGCACAGGCACATCCCCCTTTATGCCGGGGTTCATCAAGAAACGCGATTTAACCAACGTGATCCATACCGCATCCTACCTCTATCACAAGGAGCAATTGGTACAGCAGCGTTCAGTCACCATTGTCGGTTCGGGACAGAGTGCTGCCGAAATTGTCCGCGACCTCCTGCCCTATACCCGCCATGGTCTCCAGCTCAACTGGGTGACCCGTTCGGACCGCTTTTTCCCCTTGGAAAATCATGCCCGGCTTACCCTGGAAATGACTTCGCCAGAGTACGTGGATTATTTTTATTCGCTGCCCGACCAGAAGCGCGACCAGCTCTTGAAAGAACAGAGCATCCTGTATAAAGGGATCAATTACGATCTGATCAATGAAATTTTCAATACACTTTATACCATGGAAACTGCCGATGGGAAAGTCAATGTAAAACTGATTGCCAACAGCGAACTGCAGGATCTGCAGACCGCTCCCGATGGCAGCTATCAACTCCATTTTTTACAGAAGGAGCAAGACGAAAGCTATGTTATCCCAACAGATTTTGTGATTATGGCCACGGGTTACAAATATCAGGAACCCGCTTTTCTGCACAATATACAAGCGCGCATTGCACGCACATCCAAGGGAACCTTTCAGGTCGCGCGCAATTATACCATTGACAAGCTTGAGCAGGAGATCTTTGTACAAAATGCCGAGCTCCAGACACATGGTATTGCCTCACCCGATCTTGGTATGGGTGCCTACCGCAATTCCTATATCCTTCGGGAGATTCTCGGGCGCAGCATCTATCCCGTGGAGCAGGCCATTGCCTTTCAGTCCTTTGGAATGACAGCGTCCGCCATAGCGCCGAAACAGACGGACAGCAGGACAGTATTGGCAGATCCACTGGTTGAACAAGCTTAATCCGGTCAGGTATGCTACTTAAAATTAAAGCCTTTGTGCAGCTGTTCTGGATTGCCCTGCGCGGGACTGAGCAAAACTTCACACGGGGAAATGTCAATCGGGCAGCCTTTCTGCTGGCCATTCCAACGATGCTGGAACTCAGCCTCGAGTCCCTTTTTGTCATTGTGGACCTGCTCTTTGTGAGCAGTCTGGGCGAAAAGGCCATTACCATCGTCGGCATTAATAATTCGGTGCTGATTTTGATGCAGTCAGTCGCAACAGGGTTAGGTATTGCTGCTACGGCCATGATCTCGCGCCGTATCGGACAGCAGAAACCGGAAGAAGCCGGTCTTATCGCCATGCAAATCCTCTATACAGGATTCGTCATTGGTCTATGTTGCAGCCTTACAGCATTCTTTTTCAGTACCGAGATCGTTCGCTTCTCTGGTGCCAACAATCAGCTGATCGTTTATGGCTCGCGCTATACCCAGGTCATGTTTGCCGGCGCATTTTTGATGATCTTACGGATTATTTTAAACGGTATCTTTCGTGGATCCGGAGATGCCGCCCGCGCCATGCGTGCGTTGTTGATTGCCAATGCGCTGAACCTGATCCTCTGTGCCACCTTGATATATGGATTGGGGCCGTTTCCAGCCTTAGGAATCTTGGGCGCTGGGATAGCCATGGTGAGTGCCAACTTTATTGTGGTGCTCTATCAGCTCTGGCATCTGCTCTTCCGCAACCGGCGGCTTAGCATCAGCAGACAGCAGCTGCTTATTGTGCCCGCACTGATCAAACGTATCCTGAGATTGGCATCTGCCGGTACCATGCAATACCTGATCCCCTCCTCCAGCCGTTTTCTAATGATTATGATTGTTGCCAAGCTCGGCGAGAGTACATTAGCCGGTTATATATTGGCCAATCGCATCATTATGTTTACGGTATTGCCCGCTTGGGGCATCGCCAATGCTGCTGGCGTGCTCACCGGACAAAACCTGGGGGCCTCCCAGCCCGAACGGGCGGAGGAATCCGTCTGGAAAACGGGCAAGGCCAACCTCTGTTACCTCGGTCTCATGGCCGTACTCTTACTTTTTTACGGTGAGTCCCTGGCGGCTATTTTCACCAAGGACCCGATGATCCTGGCGACCACGGCAAACTATCTGAAATATATGGCCATTGCCTATTTTTTCTTTGGGTATACGATGGTGATTTCACGTTCGCTGAATGCCTCAGGAGCAGTCAACACCGTATCCCTGTTAAATATCCTAATGTTTTACATTGTCCAGTTGCCCCTGGCCTATCTCCTGGCAATCGGCCTGAACTGGCAGTCTACCGGCATTTTTATCGCCATTACCCTGTCTGAGATCGTGCTGGCTACAGCCTGTGTGCTCGTCTTCAAAAAAGGAAACTGGAAGAAAATTAAAATTTAAAAAAGAAATGAACAATACCGAAAAATTACATCAAGCATTTGCGCAAGGATTATCCATCCCGACCAGCGCCATCCATACAGACCTTGCTTATCAAGGGATTACCGCATGGGATTCCATGTCACACCTCTTCCTGATTGCCGCACTGGAAGATACGTTCCAGATCCAGATCGAAACCGAGGATATTCTGGAGATGTCCAGTTACCAACGTATCACGGCCGTACTAAAAAAATACGACATCAGCATCTAAATTCTGTATTGACATGACAAACACTCCGCACAGCAATTTATACCAGCTGATGAGCGACAATAAGTCACTCCGTTATCTGGATACCCATGGCGATAGCTACAGCCTCAGTGATCTAGCGACCTCACTCGTGCTTCCAAGCGTTCGAGGGCTCGCATTCCTATACCTTGACAACTCGATTGAATCGGTCAGCCTGCTGCTCCATTTTTTTCGGGAAGACTGGGCCATCGCACTTTTGCCGCCCAATATGGCCGTTCCTTTCAAAGAAAAGCTTGAGCTGCGCTACCAGCCCAATCTGATCTACGACCCACAGCGTGGCATTCTAAAAGGATACACCAAGGCGCTATGGCATCATAAAAACGGACTATTTTATGCCGACAAACAGCTGGAACAGCAGCTGCATCCAAATTTAAAGCTCCTGCTGAGCACATCCGGAACCACAGGTTCACCCAAGTTTGTGAAGCTCTCGGAGCACAATATTATTGCCAATGCCCTATCCATACTGGATTATTTGCCCATAAGACCCACGGATGTAACCCCCTTAAATCTCCCACTATTTTATTCCTATGGACTGTCGGTCTTTACGAGCAACTCCATCGGCGGTGGCAAACTCGTCTGTACCAATAGCGAGGTGATGCAAAAAGAATTCTGGCGGGAAATGGAACGTTTTGGCTACACGAGCCTGGCCGGTGTCCCTTATGTCTATGAGCTATTCGCCCGGCTGGGGTTTCTGAAAAAAGAACATCCCCATTTGCGTTACCTGACCCAGGCTGGCGGCAAACTCAACAAGGAATTACTGGCCCAATTTGCCCAGTATGCCCGGGAGAAACAGCTTGATTTCTTTGTGATGTACGGACAGACCGAAGCTACAGCCCGTATGTCCTTTCTCCCGCCCGAACAGCTGATCGACAAACTGGGCGCTATTGGCAAGCCCATTAAAAATGGTCAGTTTACGATCGACCCTGAAAGTTCAGAACTACATTATAGCGGACCCAATGTCTTTGGTGGTTACGCCGAGGGGCCGGCAGATCTCCAGCATTTTGACGCGCCCAGGTCGTTAGCCACAGGTGATCTGGCCAGGCAGGACCAAGACGGCTACTATTATATTACCGGACGGCTCAAGCGGATTGTCAAGCTTTTTGGTATCCGTATCAATCTGGATGAAATAGAGCAAATGCTGGCATCCCAGTTTCCCGACAAAGAACTAGTCTGTGTAGGTACTTCGGATAAATACATCAGCATCTGTTATGTAGACCCAAACGTTCAGCAGGAAACGATCAAAGAACTGCTGTTTAAGCGGGTGCATATCCTGCCCCAGGTGATCCGTTTTCAGCAGCTGCCCACTATATTACGGACCAGCAATGGAAAAATAGATTATCATGCCATGACAACGCTGATCAGCGATTCAAGCGAACTGGTACATTAATTGTTAGCCCAGCACGCTATTCATAGCGTCTGGCATTCAGAAGGAAAGCGCACTACGGTAGTGCGCTTTCTTTTATAAATACCCTTCACGGCCTTTTTCGCCATTTGTTATTCCATCGTCCGATCAATCGGCTTGTTGCAAAGCTGAAGAGGGTACCTATCGCCGCAGCCAACGCGGTCTGAAGCCCATCACCCCAGGAAAAGCTTGCCCAGATGGAACAGATCGTACCACCAAGTGCCGAGATGCGCATATCATTCAGTTTCATTGACATGCCTCCTTTCCACCGTTAGATCGCTGTTTAGATCAGCATTGTCATCCAGCTGTCGCAAGCAACTTATTGCCGACAGGTTATTTTTCTATCCGCATTGTTTATCGGAATCCGACATATCGCTAATCTACGTTTCTCCGAATCCATTTATTGCAACTTTAACCATGTTTTTTTATTTTGTTTGAAACAAAATTACCAACAATTGCCATGTCCTAAAAGACAACTTTCATTCATTTTAGTGCAAAAAAAACATTAGAATACTAAGCTTTAAAAACTGAACAGCAATTTCCGGTCAAAAAACGTTGTATACTTTGATGAGCATGAAATACCAAACCTCATTCGGATATGGGAGACAAGGTAAGGAGAATAACATAATTCATTCTTTACTTATCCAAATGGGGATATCATGTATTGATGTAGGAATGGGACTTAACGCTGTTCAATCATAAAACAGATATCCAAAACGTTAGGCCTAATTTTGTCTAAAATTAGGCCTAAATCCAAAATTAATATTTGAGAAAGAGATATCTATATTATTTTACTTTTTGCAATTTGCAAAGTAAGGCGTCACGGACATTTACATGAAGTGAAAACGACTGTTCCTTCTCATCTACTTTTCCAATCCTCGTTCCTGTAAAAAAATCTATAATCTCATAATTCCCGCTTTCTAATCCAATTTTTTTTCGATCAAATACCGCTTCAAACGGCCTCTCCTCATCAAAATTAAAAGCAGAAACAAGCAGGTCTTTATCTTTAAGGTAAAAACTAAGTTGTTGATCCATGCTCTCACCCACAGATAATTTTAACGGCATAAAAGCTTTCGGAGCTGCAAAAAAATTTGTAACGGCAGAATTATTGAGATATTTCTTTGCTCTTTCGGAAGACAATTGGTCGCGGTAATCTGAACCATCTCCTAAGATACTTCCCATGGTGATAAGCGAGATCAACCGTGCCTTTACCTCATTCTCATTTAAATCTGGATGTTTTTGAAACTTACGCATGACCAGGTTGTCCATGTTTGTATATGGCCACAATGTTCCCTGCACCCACCCCATATGGGAGGCAGTTATCATCGATGCGGCGGTACTTCCATAATGTGCAAAACCCGGTTGACTATCACGAAGGTGGGAATGGACATCAGTAGAAACAAATCGCGTATGTGCATATTGATGTGGAAACATCGGCGAAATAGCCATACTAATAAAAACATCATTTCCCATGATAGAATCAGCCAGATGCTTAAAGAGTTTCATACCATAATTATACGCCTGCATACCGCTCCTTACCTTGGGGTCATACCATTTTACAGCTTCTAGAGATCCTGCTGTCAGGAAATCAATCTTAATAAATTTCGCACCAATGGTATGTGCTTTTTCTATTTGGTTGATCATCGACATCCTTGTTGCCGGATGAGTAGGATCCATCGGATACGCCCCCCATTCGCCATCTTTAAATGGAATTGGGCGATTTTTATCATCACGCAGAATGACTTCTCTTAGTGGAACTTTAGTCCCTGGCAATAAGGCATTCTCAATATTATTACTCCATGTCCAAAGCGAAAATGGGCTACAGTAAAATCCTATTTCCTGTCCTGCATTCCGAGCATAATCTCCTATCTTTTTTAATACTTCAGTCGAATAAATTCCTTGATCATACGAATCAATACTAATAACCGGCCTTCCCTCTTTATTCCATTGATCCATTCCTTTGATAAAGTCAATGGTCTGATAAACACCCTGCGGCATCATTACGCCCTCATGACCAAGTACTCCCTCGACACTAAAGCTATTCCAGTACATCGGTGCATTCCCCTTCCATTGTAAACTGCCATTCAACTGTACCTCAGCTTTCCCAAAATTTATATTGGATACCCGAAAATCATTGGACGATTCAATAAAAATTAATGGAGACCGTAACTCTTTAGCCAACATTGTCCCATGGGGCATAACATCATGTGTGCCGTCATTACCACCGAAATTTGCTGGCAATAAGGGATTATCTGGCCTAGCAGCTCCTCCAAATACAATAAAATTATCGAGCTCGCCTTCATCCTCCCCCGTTAGATAACGAATTCCCGTCTTCCAAAAATCATGTTCAAGACTTCCCACAACAAGACCTTTATATGTCTCTGCATCGTAAATCATAGTGAGCTCATGGCTGACCCCATCCAGCACTTTTTCATTACTTGGCCAGATCTGGGGAAGTAATTTGCCCCAGTTATCGTTGTCAAAGGGTAAATCGACTAGCATGGGCTTGGCCCAAGAAAATATTGACTTGCCACCAGATGAACTCATTGTACATAACGGACTAATATTACGCGTTTCCAATATTTGCCCATTTTTGCTTACTTCCAAGCTGACCTGCATATGTTGTTTACCTTGATATACTTCAAATATTTGCCTTAGGGACAATCCATCGCTATCACTATGTGTGAAAATTAGACGTCTGCCACTACCCCAGCTATTGCTGATCGCTTGCTGGGAGATTTTATGTACGGGTAATGATGAACTGGTTTTTAATCCTGAAGATAGCAGATCAACATAGGCAATGGTTTTTTTTAAACTAACACCATTTTCATAGACATAATCGACCGTTCCGGTTTTCAAATTAAAAAGCAGCTTTCCATTTGGGATCATCCACGATATCATATCATTTTTAACGTCTTCCGGCATCTTACAATGCACCTTTACTGCACAAAGGCAAAGTAGCATTACTATTATAATATTCTTTTTCATCTTTAGCTTTTTTACCATCGGTTAAATGGATTGTTCTCTATTTTTATAAATTAATCGATCAAATACTTTTTTCAATTATATTGCTATCATCCGAAGAATTAATTACTCTTTCCTAAATGGGGTAATTTCGAGAATATGCACATAATTAGTTCCGCCCCAAGTTTCTAGAACCTTAAATCGGAGATACCTGAAGGCCTGGATTTCATTTGGAAATGTATAGTCATCTCCTTGTTCTGCAACTTTCCGATCTTCATCACTTACAGAGCCTGTAGGGAGACCAGAAGGTTTCCTAGTCATAAAGTCTGCAAGTTTTGTCCAGGATCCCCAGCTTCCATCACTTGACGGATTGTTGCTTCCCCATACTTCAAAGCGTTTGGGATTGCCATAATTATATAAACCCGAAAGGCGCTGCCAAATTTTCAAACGGGATAATTCATACTGTTCGCCCATATCCAAAGTAAAAGAAAGTGGCAAATCCCTACCCGGCGTGTGATAGCCTGGTTCACCAAAGTTGTTGTCCCAAAGATTGGTAATTACCCATCCCCAATCAGGCCCGGCATCATTAGGAAGATTAAATTCGTGGAATTTGGTTTTATCAATAGCAATCGAACGTCGTATCTGAGGGTAAACTTCACTTGCCAATACGAAAATAGTGTCGATGCCATTATCTTCGGCAAGATAACCGGACTTGTAACTGACACTAGATCCAAACCTAAAATCTGGAAGCTCTATGCTATTTTGTTTTTGCGAAAGGCGGACAGTTTTCTCTTTCCCAGCATTGTCACTATAGCTTATCTCTGTCACGACATTTAAAGTATCAGGAGCATTAAAATGCAGCAGGACCTTATTATCTTCGTTTATACTATAGGGATTTTGTCGGTTTGGAGATCTATTTAACAATAAAGACTGAAAATTTGTTCCATATACCCTTACATTCTGAATCTGTTGACCTATGGATGCATTCCCATCACGGTCATATGCGCGAATGGAAAAACTATAAACATACTCTGTCAAATCAGGTATAACAACCTGAATACTATCTACGGGGTTATGCGTACTGGCCGCTACCTGTACAGATTTATTCCCATTCTCCCAGCTTACAATATAATAGGCAATGTTAGGATCAGGACTTGGATTCCAAACCAGTTTGGTCCTGAAGTGCCCTGCATAATAACGCAGATTACGCGCTTGGCCAGGGTATACGATTTCTTTATTGTCCAAATAATTTTTATAATCATCGGCATATTTATCACAGGACATTTGAACCAAAATGGTCGACAACATCACAAACAACAACAGTAATCTTTTCATGATTTAATTTTTAAGATTATTGATTAATGCCATAGAATGAAATTTCCATCGCATTTGTATAGCCTAATCCTCCCCAGGTCTGGTTCACTAAAAAGCGTATATATTTGACGGGAGGTGCAGTACTAGGCATTCTAAAATTTATTCCGGCTGCAGCAAAAGCATTATCACTCGCGTTTGCTTGGCTCCCCGGTAATCCCGAAGGTGGATCTGGATACATAAAATTGCCCATATTTACCCAATCCCCTGCAATGTCACCTGGAGATGAAATTCGTGGTAAATTCACATCTTTTGGCTGATCAACATTGGAACCCCATATTGTAATCGATTTGGGATTTTGAAATGAATACATACCTGGTAACCTATTCCAGAGGACAAAACGGCTGATTTTAGCAGAGGGGCCAATGCCGAAAGTTCCTACTGTCACAGGAGCGTCTTGCGTATGCCATCCAGGTTCGTTCAGACTGCCGTCAAAAAAATAACGTAATTCCCAACCTGGCCAAAGCGGTGCGTCAGAGGGTAAGCGATAAACGAAAAATTTACTCTTGTCCAACAAGGTTTCGAAAAGTGGCGTCAGTTTACTGTAACGAATCGCTGATCTATTGCCAAATCGATCGGTAGTATATACACCAAATTCCTGTGGAACAGCTTCAAAACCGCGTAGTGAGACATCAACAATTCCACCCTTAATATATTCAGGATCCTTTTCCTCAAATTTATTCTTACTCGGATTAAATGCCAGCAAATGCACTGATATTGGAGACTTATCCGGATTTTTTCCATAAAAATTAGCCCCTCCAAAATCTGCCGTTATATCAAGTCCTTCGTTGACCAAAATGTAATTGGGTGTTTTCGGCTGGACCTTTACGACAACCGGATCTGACATTATATTCGCTCGACTTACAGTATGGAGAGTGACATCATATTCACCCGCTTTGGCAAAACCCTCCACCAAAATTGTGTCGGTATAAAAGCTGGTTTTTGACTCGCGCTCATACCCTTCACGAATAGGATACTTGGCCGATACATAAAGAATATTGGGTGATTGGGGCAGTTTGTAAATTATGCGTGCAGCGCCATTTAAGTTTTCTACACGTACATCTGTCACAATGCCGGGCTTGGCCTGATCATCTGAAATCACCTCAACGGGTGATACACTTTTCTTGCATGACCATACAGTAAGGAATGTTAGGACAATGAACATGCTATATGCTATCATCCCGCTTCTTTTCAATACTTTATTTTTCATCTATTTACATATTTTTAGGTATTCTCTCTCATCGCTTCAATGAGCCTCATTCGCTCGGTTTATATCTTTTTCCAATGTTGTCACATTGACAATAATGTCTCCTTGCGAGATCATGAGATTACCAGTAAGGATTTTGTGTTAGGTTTTCATTGACAACAACAGCGGTATTATTGATTGGCCACAGGTAATCACGCAATCCAAAGGCAGGCGTTATTACATTTACAGGTCTATAGTAATTTACGGGATTTTCCTCGTTAATGTTCCAACCTTGAAGTGGTCTGCTTAATACAGACTGTAATTCTTTCCATCTTCTCAGATCCCAACCACTCTGACCTTCAAATGCAAGTTCTATTCTCCGCTCTTGATGTATGATTTGACGCATGCCGTCTTTTGATTGCACTTTGCCGGGTAGACGTGAAAAATTGGCCCAGGCCTGACGAACAGGAGCTAAACCGGCACGCTCACGCACTTTATCAATGTAGACATATACTTCCTCAGAAGGTGATGCCCCCACCTCATTTAGTGATTCGGCGTATAACAGATAAAGTCCCGCAAGGCGCATCATCGGCACTTTAAAATCTGCTGGAGTAAAAGTTTCGTCCATGACTGTCATATAATGAACCAGCTTTTTGGGCCAATATCCAGTGATATTACGAGCATTTAAGCTTTTGGGGCCCGCTATACCGGTAATACCTCGGGCCTGAACATAATAGGCATTTTCCTCATCAGAAATCCCGTTTCCAAACCATATCCCTCCGTCAAATCCAATAGAAGAGTAAAAGCGTCTTTCTCGGTTAAAATGCGCACTGACCGTCTCATAACCCAAACGGATAACGTGGCGATTTTTATCATCACCCGCTTTTAACGCAAGACGATTAGAATAATCCCAGGTTCGGTCCTCATTTATCGGAACCCCATTCTCCGTGTAGAAAATTTCTGTTGTTGATATTGGCACCGCCCAATTGGATGGATAGCTATTGGACATGCCCACCGAGCGACCTGTCAATTTAGGCATCGTATATGCTTGGTAAGAAAAACCAAAATTCAATCCCCAGATCAATTCCGGACTTTCCTCCCAGCGCTGGGTGATTATATTCTGGAGGGCCAAAATCTTTTTCAATTCATCCGACACATTACGAATATTGGAGGTCGGAAGATCCACAGACAGATGCAGTCCAACTTTTTCACATTCGGTAATTGCCTCACGGGATGCAACTACAGCTTTTTCCCATTTTTGAACGTCATAGGATTGCGGAAATAGAAATCTTCCATCTTTATCTTTGAAACTTGTATAGTCGGGGTTACCGTTAAACAATGGACTTGCAGCAGTTGCCAACATTTCAGCCTTGATCGACATGGCCATAAATTTTGTGATACGACCAAACTCCTGTACCCTGTTTTCAATGGTAACTGGTAAATCAGGGATCGCCTCATCCATCAAAGAAATGACGTAGTCAAATGACTCGTCCAATGTTGCACGTTTTCTTTTAGTTTGCGCTATATCTACATCGATCGGATTATTCTCTTTTATCAAGACGATTGGACCATGTGTCCTCATGAGGTAATAATGGTAATAAGCCTTTAGAAATTTAGTTTCAGCTATCCATCGTTTCTTCTCATCGTCTCTTAAGTCAATTGGCTTATCAATATTTTCCAACATGATATTGCAACGTCGAATGGCCTTGTACATGTTATCCCATTCACCTAACACCGGGTTGCCACTCGTCTGAATGCCTCGAATGAGGTTAAATCCAGCCGAATTAAAATATTGTGTTTCAAGAATGGGATAAACAATCTCTGCTGAAGTGGTAAACCCGGGGTTATAAATAACGTCAGAAAATTTCTGCATGGTTGAGTAGCAG
>JAQZAZ010000205.1 GCA_029239355.1 Sphingobacterium sp.
CCATTGTGCAGCACTGCGACACGGTCACAAATACGCTCTACATCAGATAAAATATGCGTTGAAAAAATTACGGTCGTTGTACCTTTGATTTTTTGAAGAATATCAAGTATCTCTTTTCGCCCGACAGGATCGAGGGCGCTTGTGGGTTCATCACAAATAAGTAGCTTGGGGCGTGACAACAAGGCTTGCGCAATTCCAAGCCGTTGTTTCATTCCGCGGGAAAAGCCGCCGATGCGTTTTTTTACACCATTAAGCCCCACAAGGGATAAAAGTTCATCGCTTCGGCCTTTGGTTTCCGATTTGGACAGCCCTGCAATTTCGCCGCAAAGAGCAAGGTATTCAAGTGGTTTCATATAATTATAAAATTCGGGGACATCAGGCAAATACCCAATATGATGATTGTTTTTTGTCTGTCCATAACTCACGGTTTCACCGCAGACGGTAATCTCTCCACCAGCAGCTTCCAGTAAGCCCAACGTCATTTTCATGGTTGTTGTTTTACCCGCACCATTTTGACCGATAAATCCGAAAACACTACCTTCTTGCACAGAAAGGTCAAGATTATCTATGACTTTTTGAGTACCAAAACTTTTTGATAATCCTTTTATGGAAAGTACATCTTTCATTGATCTTCCCCCCTTCCAAAGACAAAATAGATAATCGGACCAAAAATATTAACGAGCATTACGACGAACGCCCACATTATTTTGTTTCCGAAGCGGTAATACGGGTGCCTCAACACATGAATGAGAGCAATCAAGCCAAAAGCGACTTGAATAACAATAAACGGAATTAAGATTGGCAAATTATCCAATAGAATATCCATCAAACAAACCTCCTTACGGTTTTATAGTGTTTTTTGTTTTGGGCTTTGCTATCAACGTAGCATTGATTCATAGCTTATCTTTTGAAACGAGCCATTCATCAAAATCCATGCAATCACTGCCAACAAGGCGCCTAAGCCCAATAGAATCCAAATGTTTATAAGGATAATCCCTATAAATTGCCCAGCCACTAGAAAGATTACCGGCAAAACCAGAAGTGCGCTGCGCTGCTGAGATTCTTCCATGGTTTGCGCCTTGGCAGAGCCACGCACAATCAACGTAATTGAGATTAGGGACACAGCAGGCGAAAGAAGTAATAAGACCACAAGCCAACTGATATTCGGTAACAGCAGACTGCCTGTTGTCAGAAATATTTCAATCTGTGTCACAAGTGTCATAATGATGAAAGACACGATGGAAACCAGTTCGCTCATGATAAACGAAGATAGTATTTTAGCCCTGAATATTTGCTTTAGAGAAAGCGGACAATATAAGAGCGTTTCCAGTGTCCGCTTTTCCTTCTCGCCGACGAAAGAACTCGCTGCCATAATCGATGCGGCCATAATGGGAATTATAATAAAGAAAACTGGCATAATGTTGTTTAAGAGAAGAGATATAATTGCAGTCTTCATATTATCCGGCTGAACTTCTATAGGCAACATACGGAGCATTGCATCAAAGTCTCTCAAATCATTAGGCATAAAATGGAGCAGCATAATGAAAATTGAGGGCATAACAACTGTCAGCGCTATGGGAACACTTATCATTGCTACGAGCAACTGCTTGTTGGCGGCGATGCCTCGTATATCCTTTCTAATTAAAGCGGATTGCATTGTATTCATAACTATCTAACCTCCTTTTGCTCTTTCCGTTTCTCAATCAGAGAGAAGTATATTTCTTCCAACGACAATCTGTTTGCCGTCACTGAATAGACATTGCCGCCAGCATCCACAATGTGCTTCACAATCGGTGGAATTTCCTCCTCCGTCTGCACATTGATTTCAGCCCACTGTCCTTCAGTTTTACTGAAAGATATTCCTTCCGGAAAGCGGTTTGACTTAATATGAACGTTCAGCCCGGAGAAAACCCTGCGCCGCAAAGCATCAAGGCTGCCTACCGCCAGCAGTGTCCCATCATCGATCAGCCCATATGAGGAGCAGACCTCCTGAGCATAACGTAGCTGATGCGTACATAAGAAAACTGTGGTTCCTTTGTCGCTTGCCAATTCTTTGATCATATTGTTCACACTTTGCGCACTCTCAGGGTCTAAGCCGGAAGTAGGTTCATCCAAAAATAATATTTTGGGGGTATGAATCATTGCCCTCGCCAACGAAAGGCGTTGGCGCATACCGGTAGAATAGGTAGTCAGCTTTTTGTCTTTAGCGGCAGTAAGATCCAATCGCTCTAGTAACGCAAGTGCTCGCTTATGGCTTTCTTCTTTTGAAATTCCAAATAACGTGCCATAAAACACAAGGTTTTCCTGCCCTGTCAGATTTCCATACATTTGTGCATGCTCCGTAACCACGCCAGAGATAGCATGAACTTTCTCTGGACTAACTGATGGATCTATGCCAAAAACATGGCAGGCACCTTCTGATGGAGAAATCATGCCATTTAAAAGTTTAATGGCTGTAGTCTTGCCAGCCCCATTAGGTCCTAAAAACCCAAATACTTCACCTTGGTCGAGTTCAAAACTGACATTATCTAATGCTTTTTTTCCTTCAGAGTATATTTTTATCAGCTTTTCAACGATGATTGCCTTCATGCGTTTTCCTCCCTGCTCATCAATAGAATTAGTCACATCCCACAATGTTTTAAAAATTATCATAATGATTATATTATCATATTGATAATATAATGTCAAGAAGAAAGCCCCTTTGCCACACGAATAATAAAAGGAGCTTTGAAATACTTATTTGTTGTGATTTTCGGGCGGTGAAATAATCAAGCCTATAGTTCGTGATTTTCTATCCGCCGTGGGCCTATTCTTATAAAGCGGCTGAATGATTTTTGCGTATTCATCTATCGCGGATGCCAATTCTTCATTGGTTGCATATATCGGCGCAAGAGAAAAACCCGACTGGTCTTTTGGAATATCTATATCCGGTTTTTTACAATACTCTTGAAATCGTTTGATAAAGCCAAAAACATACTGCATAAACATTTGCATATAGGCATCGCCTGCGTTTTCACCAATTAACTCCTGCCCACTGGATTCTAAATCAATGGCAACAGCATAGGTTTTTTCTACCGTCCCTCTTATTTGATTTTCTTCGACTACTTTCAAAATACCGTCATTTGTCATACGTTTCAAGTAGCGGTATAGGGTTGCCTGTGGAATATCATTATATATTTCTGCAAGTTGTTTAGCGGTTGCCTTTCCGGCAGAATATAGCTCTAATAACAGTTTGCATTTTATTGGGTGTGTAAAGCAATCCATAACTTTTTGTTCCATAACATTCCCTCCTAACAGCTTATGACAATATTATCACTTTGATAATCAAAAATCAAATCATTATGTGCTTTGGTTGTGATTTGAAATAGCACATCATGTATCTTGTGAAATCGTTTAGCTTTCCGCATATGATTTGCTCTGGGTACGAACAGGTTCATTCATGGTGTCCACCACCTTTCGCAACCGCGAAATCGGGTGATGATTTTCCCTTTTGTTAACCCTCAAAACCGAGTATTTTTTGATGTCCAAATATCTCATCATAAAGCATTCGTAGTGCTCCAACTTCATTGTCATCAATAGAAATGAATATTGCACTACTTTTTGCCATTAAGTTCTTGGCTATTTTTAATCGTGGAGACATAAACGAACACCATTTTGAATGCCGAAAGGTATCGTTTTTATCTACTAATGCATCCGAATAAGTAAAGCCTTCTTTTAAAGTATTGTAAGGTGGATCAATATAGATAAGGTCAATTTTCCCCTTATGCGTTTTCTGTAATAGTTCTAATGCTGCAAGGTTATCTCCTCCTTTTATATTCGTAAAAAATAAAACTAGACTTATGTAACATTATTTATGATTATCCAATACTTCGTTAAGACCCAAATATTCTGATACAAAAATCAACTTTGAGATTATCTTCTTTTGATATCTGTAATTTTTATTATGTTTACAAGTGTAACGTGTTAATTAATAACGTTCGTACTGCCCATTATTGCTATAATACCCACTTAGTTTTTATCTGCTTCACCCAGCAACTTCATTTCCATATCCTCTATTGCTTTGATGTAATCTTTCTCGGCCTTTGAAACATCACCGATATTCAAAGCTTTATACTTCTTATATTCTTCTTTAGCCTTAAGTTCAGCAGTCTTAGCACTAATCTTTCCCGCATGAGTAAAAATTTCATGCTTGGACAATTTCAGAAATCCATCTAATGTTTCAATCCAATCTGACATATACATCGGAATTCTTCTTCTCGCCTGCATTTCAGCAAATTCAAGATAAGCAGACACAACACTGTTCAAAGAAGCTAACTCATCTTCTGTGCAATAATTTTTTGCTACCAGTGTATCTGCTTGTATAGGCTGTTCTCCTTTGAAACTGAGCATACCCATATGAGGTTTACTTGCATTTACTGCGTAAAAAATCTTTTCTGCAGCAGTTTTTCCATGTGCAGCCCAATGCATTTTGTTTTGCACTGTCTTAAAAAACAACATTGAAGACCTAAAACGCAAAACGCTCTAAGCCTTTGTTATCAAGGATTTTATTGTACTGCTAAAACTAAGTTGGGTAATCCCCACCCCCCACAAACCCACTTCCCTCGTTGCCCCATAAAATAATCCCTTACTCACTTTCCCCATTTTCGCCCCGTTTTTTCTCTCACAAAACCCAAAAATCGGGATTAACTTTATTCTCACTAAAACAAAGTCGTTTCCGATTTGGTATTTTTATTCTGTTATTTTACCTGCTTTTTGTCCCCTTGAACCTATCTTTTCCCTGTTCTTTACCCTGCTCTTTCCTTTGATCCCCAATAGTTCTGTTAGGGGCAACTCTCTGGTATTTGTGGCTTGCGTTTAACCCTGCGTTTTAGGCTTGGTTTAGGCGTTGCCTGGGTGGGGTCGGAAAGAGTTTGTTTTATGTGGGGGGACATTTATTTGCTCAGCTTAACTACAGTCTCAACGTGGCCCGACAGGCTCATCTTGATGTCTGGTTCATATTCTGCAATATTTCAGTACGCGGGAACTTATCTACGCTATTTTTTACATTTTGTCCGTTCGCGGGAACATATCAACTGGTTTTTATGTGAATATGGTATTGCCCCTTTACACTTTATATGTGTGATTTTTTACATGGACAAAAATAATTAATGGTGCCCTCTTCTGCATCAAAAGATAAATCCTTAGCATATACTTCTGCACTCCAACCATATGAATAATCTGGCTCATATCCATTTTCTAATATTCCACCTACAGTTAAATCATGTGAGTGCCTGAAAACATCACCATTAGCAAAATTACCATTGATAAATCCGTTTCCTATGATACACGGCTGTAAATCCCGATAATCAAAACCATCAGGGACTCTCATTCCAGCTGGCATTAGCATACCCGCTATATAAGTAAATGCTCCTGTTTCGTTATTATATTCTCCCATCCAACCGATATAATAATCTATTACTGGTGAAGTGCATTCCAGCACATCAAGTGTATTTTCTCTAAAACACTTTTCCCATAATTCAGGAACCGGATTATTACCTCCGTCGTTTACTACCTTTATACCTATCATTCTAACAAAAGGAAGCTCAATAAATTCAATTTTACCTAATACAGCCATTTTGCTACCACTCCATTCTTTATTAATATTCTGAACTTGGAAGGTTAATTTGGGATATATCTTAAATACTCTACTTTTATTTCTGGCTTTTGATGGTGAAATACCATGAAAAGCCAGAAATGCACGAGTAAATGAAGCATGTGAGTCATAGCCATATTTTAAAGCCACATCCATTACCTTTAATTTACCTTTTTGCAATTCAAAGGCGCTTAAAGTCAATCGTCGTCTCCTGATATATTCCGTTAATGTAATCTCAGTGATATAAGAAAAAAATCGTTGAAATTGGTTTTGTGGGCAACAGGCAATATCTGCAGCTTGCTTATAACTAATCTCTTCAGTTATATTTTCTTCAATATAATCTATAACCGCGTTCATTCTATCAAAAGCATTCAATACGATATCCTCCTTCGCAAATATGATACCTCATAACAAAATTTATTTCTTTGCATAGGGTGATCATTTTAGGCATAATGCTTGTTTCTAATCTTATCTTACTTCTTTCGCTCTACCTACAATACCATTCTCAAGCATCACCTTAATACCTTGATGATGCTCAAGTGAATTGGTAAGTATCTTCTTAGGGAAGATTTGTAGTATGGTAATCTTGGTTTGTGTATTCAACTCAAGATTATAGTCATTTCTTATAGTAGTCTCTTTTCAGTAAAGAATACCATGCTGCATCACAGATGCCTTGATTATTAATATCTGATTCTCGTAAAGTACCCTCGTATTGAAGAACACATTTAATCATTACCTTACCTGAATTTGGATTTTTAGTATCATGGCGTGATTCAATACGATTTACTCCAACTTCATAAAATAGAAATTCAATCACTGCAGCAAAAGCCTCTGATATAATTCCTTTGTTCCACCATTGCTTTCCAATACAATAACCTATATGAGCACAATCTATTTCATCGTTGCAACGAACTACCCCCATGAACCTATCACCTGACCAGCTTTTTTTAATTCAATACCCCAATCATATGTATTGGCATTACTATAGTTCTGAATAAGAGATTCAATATATGCTTTTGATACTGATACATCTTTATGAGCAGGCCATGTTAAATATTTTGTAACTTCTACATTACTTGCCCAATTATCAAACATTGCTTGTGCATCATCAATATTAAAGCAGCGCAAAATCAGTCGGTTTTTTTCAAGTGCTTTTGTTCCCATATGTTTCATACTACTACCTCCCCTAAATAGAATATTTTCTATATTCTATACCAATCTCTACTAAACTTCAAACCTTTTGACAATATCTATACTTTGGCGCGAAATACCTGGATTTTACCAAATAGTGTCCCCACCTACCCATTTGGGAACATGAAAATATGTTGCTTCAAACACAACTTTGCCTAAAAACACATCAAGCCTCAGAACGACTAATCGCTCTAAGGCTTGATATTACTAGGTTTTATCTACTTAGCTTCACTACAGTCTCAACGTGTGTTTAGACAATAAAAAGATATAATTTGGCGTAAATATAGGGGGTACATAGAAAATGCCCCCCCTTATACCCCCAACATATGTTTGAGGATTGTATTTGATTGCCCATTCCTGATAACTGTTTTACTTTCCCTATTTTTTTTAGGTATAAGTAATTTCAGAAGAATCTTTTGAAGATTTTTTTCTTATTTGATTGATACTGGATACTCCTTATGGGAAATAGTATCAATCAAAGCGAGTATCACATAGATACCCATTCTGCATATAATATAGACACCTTAAGCCTTTGCAGTTTTCTAAAGTATGTGTTAGCATACATCCA
>JAQZAZ010000206.1 GCA_029239355.1 Sphingobacterium sp.
TCAACAACGATCCACTCTTTGTTAACGGTGTTCTTGTTGGCAGAGACAGTTTTGTAACTTAACGTATTCACTTGCTTTTGTTTAAATAATTTGTTAAAATTTTATTTCTTCCCCTTATCACAAGGGTCTGCAAAGGTACATCTATTATTCTATATTTTAAAATCTATTTTGCTTATTTTATTGAAAACGAGCTGAGTTTCCAATAGAGTGAACCAATCTCAATATTTTTACAACTTCCTCGAATGAATATTGTTACATTAGTTAGTATATTGCAAAAAGAATTTTTAATTATTTAGTGGAAGTAGATGAGATTGAATTTTTTAGATAAACGAGTTGTTTTAATTTTTGTTGGTTTATTCCTTACTACCCTTAGCCTCTTGCAGGCCCAATCGTTGGAAAAGAAGAGTAGACCTTATGATGCGCGACTCAAAAATGTACAAGAAATACTGAAACAAGGGAAAATTGGTCCTGGTGTAGATTCTTTAGATGCCATACTTGCAGATTACCCCAAAGCGGATGATATCTATTTTACGAAGGCTATCCTTTTTGCCCAAATGAGAAATCAAAATGCCGCGATAGAAGCCATAAAAGCCGCTTTGGAAATTGAACCGAAACCCGAATACCTAAGCTTCGCTGTCGATGCGTTCAAAAGCAAAAACGATGCAGATAGTGCATTGATCTATCTAGATAAATTGATTGATTTAGATGATAATAATACGGCTTCATTAAAGCGTGAACGAATTATGCTACTTTTTAACGGAGGTCATAAGGACGTCGCGTTGGAGTATTTTTATAAAACAAAGGAAATTGAATCTGCTTCTGATACATTGGATATGGTGGGTAGCGTGCTGTTGAACGATGCTGGTAATCATAAGGCGGTAATTGACCTTTTGAAACCTTGGGCTGATAATGGGACCAAATTGGCCCAAGTATATGGGCAATTGGCACAGGCTTATAACCTTTCCAAAAACTCAAAACTTGCCTTGGAGTATATCAATAAAGGAATTCAAACTTCACAGGAAGATTTTCTTTATTTTGATTTAGCAGATCTGTACCGCTTTGATAAAAAGATCAAATTATCGTTCGATGCCCTAAAAAAAGGATTTCAATCCAAAAAGATTGATTTTGGTGATAAAAATAGAATCATCATGACTTTGTTGGGGCCTAAAAGCCCCTACACAAATGCGCAGCTTTTGGAGCTGGCAAATACCTTAGTTGAGGTCCATCCGCGAATTGCCGAAAGCCACATGGCCAAAGGACAGGTGTTGTGGCTCAACGAAGATAAGACGGCGGCGCAAAGTTCACTTGCTGTAGCTGTGAGTATGAATCCCTATCAGATCGATGCTTGGCGGATGTTGATGAGCCTGGATATGGATAAAGGGGAATTTGATCAAGCCATAGCCCATGGCGCTGAAGCCTTACATTATGTGGCCAATAATCCGACCATACTTTATTTCACCAGTATGGCTTATCTGATGAAAAAAGATACAGAGAATAGTCGTAAGTTTATGGAAGCCGCATTAAATAATGCGCAGGATGAAACACCTTTTTTGCAAGCCAATATTTATGGTGGACTGGGTGATATCTACAATACATTGAAAATGTATAAAGAGTCGGACGCAGCTTATATGGAAGCGATTCGATTGGATAGTACAAATGTGACTGCCATGAACAATTTAGCGTACTATTTATCGTTAAGAAAGGAACGACTTGATGAGGCGACAAAGTATGCTGCTATGGCTACAACGTTGCAACCCAACAACGGTACGTTTGAAGATACGTATGCTTGGGTCTTATTTGCTGATGGTAAATACAAGGATGCGTTAATTTGGATCGAAAAGGCCCTGAAAAATACAAATCCACAAACAGCAGTATTACTTGAGCATTATGGCGATATTTTGATGAAGTTGGGCAAGACTACTGAAGCTGTTAAACAATGGAATCTGGCACTGGAAAAAGGGACGGATTCTGACGAAAGTAAACAGAAACTAAAAAAGAAGGTTGAGACTAAAAGTTATGTGGAATAAAATTGTTTGGATAGGTGTTCTGGCGTTTTTGCTTTCTTCCTGTAGCTCAAAAAAGAAACTGCTGAAAGGAGCAGATCTCAAATCGGAAAATGAATTGGTCGTCAAAGACAATACTCGTGAAGCGAAGAAGACGACACTGCGTAACCTCTTTTTGACCAATCTAAATTACTCGACCTTTTCGGGCAAGGCAAAGATGCGTCTTGATATTGGTAAAGACAACTTTGATGTTACCTCTAATATCCGGATTGAAAAAGATAAAAAAATCTGGATTTCTATCTCAGCAACACTTGGGATTGAAGTCGCTCGGGTTTTAATTACACCGGATAGTGTACAAATCCTGAATAAGCTGCAGAGTGAGTATATGGTCAAACCATTTGGTTATCTCTATCGATTTGCAAGCTCAGATCTTACTTTCTCTAATCTGCAGGATTTACTATTGGCTAATCTATCCGTTAATCTTTTGTCGGATATAGATGCGGTGAATTTCCAGCAGGATCCAAATTCTGTACAATTGGATGGAAAATTGAATGAGCTTAGTTTTTTATATAAATTGAACAATAACAATAGACCTTATCAGTTTCGGCTTTCACAGTTGTCGAAGAAACAGTTGCTCGAAGCAAATTATGGAGAATATGCAATAGCTTCTGGACAGGAATTTCCGATGCTGCTAAAAATGATTATTTCCGATGGACGGCAAGAGATAAAAACAGAGATTAATTTTAATAAGGTTACGTTTAATGAACCTGTTGAAATGCCGTTTTCAGTATCATCGCGATATAAAGTAATCCGATAAGAAGTGATCTATTTCCGTTAGATTTATTACTTTCGCATTTAGTTCGCTATTGTAGATGAATGTAATGGGGTTGGGAAAGAGCAAACACGAAATAAATAGTACTGTAAATGAACTTTAAGAAAACGATATTTGGTATAATAGCATTCATCTTGATGATTGGTATTTCTGCGGCGCAGACAAGAGCTGAGCTGGAAAAGCAACGGGAGAAACTCAATCGTGAAATTGCTGAATTGCAGAAAACTGTTAAGGAAATTGCCAAGGAAAAATCGTTGACACAACAACAGGTGACAGCGTTGAGTAAGCAAATCAACTTACGTGAACAAAAGATAAATACAATTACTTCTGAAGTAGCCGTAATCAACAGGCACATTAATGCAAATACTGCTGCTGTGAATAAATTGAAAGCTGAATTGGAAAAAATGAAACGTGATTATGAAAAAATGGTCATGTTTGCTTTTCGTAACCGAAATGCTTACAATAAACTGATGTTTATTTTTGCTTCCAAGGATTTTAACCAAGGATTTAGACGGGTAAAATATTTGCAACAATTTAATGATTCTAGAAAATTAAAGGCTGCTGATATTGAGAATACAAAGAAACAGATCGAGCAAAAAATCGCGCAATTGAAGGCCGACCGAAATAAACAGGTGGCACTAATGAAAGAGCAAGAAAATGAAAAACGAACAATTGCTCAACAACGCTCTGTCTATTCCGGACAATTGAGCGAACTTATTGTTACAGAACGTGGTGTAAAGAAAGACATCACGCAGAAGCAAAAAGAAGAGCGTCGTATCAATGCGGCGATTAAAGAAATTATCAGAAGAGAGATTGAAGCTGAAAGAAGACGTGCAGAAGCTGCCCGTCGTGCTGCTGAGGCCGCTGCTGAGCGTAATCGGAAAGCTAATGAGTCGGCAAATGCTCCCAAAGGTAAAGGCAATACGAGTACTAAGGGTAGCACCGTTCGTAAATCAGATTCTGAGGTTTTGCGCAGTACACCGGAAGCGATCAAACTTTCCAATGATTTTAGATCCAATCGTGGTAGCTTGCCATGGCCGGTTTCCAATGCGAAAGTTATGCAAGGATTTGGTGGGGAAAGTGTCGGTAGAAATGTGAACTGGGATCACGAATCTGTAAAAATACAAACCTCTAGCGGCGCCGCTGTTAAAGCAGTTTTCGCAGGTGAGGTAAGTAGTGTTCTGACAATGTATGGGCAACGTATCGTGATGATTAAACACGGTGAGTATTTTACGGTGTATAATAACTTAGGTAGTGTTAGTGTTTCTAAGGGACAGAAGGTCAGTACAGGTCAAACGATCGGTACCGCGGATGTGGATTCAGATACAGGTGTACCTATGGTCGACTTCTCGGTTTATCAAGGATCAACTCCGTTGAATCCGATGTCCTGGTTGGCGAGATAAGAAATAATTACTATATTTAATAATTATCATTACATTTGTAAGGAGAGAGAAAAGATTTAGTTTAAAAGAATTGAAAAACAAGAAATTATAGTTATGTCAACATCATTATTAATCATGGGAATCGGGGGGCAAGAGTTAATCATCATTGTAGTAATATTGTTACTATTGTTTGGTGGCAAGAAGATTCCTGAATTGATGCGCGGATTGGGTAAGGGAGTGAAGGAATTCAAAGAAGGCCAAAAAGATGAATCCTCACCCGAGAAAAAATCTGAAGTAGAAGATAATACGAAATAAGGGGAAATATTCCCATATAACATACATGCGATTTTGTGATGAACAAAATCGTATTTTGTTTTATTTTGGGCCTATAGCTGAATGGGTCCTAAACCATTTTTATACTAAAATCCATATCTAAGCGTTTAGATTATTGTTGATTTTTCAAGAAGAGAATCAGACCTGGATTTAACAGTAAATTTATGATCGGAAAACAGACGTTAATTTCAATACTAGGAGGGCTGTGTTCTGTGCTGCCACTCATGGCTCAAGAAAGCGCTGTAGATGGCATGAAAGAAGCCACTCATCACATAATCCAAGAACGGATTGAAAAAGAAAAACAGGAGATTTACCAATACTTAGATAGCGTCAAATCTTTAGGAAATAATCGACAAGATGATTTAACGATTACTGACGAAGAGATACAACTTGTTCGAAAACTCAAAGCAATTGAACGCGAAGTACCATTAAATTATTCCCCTCGGATAAAAGAGCTGATATCCAAATACACCTCTGATAATTACAATTCTTATATGTGTAGAATGATGGGACTTGGACAATATTACTTTCCAATGTTTGATCGAATTCTAGATGAAGTTGGTGTACCTCGCGAATTGAAATATCTAAGTGTAGTTGAATCTTCTCTAAATCCGCGGGATATCTCAAGTGCAGGCGCTACAGGACTATGGCAGTTGATGTATTATGAAGCGAAGACCTACAATTTGACTGTAGATAGCTATACAGACCAGCGGATGGATCCGATTGCTTCCAGCTATGCCATAGCCAAAATCCTAAAGGAAGCTTATGAGGAGTATGGTGATTGGCTTTTAGCAATTGCTTCCTATAACGGTGGGAGAGGAGCTGTAGGACGGGCGATTCAACGATCAGGGAAAGAGAAGCCTACGTTTTGGGATATTGCCCCTTATTTGACCCAACAAACACAAAACTACATCCCAAAATTCATTGCCATGACCTATGCGATGAAATATGCTGAGGAAAACAATATTACGGCTGCTGAGACAGAGTTTCCCCCACGAACTCAAGTCTTAGACATCAGCAAACGAATTTCGTTAAGCCAGGTCGCAGATGCGTTAGATATATCCAAAGAAACCCTCAGAGCACTAAACCCTAGCTTTAAGAAGAATATTTTAAATGGTAGAGAAGAAAGTCCGTTAAGGTTAGTGCTGCCTGTTTTCGACAAGAAAATAGCGAGAGAAGAGCTTTATGCTGCACTTAATACACCAGTACCTACTTCAGGTATGAGTGCCGCTGGTATTAATGAGCCTGCAGCGCTTTTAAAAGACGGAAAATACAAAGTGAAAGTGGGGGAGACATTCGCCTCAATAGCCGAAAAATTTGAGGTTACTGTTCAGGATATAAAATCCTGGAATAGTCTTCGCGGAAATCAGATTGTACCGGGACAAACTTTATTGATCAAGAAAGAAGATAATTTTGTGAATGCAAAATTAGCGCACAACGCTGAAAAATCGGTTAAGAAGAGTCAACAACGTACTTCTTCCCGTACGGCGTATTATGTCGTTAAAAGGGGGGATACCCTATCTCAGATTGCCAATAAAAATGGCGTATCTGTTAGCCGGTTAAAAAGAGATAATGATTTAAATGGGAGTCGAATCAAACCCGGAATGAAACTGAAGGTGTCAAAGAAGTAGCAGCATGGTTATACTAACCAGGCCGCATCTTCTTCATTATCAAATTCTTCTAGCGTAACGGTGACGTGTTCTTTTAGAATAGTGGACAATTTAGTGCCATAATAGTCACTAAAGATTGGGAATTTGTGATGGCTCCTATCGATCAGAACGGCTGTTCTCATCTTTTTCAATGGTACATTCAGGAATACACCCAAACCGTAGGCCAGTGCCCTGCCACTATTTAATACATCATCAACTAGGATGATTGTTCTGTCTTTTGCAATGTCAACGGATAAGTCTGTGCCCGCACTCAATGAGCGGCTTGTTTTCTTCATGGTAACTTTAATCAAAAGAATTTCTTTGTCTGAAATCTCCTTTAATATTGTTTGAAGGCGTTGCGCAAATACATAACCCCGATCGGCAATCCCAACTAAAACAAGCGTTTCATCTTCAAAATTGTCTTCTAAAATTTGATAGGCAATACGGATAGACTTCTGTTTTATTTGTTCTTTATTTAAGATGAGTGTTTTCTTTGAAGACATAATAGCATTTCAATGATTATAAGGTAAAAATAGGATAATAAATTGTATAAAAAAAGTCCAAAGCAAGTTAAAGCTTTGGACTTTTTTATGTCAATAAATGAACCTTAGTTCAGTTTGTTATCTTTTTCTGCTTTTAATATTTCGGCAGTAAGCGTTTTATTGTCTTCTGGTAAGCGACCACCATTATAATAATAACGTCTCCAATACGGTTCGTCCAAGTTGCTGATCATAACGCCTTTGCTAGATGAAGCATGAGCAAATTTATTATCACCAATATAAACACCTACATGGGTGATGCTTCTACTTCTAATTTTGAAGAAAACCAAATCTCCTGCTTTCAATTCGTTCTTTTGCACTGTCTTTACCTGTGAATATTGATTACGGCTATTGTAACCTAATGACGTATTAAAAACTTTGTCATATAATTCGTAAGAAAATTTAGAACAATCAATGCCTCGTTTTGAATCCCCGCCCAAACGATATGGAGTGCCTAGCCATTCATAGACAAATTGATAAAGCTTTGTATTCGTTGTTGCCGAGACGGCAACACCCATGATTTGTGAAAAGTATTCTTTGGCGAGGTTATCAGGATCTGATTCTGGTTTGGAGTTTCTGTTGGTTTGTGCCTGCGACACTAGACATAAGCCGATAAATAGCATTGACGCTATAAATTTCTTTGTT